>NZ_FNSA01000003.1:618540-927810 GCF_900104775.1 Tsukamurella tyrosinosolvens
GACCCTGCCGGTGGACGCCATGCCGCCCACGCCGCCCGCGGACGCGCTGGCCTGGGACCCCGAGCACCCCGCGGCGAAGATCTTCAAGGTGGGTCGTGTGGCCGAGGTGCACTACGACGCCTCGACGCTGCCCGTCATCGAGGGCCGCACCGGCGCGGCCGAGACCCGCGGCTGGGTGCGGCTGCGCGAGGAGCCGCTCTCGGGCCTGTTCGCGCTGCTCGCCACCGACATCTCGCTGCCCGTGGTCGCGAACCTCGGCGGCGTCGGCTGGGCGCCCACCATCACGCTGACCGCCTCCGTGCGCCGCGAGCCCGTCGACGGCTGGCTGCGGTTCCGGGCGACCGCGCCCGTTGTCGGGCAGCGGTGGTTCGAGGAGGACCACGTCCTCGTCGACGAGTCCGGGCACGTCGTCGCGACGTCCCGGCAGATGGCGATGATGCCGGCGCCGCGGCCCCCGAAGTCCTGAAGAACCGAAGAACTGATCGAGGAGTACCCGAGATGGATGGTCGTATCGCGCTGATCGGCGGCGGACGGATCGGCGAGGCCCTGCTCGCCGGCCTGATCACGGCCGGGCACGAGCCCGGCGCGCTCACGGTCGCGGAGCCCCACGCGGGCCGCGGCGGGGAGCTCGCCGAGCGCTACGGGGTGGCGACGGTGACCACCGTCGCCGAGGCGGTCGACGCGGCGGACCTCGTGGTGATCGCCGTCAAGCCCGACGTGGTGTCCGCGATCCTGCCCGACGTGGCCTCCGCACTGCGGCCGGGCGCCGTGGTGGCCTCGGTGGCCGCGGGCGTTCCCACGACCGTCTACGAGGCCGCGCTGCCCGACGGGACGCCCGTCGTGCGGGTCATGCCGAACACGGCGATGCTCGTCGGCCGGTCGATGAGCGGGATCTCCGGCGGCCGGGAGGCGACGGAGGCCCACGTGACGCTCGTGCGGGAGGTCATGGACGCGGTGGGGAAGACCCTCGTCGTGCCCGAGGCGAAGCTCGACGCGCTCACCGCCCTGTCGGGCTCCGGGCCCGCCTACGCCTTCCTCGTCGCGGAGGCGTTGATCGATGCCGGGGTGGATCTGGGGCTCACCCGCGATCAGGCGACGACCCTCGCCACGCACACGATCGCGGGCGCGGGTGCACTAATGGTTGAGACTTCCACGTCGCCCGTCGAGCTTCGGGCGGCGGTGACTTCTCCGGGCGGTACGACGGCCGCCGCGATCCGCGAGCTGGAGAAAAATGGCCTCCGACCTGCATTTTACGCGGCGACGCGGGCGTGCGCGGAACGATCGGCCGAGCTCGGGCGTCTCGCCTAGAAGGTTCGGTTAGCTCACTCCCGTCGCATTATTCCCATTGGTACCGCTAAGCTGCTCGAAGCACGTGCGTGTCAGGTCCGCCGGAGGGGAAGCCGGCGGCGCGACATGTGCCGGAGGTTAGGGATTACATGGCGTCTGCAAACAAGAACACCAAGCCCGCCGAGATCGGTGCCGGAGCTCAGGCTCCCCAGGCAGCCGGCTCGTCGTTCCTGACGGTGGCCGAGGTCGCCACCCTCATGCGGGTGTCGAAGATGACGGTCTACCGCCTGGTGCACAACGGGGAGCTCCCCGCGGTGCGCGTGGGCCGGTCCTTCCGGGTCCACGAGAAGGCGGTCCACGACTACCTGCAGACCTCGTTCTTCGACGCGGGCTAGGCCCCGTCGGAGGACGTCAGCCGCGGCGGCGGCACGGGCGGATTTCGCCTGGGTCGCTGCGACGGGTAAGGTAGAAGCCTGCTGCGTGGACGCGGGGGCTCATCGGTACCCGGCCGCCGCGCACCGAACATGGCAATTCGATAGAGAGACGTGAGGAACCCATGGGTTCAGTGATCAAGAAGCGCCGCAAGCGCATGTCGAAGAAGAAGCACCGCAAGCTGCTCCGCCGCACCCGGGTGCAGCGTAGGAAGCTCGGCAAGTAGGCCTTCTGGTCACACTTTCATGAGAGCCCGCCCAGGATCTGGGCGGGCTTTCGTGTTTCCGGTTACTCTTCAGTAATGGGTGAGTCGGTCGTCAGCGCGCCGCGCGTCGTCATGGTGACGGGCGCCTCCACGTTCGTGGGCGGCTACCTCGTGCGCCGGCTCGCGCAGCGCCCCGACATCGAGCGAGTGATCGGTGTGGACGCCGTGCCGCCGACCAAAGCGATGCACCGGCGGATGGAGCCCGCGGAGTTCATCCGCGTCGACTACCGCAGCCACATCTTCGGCAAGATCATGGCGACCAACGAGGTCGACACCGTCGTGCACTGCTCGACGTCGGTCACCGACAACCACTTCCCGTCCGGGTCCACCAAGGACGCGATCGTCTTCGGCTCCATGCGGGTCTTCGCCGCGTGCCAGAAGTCGGAGACGGTCAAGCGGGTGATCATGCGCTCGGCGACGCAGGTCTACGGCTCGCGCTCCCGCAACCCCGCGCTCATCACCGAGGACCTCGTCAGCGGCGCCGCGGCCAGCGGCCACCCGCGCGACCTGCTCGACGCCGAGGCCTACGCCCGCAGCATGGCCCGCCGCCGCACCGACATCGACCTCACGATCCTGCGCCTCGCGCCGATCCTGGGGCCCAACATCGAGACGCTGCTCGGCTCGCTGTTCGAGCGGCCCGTCGTGCCCTCCATCATCGGCCGCGACGCCCGGCTGCAACTGCTGCACCAGGACGACGCCCTCGGGGCCCTCGAGCACGCCGTGGTGGCCGGGAAGCCGGGCACGTACAACATCGCCGGCGACGGCGCGATCGCCATGTCGCAGGCCATCCGCCTGTCCGGCCGGGTGCCGCTGCCCGTCGTGAAGCCCGCCTTCGGGCCGGCCGTCGCCGCGATCCGCGGCCGGGGCCGCGGCACGACGGACAAGGTACAGCTCGCCTACCTGAGCTTCGGCAACGCCTTCGACACGACGCGCATGCGGAAGGAGCTCGGCTTCGAGCCGCGCTTCACCACGCGGCAGGCAATGGAAGACGCCGCACGCCACGGCCGCACAGAACCTACAATCGGTGTGGATTCGATCGTGGGCGTCGAGCAGCGGGTCGCCTCGCTGGCACGACGCCTCGCGGGAATCGGTTCCGAGTACGGCACGGCTGGACGGTAGACACATGACCAACGCTTCAGGCTCACAGCACGCGAAGGTGCTGCAGCTGCCCGTGTCCATCGACACCGCTCGCACCGAGGGGCGCGAGCGCGCGCAGCAGCGGCACCCGTCCGCGCTGACCGGCACCCCGGCACCGCCGGCCCCGCGCCGCGAGGCCACGGTGCACGCCCTCAACCCCGACTACATCGCCGCCGCGCAGCCGGGCGAGCCCGGTCCGGGCTGGCGCGAGCGCGCCGCGGATTCGGTGGTCGACGGTGCCGCCTTCGTCCGCGAGCGGCTCACCGGCGACTACGACATCGACCCCTTCGGTTTCGATCCGCACCTGACCGACGCGCTCTTCCTGCCGGCGTTGCGGCCCGTCTACGACAAGTGGTTCCGGGTGGACACCACCGGTGCCGACAACCTGCCCCGCGAGGGCGGCGCGCTGTTGGTGGCGAACCACTCCGGCGTCATCCCGCTCGACGGGCTGATGTCGGCCGTCGCGGTGCACGACAATCACCCCGACCAGCGGCACCTGCGCCTGTTGGCCGCCGACCTGGCCTTCGAGTACCCGTTCATCGGTGAGGTCGCCCGCAAGATGGGCGCCACCGTCGCCTGCAACGCCGACGCCGAGGCGCTCCTCACGCGCGGTGAGCTCGTCGCCGTGTGGCCCGAGGGCTTCAAGGGCATCGGCAAGCTCTACCGCGACCGCTACAAGCTGCAGCGCTTCGGCCGCGGCGGCTTCGTGACCGCGGCGATCCGCGCCGGCGTCCCGATCATCCCGGTGTCCATCGTGGGCGCCGAGGAGATCTACCCGATGCTGGCCGACGTCAAGCCCGTCGCCCGGTTGCTGGGCCTGCCCTACGCGCCGATCACGCCGCTGTTCCCGTGGCTCGGCCCGCTGGGCATGGTGCCGCTGCCGTCGAAGTGGCACATCGAGTTCGGCGAGCCCATCGCGACCGACCGCTTCACCGAGGCCGACGCCGACGACCCCATGGTCGTCTTCGAGCTCACCGACAACGTCCGCGAGACCATCCAGCAGTCCCTCTACCGCATCCTCGCGCGCCGGAAGAACATCTTCCAGGACTTCTGAGCGTCGGGCACCGTCGGTCCGGTCCGGCGGGGCAGGGCGGCAGGGGTGCCCACGTCGGGCTGTCGGCTCGTCGGGTTCGCGCGGCGCCAGTACTGCTTCGTGTTCGTCCCCCGCGCGGCGCCGAAAGGCGACTCCGACGTTCGTTCCCCCATGAGACGCCGCTCGTGCGGTGGGGGAGCGGCCGTCCCCCACGCGGCGCCGATTCCCCCACCGGACGCCGGCTCTCCCTCGCTCCACGCCGATTCCCCCACGGCACACCGGCTACCGCCGGAGTTGCCTGCGGTTTCGCCGGAGGCGACCTGCGATTTGGTCGCCGAATCCGCTAACAATCGCCGGTCCGGCGGCCGTCTCTCCGAACGGCGAGCCATCACCCGGCGGCGAACTGGCGTTATTCAGTATCTGTATGGGCATCGCGCGATGACACCAACCGCGATGGCGGGCACCGTCGAACTCGAGGGACTAGTCGTCGCTGAAGTGCTTGATCAGCGCGGCGGCGCCGCCGACGGCGACGCCGACGCCGATGGCGGTGGGGACGCCGATCTTGGCGGCCTTGCGGCCGGTGCGGTAGTCGCGGATCTCCCAGCCCCGCACGCGCGCGACGTCGCGCAGGTCGGAGTCCGGGTTGATGGCGACGGCGGTGCCCACCAGGGAGAGCATCGGCACGTCGTTGTGCGAGTCGCTGTAGGCGGTGCAGCGCTTGAGATTCAGGCCCTCGCGGATCGCCAGCGACCGGACGGCGTGCGCCTTGCCCAGGCCGTGCAGGATGTCGCCGACGAGCTTGCCGGTGAACACCCCGTCCTGCGACTCCGCGACGGTGCCGAGCGCGCCGGTGAGCCCGAGCCGGTCGGCGATGGTCTGCGCCAGCTCGACGGGGGTGGCGGTCACCAGCCACACCTGCTGGCCGGCGTCGAGGTGCATCTGCGCCAGCGCACGCGTGCCCGGCCAGATCTTGTCGGCGATGATCTCGTCGTAGATCTCCTCGCCGACGGCCTTGAGTTCCTCGGTGGACCGGCCGGCGATGAACGACAGCGCCTTCTCGCGCCCGGCGGCGACGTCCTCGCTGTTCTCCTTGCCCGTGAGCCGGAACTTGGCCTGTGCCCACACGGCCGAGGCCAGGTCGGAGTAGGAGAAGTAGTTGCGCGCGGCGAGGCCGCGGGCGAAGTGCACGATCGACGCGCCCTGCACCATCGTGTTGTCGACGTCGAAGAAGGCGGCGGCGGTGAGGTCCGGCGGCACCTGGCCGTCCTCGCGGCCCTCCTTCTCGAGCAGCAGCGAATGGGCGGCGTCAGCGCTCGCCTCGCCCGCCGCGCTCTGCCGTTGTTCGTCGGCGCTGGCCTGGTCGGACAAGAACACCTCCCCACTCGCGTGATCCCACGTGCGTGATCTCCCCTCAACCTTAGCGGCGCGCGCCGCCCTCGGGGTGGGACACTCGGCACATGTCCGTGATCACGCTGCTCACCAGGGAGGGGTGCGGGATGTGCGCCCGCGCCCACGACGAGCTCACCGCACTCGTCGACGAACTCCGCGCCGCCGAACGCCCCGTCGACTACCGGCAGCTCGACGTCGACGCGCCCGGCAACACCGAGTACCGCGGCGAGTACGGCGACATGCTGCCGGTCGTCCTGCTCGACGGGGAACAGCACAGCTACTGGGAAGCGGACATTCCGCAGCTCCGGGCGGATATCCTCGGGTGAACGACCCTCGCGGGTGACGTGCCGTCACCTGCACGGGTGAGGTGAGGCTGTGCGCGTTTTCCCATTTCAGGGGATGCGGGGTACCGTGCCTTAACGGGAAACTACGGACTGTAGTTCACTCGTCATGATCTTCGAAGGAGCAGCGAGGGTGTCGGTTCTGCTGTTCGGCGCGTCGCACCGCAGCGCGCCGGTGTCGGTCCTCGAGAAACTGGCGATCACCGAGACCGATCGTCCCAAGGTGCTGGCGCAGCTCATGGAGTCGCCCCACATCGACGAGGTCATGGTCGTCACCACCTGCAACCGCGTCGAGATCTACGCCGTCGTCGAGGCCTTCCACCCCGCCCTGGAAGCCGTCTCCGACGTCCTGTCCGCCCGCTCCGGCCTCACCATCAACGAGCTCAGCAAGCACGCCTTCGTGCGCTACTCCGAGGCCGCCGTCCAGCACCTCTTCTCCGTGGCCTCGGGCCTCGATTCGATGGTCGTCGGCGAGCAGCAGATCCTCGGCCAGATCCGCGGCGCCTACGCCGCCTCCGACGAGCACCAGGTCGCGGGCCGCGTGGTCCACGACCTCGCGCAGCGCGCCCTGCACGTGGGCAAGCGCGTGCACACCGACACCGGCATCGACAAGGCCGGCGCCTCCGTCGTCTCCGTCGCCCTCGACCGCGCGCAGGCCATCCTCGGCGCGCAGGGCGGCTCGCTGCAGCGCGCCGTCGTCGTGGGCGCGGGCGCCATGGGCGGCCTCGGCGTCGCGCACCTGGCCCGCGCCGGCGCCGTCGACGTCACCGTCGCCAACCGCACCGAGGACAAGGCGGCGCGGCTCGCGCAGGCCGCCCTCGACGCCGGGGTCGACGGTGCGCGGTCCGTCGCCATGGACGGCCTCGTGGCCGCCCTCGCCGCCGCCGACGTGCTCATCGCCTGCACGGGCGCCGTGGGCAGCGTCGTGAGCCTCGCCGACGTGCACTCCGCGCTGGCGCAGCGCACCGTCGGCACCGATCTCGTGGTGTGCGACCTGGGCCTGCCCCGGGACGTGGACCCGGCCGTCGCCGGGCTGCCGGGCGTGGCCGTCATCGACATCGACGCGCTTTCCCGCGAGCCGGGTACGCAGGCCGCCGAGGAGGACGCCGAGAAGGCCCGCCGGATCGTCTCCGACGAGCTCGCCGAGTACCTCTCCGCGCAGCGCTCCGCCGAGGTCACCCCGACCGTGACGGCGCTCCGCCGCCGCGCCGCCGAGGTGGTGGAAGCCGAACTGCTGCGGCTGGATTCGCGCCTCCCGAGCCTGGAGGGCACGGACCGGGACGAGGTGGCGCAGACGGTGCGCCGCGTCGTCGACAAGCTCCTGCACGCCCCGACGGTGCGCGTCAAACAACTGGCCGCCACCCCGGGGGGCGACTCCTACGCGGAGGCGCTGCGCGAGCTCTTCGAACTCAAGCCGGGCGCCACGGGCGCCGTCTCCGCGACCGAAGGATCCGACGACCGAAGTGTCTGAAGTGACCACGCCATCCGTTCCGAACCCCATCCGCATCGGCACCCGCGGCTCGCTGCTGGCGACCACGCAGGCCGGCACCGTGCGCGACGCGCTGATCGCGGCGGGGCACCCCGCCGAGCTGGTCATCGTGACCACGCCGGGCGACCTGAGCTCCGATCCGGTCGAGAAGATCGGCGTCGGCGTCTTCACCTCCGCGCTGCGCGACGCGCTCGCGAACGACGAGGTCGACGTGGCCGTGCACTCGTACAAGGACCTGCCCACCGCGCCCGACGACCGGCTCTCGATGCCCGCCGTGCCGCCCCGCGAGGACTCGCGCGACGCCCTCGTGGCGCGCGACGGCCTGGTCCTGGGGGAGCTGCCGGCGGGATCCGTGGTCGGTACCTCCAGCCCGCGGCGAGCCACACAGCTTAACGCACTGGGTCTTGGTTTGGAAATCCGCCCCCTACGAGGCAACCTTGACTCTCGGTTACGCAAAGTAGCGGACGGCGAACTCGACGCGATCGTGGTCGCCCTCGCCGGACTCAAGCGGATCGGTCGCCACAACGAGGTGACGGAGGCGCTGGATCCGGTGCAGATGCTGCCGGCGCCCGCACAGGGCGCACTCGCGGTGGAGTGCCGACGCGACGATGCGGAACTGCATTCCGTGCTCTCCGGCCTGGACGATCCGGTCACGCGCGCGGCGGTCACCGCCGAGCGCGCCCTCCTCGCCGAGCTGGAGGCCGGGTGTACCGCACCCGTCGGTGCGATCGCGGAAGTCGTCGAGTCCCTCGACGACGACGGTCGGATCTTCGAGGAGCTGTCGTTGCGCGGCATCGCGCTCGCGGCGGACGGCTCCGATTCGGTCCGCGCCTCCGTGGTCGGCCCGGTGGGCGACGCCGGCGCGCTGGGCATCGCGCTGGCACGGGAGCTGCTCGACCTGGGCGCACGCGACCTGCTCGCGTAGCACCCGCAACTACTGGGAGCCGATACATGAGCCGCACTGCACAGTCCGCGAAGGCCGACACGGCAGCCGACACCGACACGGTGTCCGCGCGCGTCGCCGCGAAGACGAACAAGCCCGCCCGGGGCCGGGCGGTGGCACCGGGCCGCATCACCTTCGTGGGATCCGGCCCGGGAGATCCGGGGCTCCTCACCCTGCGCGCAGAGCAGACTATCGCGGGCGCCCGGACGGTCTACACCGACCCCGACGTTCCGCAGACCGTCGTCGACATGGTGGGCACCGCGCTGCCGGCCGAGCCCGTCGAGGCCGACGAGGACGCCGCCGACGGCACCGCCGCCAAGGGCCGCAAGGGCGAGCCCGCCGTGCGCAACCCCGCCACCGTCGCGCCCGCGCTCGGCGAGCCCGCCGAGGTCGCCAAGACCCTGCTGGCGCAGGCCCGCCACGGCCTCGACGTCGTGCGCCTCGTCGCCGGTGACCCGCTGTCGTCCGACGCGGTGCTGGCCGAGGTCAACGCCGTCGCCCGCACGCAGATCGCCTTCGAGATCGTTCCGGGCCTGGCGCCCGCGACGGCCGTCCCCACCTACGCCGGCATGGCGCTGGGCTCGGCGCACACCGAGGCCGACGTGCGCGGCGAGGTCGACTGGGCGGCGCTGGCCGCGGCCCCGTCGCCCCTGGTCCTGAGCGCGACCGCCGAGCACCTCGCCGACACCGCCTCCGCGCTGGTCGAGAACGGCCTCGCGCCGCAGACCCCGGTGGCCGTGACCGCGCAGGGCTCGACCTGCAAGCAGAAGACCGTCGAGGCCACCCTGGCCACGCTGAACGAGGCCGGCGCGGGCCTGCCCGGCCCGCTCGTGGTCACCGTCGGCAAGGTCGTGGGCCAGCGGAACAAGCTCTCCTGGTGGGAGTCGCGCGCGCTGTACGGCTGGACCGTGCTCGTGCCCCGCACCAAGGACCAGGCCGCCGAGATGTCGAACCGGCTGCGCGCCCACGGGTCCATCCCGATGGAGGTCCCGACCATCGCCGTCGAGCCGCCCCGCAGCCCCGCGCAGATGGAGCGCGCGGTCAAGGGCCTCGTCGACGGCCGCTACCAGTGGGTGGTCTTCACCTCCACGAACGCCGTGCGCGCCGTGTGGGAGAAGTTCATCGAGTTCGGCCTGGACGCCCGCGCCTTCTCCGGCGTGAAGATCGCCTGCGTCGGCGAGCAGACCGCCGCCAAGGTCCGCGCCTTCGGCATCGAGCCGGAGCTGCTGCCCACGGGCGAGCAGTCCAGCCTGGGCATGCTCGAGGTCTTCCCGCCCTTCGACGACGTCTTCGACCCGGTCAACCGCGTCCTGCTGCCGCGCGCCGACATCGCCACCGAGACGCTCGCCGAGGGCCTGCGCGACCGTGGCTGGGAGATCGACGACGTGACCGCGTACCGCACGGTGCGCGCCGCGCCGCCGCCCGCCTCGACCCGCGAGATGATCAAGTCCGGCGACTTCGACGCGGTCTGCTTCACCTCCAGCTCGACGGTGCGCAACCTGGTCGGCATCGCCGGCAAGCCGCACGCCCGCACCATCGTCGCGTGCATCGGCCCGAAGACGGCCGAGACCGCGATCGAGTTCGGCCTGCGGGTGGACGTGCAGCCGGAGACCGCGTCGGTGGAGGACCTCGTCGAGGCCCTCGCCGCGCACGCCTCCCGGCTCCGCGCGGAGGGCGCGCTGCCCCCGCCGCGGAAGAAGCCGCGCCGCTCGCGCTCGTAGACTGGGCGGCATGAGTTTTCCTCACGTCCGTCCCCGCAGGCTGCGCAGCACGCCCGCCGTCCGGCGGCTCGTCGCCGAGGTGTCGGTGGAGCCGCGGCAGCTGGTGCTGCCGATGTTCGTGCGCGACGGGATCGACGCGCCGCTGCCGATCTCGTCGATGCCGGGCGTCGTCCAGCACACGCTCGATTCGCTGCGCGCCGCCGCGGAGGAGGCCGTGCGCGAGGGTGTCGGCGGGATCATGCTGTTCGGCGTCCCCGACGACGCCGACAAGGACGCCGAGGGCAGCGCGTCGTGGAATCCCGACGGGGTGCTCAACCGCGGCCTGCGGGCCCTGCGGGACGACCTGGGCGACGCGACGGTCATCATGGCGGACACGTGCTTGGACGAGTTCACCTCGCACGGCCACTGCGGCGTGCTCGACGGTGCCGGGCGCGTCGATAACGACGCCACCCTGGAGCGGTACGCCCTCATGGGCGTCGCGCAGGCCGACGCGGGCGCGCACATGCTGGGACCGTCGGGGATGATGGACGGCCAGATCGGGGTGCTGCGCTCCGCGCTGGATTCCGCCGGCCACCAGGACGTCTCGCTGCTCGCCTACACCGCGAAGTACGCCTCGCCCTTCTACGGCCCGTTCCGTGAGGCCGTCGGCTCGTCGCTGCAGGGCGACCGCCGGACGTACCAGCAGGACGCCGCGAACCGGCGGGAGTCGCTGCGCGAGCTGGAGCTCGACATCGCGGAGGGCGCCGACATTGTGATGGTCAAGCCCGCCATGAGCTACCTCGACGTGCTGGCCGACGTGGCCGCTGCCTCGCCGGTCCCCGTTGCCGCGTACCAGATCTCGGGGGAGTACTCGATGATCACCGCCGCGGCGCAGAACGGCTGGATCGACCGCGACGCCGCGATCCGCGAGTCGCTGCTGTCGATCCGCCGCGCGGGTGCCGACATCGTGCTGACCTACTGGGCCACCGAGGCCGCCACCTGGCTGCAGAGGGGTACGTGGTGAGCATGCACCACCAGGGCCCCGTCTGGCCCGGTCCCGGCCCGCAGCCGCCCACGTGGCCCGCGCCGCCGCCCGTGCCGAAGCCCGAGCGCGGGCCCCGGCCCGACGACGTGAAGCTGTCCGTGCAGCTGTGGATCTTCGTGATCATCACCTCGGCGATCTCCCGCGTCGCGCAGGCGTTCTCGACTCGCGGCTCCGACGAGCTGCGCGAGCAGTTCGACCGGATGCGCGAGGGCGACGGCATCATCGCGCGGACCTCCCGGGAGCAGTACAAGACCTTCGAGCAGTACGACACCACGACCTTCGTGCTCGCCATCGTCATGGTGGTCGTGGGCGTCGCGATCGCGGCCGGCCTCGTCTACTTCCTGTGGCGCGGGCAGAACTGGGCGCGGCTGGTGCTGCAGTTCGTCGCCGCGTTCGTGCTGGTGCAGGGCGTGCTCGCCTTCTTCTCCGGCAACGCCACGATCGCGGTGCCGGCCATCCTCGCGGCGATCGCCGTGGTGGGGGCGATCATCTGCGCGAACAGCCGGGACTCGCTCGCCTACGTCAGTCCGGGCTCCGCGGCGGCGCGCCGGTGACCGCGCCCGTGGCACCGCTCTACGCCGAGCGGGGGCTGTCGCGCGTCTGGCTGCTGATCGTGCCGGTCGCGACCGTGGCGATGATCCTCACCCAGTGGCTGCTCGCCGGCCGCACCTCCGAGTGGTGGATCTGGCTGCTGCTGGGCCTCGCCACGCAGGGCTTCGTGTGGCTGCAGGTCACGGCGGGCCGCACCCACGTCTCGATGGCGATCACGCCCGAGGAGCTGCGCTGCGGCGAGGAGACGATCCCCGTCGCCGAGATCGCGCGGATCCTGCCCGGCAAGGCCCCCGACCATCCGCGCAAGGCCAAGCCGGAGGACTTCCCGGCCTGGTCCAGCGCGCGGGCGATGGGGCGGCTGCGGACGGTGCCGAGGCGCCGGTACGGCATGGGCATCCAGCTCGCCGACGGCTCGACCGTGCAGGCCTGGGCGCGCAACGACTACGCGCTGCGCGCGGCCCTCGAGCCGCTGCTCGCGGCGCGATCCGGGAACTGATCCTCAGCCGATGAGGGCGGCGGCCGTGCGCTCGATCTGCGCCGCCGCCTCGTCGACGGTGCCGCGCGGCCCCAGCAGGTGACTCACGGTGAGCCGCACGAAGACCTCGACCGTCGCGTCGTCGACGGCGGCACCGTCCGGCCGGGCGTCGAGCGCCGCGCGCACCGCCCCGATGGCACGGCCGAGCACGGGTTCCGGGTCGGTGGTGAGGAGCGGCAGTAGCTCGGCGCCCGCGCCGGGGACGCCGGCCAGGATCGACTTGAGCAGCGTGTTGTCGGCGCCGTGCACGAGCGCGGCCCGCGCCCCCGCGCCGAGTCCCGCGACGGTCGTCCCGGCGGCCGTGATCGCGGCGGTCACGGCGTCGAGGTAGCGGTCCGCGTCGCGCTGGATCAGCGCCGTGGCGAGGTCCTGCTTGGCGCCGAGTTCCTTGTACAGCGCGGTGCGGCTCACGCCGACGCGCTTGGCGATGAGCGACATGTTCACCGCGTCCCAGCCCTGCGCGACGACCAGCTCGCGGGCCGCGTCGAGGGCCCGGTCGCGCAGGAGCAGGCGCACCTCGGCCTGGAAGTTCGGCTGCGTCACCTCGCCCACGGTACAGGTCGCCGATTCCGTCCCGATGGTTGACAACATGGCCATAGTTGTAATCAACTAGGACATGAAGGTGAGTTGTGTCACCCCGCCTCAGCCCGGTGCGGAGCGCTCACCCGAAGGGAGAACGCCATGCCTGCGACCGACTACGACGTCCTGGTGATCGGATCCGGCTTCGGCGGGTCCGTCACCGCCCTGCGCCTCACGGAGAAGGGCTACCGCGTGGGCGTCCTCGAGGCCGGCCGCCGGTTCGCCGACGAGGACTTCGCGAAGACCAGCTGGGACCTGCGGAGGTTCGTCTGGATGCCGGCGCTGGGCCTGTACGGCATCCAGCGCATCCACATGCTCCGCGACTGCCTCATCCTGGCCGGCGCGGGCGTGGGCGGCGGCTCGCTGAACTACGCCAACACGCTGTACAAGCCGCCGGCCTCGTTCTTCGCCGACGAGCAGTGGGCCGGCATCACCGACTGGTTCGACGAGCTCTCGCCGTTCTACGACCAGGGCCGCCGCATGCTGGGCGTCGTCCAGAACCCGCACATGACCCCGGCCGACGAGATCGTCAAGCAGGTCGCCGACGACATGGGCGCCGGCGAGACCTTCATCCAGACCCCGGTCGGCGTCTACTTCGGCGAGCCCGGGAAGACGGTGCCCGACCCCTTCTTCGGCGGCGCGGGCCCCGACCGCACCGGCTGCATCGAGTGCGGCGAGTGCATGACCGGCTGCCGCCACGGCGCGAAGAACACGCTGGTCAAGAACTACCTCGGGCTCGCGGAGCGGGCCGGGGCGCAGGTGCACCCGCTCACCACCGTGACCGACGTCCAGCAGCGCGGCGACGGCACCTGGGAGGTCTCGACGGTCCGCTCCGGCGCGAAGCTCCGCAAGCGCCGCCGCACCTATACCGCGCAGCACGTGGTGTTCGCCGCCGGCACCTGGGGCACGCAACAGCTGCTGCACCGGCTCCGGGACAACGGCTCGCTGCCGGGGCTGTCCGATCGGGTGGGTGTGCTCACCCGCACCAACTCCGAGTCGATCCTCTCCGCGGTGCGGATGACCGTCGACAAGGAGCTCGACCTCACCCGCGGCGTCGCGATCACGTCGTCGTTCCATCCGAGCGGCGACACCCACGTCGAGCCGGTGCGTTACGGCAAGGGCTCCAACGCGATGGGGATGCTGCAGACCCTGATGACCGACGGCGGCGGCCGCACCCCGCGCTGGCTGCGGTTCCTCGGCACCGTCGTGCGGCATCCGCTGGCCTTCCTGCGCGTGCTGCTCGTGGGCGGCTGGAGCGAGCGCACCATCATCGCCCTGGTCATGCAGAACCTCGACAACTCGATCACCACGTTCACCAGGCGCGGCCTGTTCGGCCGGAAGATGTCGAGCCGCCAGGGCCACGGCGAGCCGAACCCCACCTGGATCCCGCTGGGCAACGAGGCGACGCGGCGCATCGCCGACAAGATCGGCGGCGCCCCCGCGGGCACCTGGGGCGAGGTCTTCAACATCCCCATGACCGCGCATTTCCTGGGCGGCTGCGCGATCGGCGCGGACCGGTCCACCGGCGTCATCGACGCCTACCACCGCGTCCACGGCTACCCGACGCTCAGCGTGGTCGACGGCTCTGCCGTCTCCGCGAACCTCGGCGTGAACCCGTCGCTGACGATCACCGCGCAGGCGGAACGGGCCGCGGCGCTGTGGCCGAACAAGGGCGAGGTCGATCAGCGCGCCCCGCAGGGCGAGCCCTACCGCCGCATCGCCCCCGTCGCGCCGCAGCACCCGGTGGTGCCCGCCACGGCCCCGGGCGCCCTGCGCCTGCCGCTGTACGTGGTCTGAGTTCCGAACGTAGACTCCATCGGGCCGGGGCGGCGATATTCCTCGCCCCGCCCTGATGGAGTGGAGTTTCAGATCCGCACCGCTCCGAGGTGTCGCCGGGAGCGCACCATGTCGGTGATGTCGGCGAACACGCTGTCCCAGCCGAACATGACGTCGGCGTAGTCGATACGCAGGACGTGGTAGCCGCCGACGGTCGACTCCGGTCGCGCCGCGCGTCCTCTCTGCGCTGGTGCGCGTCGTTGTGGAATCCCGTGCTGTCGCACTCGATGATCAGCCGGTCGCCGACGAGGAGATCCACCCGTCCCACCGTGGGAATCGTCACTTGGCTGCGCACGCGGATGTTCGCCGACCGGAGTCGATGGCGCGTCACGGACTCGGTGCCCGACTGCGCGGCCGGATCCAGGTCGCCGAGCAGCCGCTGGATCCGCAACGGTGCACCGTCGAAGACATCGCGAATCTCCTGCACGGTGTGCGGATCGGGCGATCGGAGAAGCGAATCCAGGACGGCCACGACGTAGTAGTCCTCATCGATGCAGTTGACGGCGCACTGCAGAGCGAGGTGCAGCGGATCGACCGCCCGCACCGAGGTGTTCAGCGAGACGTGGGCGCGACACCCCTTCTGTGTCCTGAGCGACGTGCGGCGGTGCGCGGGCCACCGCACATGGGTGCGCTTGGCGACCGGCGGTATCCAGATCTCGGGTGTGAGAGCCAGTGCCGAGAGGCAGGTCAGTGTCGCCCCGGCCTTGACCGCCGTGACGACCTCCGGGCTCGCAGTCGCGGTCCCGTACCAGCCGCGCCGGATCGGGATCAGCGCACCGGCCCGCACGAGCTCGACGACGTCGGCGGGATCGACGCCGAGCCCGACCAGGTGGCGGCGGCCCACGACGCCGCCGTTCTGCGCGGCGACCTCCGCGATCAGTTCGTTCATACTCAGAGCGTCGTCGCAGCCGACAGCGCTTCGGGCCCGAAAACCGCTCGCCTGTGGACGAAAAAGGTTTCGTACGCACACTTGTGGACGGAGCCGCTCCTGAAACTCCCATCGAGCGAGGTGGGGCGGCGCATATCGACGTCCCGCCGGGCTCGATTCGACGTTCGGAACGGCTATTGCCAGGCGGGTTGGGTGTCGCCGCGCAGGGCGGCGAGGCCGCGGCGCACCCGCTCGGTCTGCCGCGGCGACATGGTGGGCAGCGCCGCGGGGTGGAACCACGCGATCTCGAGCGACTCGTCGTCGGCGACGTGCGCCTCGCCGGCGACGTAGCGGCACAGGAACAGGAGCGTGAGGTACTGCGCGACATCGCCGTTCGGGTAGTGGACGGGCTCGTCGGTGCGGATCGCGAGCAGGTCGAGAACCTCCGCGTCGACGCCCGCCTCCTCACGGATCTCGCGGACGATGGCCTCGGCGGGCTGCTCACCGGGCTCGAGGATCCCCGCGATCGACGCCCACTCGCCGGTGTCCGCGCGACGGCCCAGCAGAACCTCGCCGGCCTCGTTGACGACCACCGCGGCGACACCGGGCAGCCACAGCAGGTCGGTGCCGATCTTCTCGCGGATGCTGCGCACGTACTCGGGAACGGGCATGCTTCTAGAGGGTACGTACCGATCCGGGCGAAGGAGCGACATGCTGAGCGAGCTGATCGAGCGGGAGGTCGCGCAGGGACCGCTGCCGGGCGCCGTCGCGGCCTTCGACGATCCGGCGGGCCTGGAGATCGCCGCCGGGGGCGAGCGCGCGACCGGTGCGCCGATGACCCGCGACACCGTCTTCCGCATCGCGTCGCTGAGCAAGCCGATCCTCGCCGCGGCGGCGCTCGTGCACGTCGAACGCGGCACCGTCGGCCTCGACGATCCGGTGACGCGCTGGCTGCCCGAACTCGCCGAACTCCGCGTGCTCCGCGATCCGAGCGGCCCGCTGGACGACACCGTCCCCGCTGTCCGTCCCATCACCGTGCGGCACCTGCTCTCGTTCACCGGCGGCCTCGGCATGGTCTCCGACTTCTCCGCACCCCTGATGGAGGCGCTGTTCGGCACCCTGCACCAGGGACCCGCCGACCCGCTCGGCACGCCGCCGCCCGACGAGTGGCTCGCCGCCGCCGCGCGGCTCCCGCTGGCGCACCAGCCGGGGGAGGGATGGACCTACAACACCGGCGCCGACCTCCTCGGCGTGCTGCTTTCCCGCGCCGCCGGCGGCACGCTCGGCGAGGTGCTGCGCGACGCCGTGCTGGACCCGCTCGGCATGGCCGACACCGCCTTCCGGGCGACCGGGGCGATGCGGCCGCGGCTCGGTGACGCCGTGATGTCGACGCCGGAGGGGCTCGCGATCGTCGACCCCGCCGACGGCGCCTTCCTCGCCGAGCCGGTCTTCGAATCCGGTGGTGGCGGCCTGCTCTCGACGCTCGACGACCTGCTGCGCTTCGGGCGGATGCTGCGCGGCGCGGGGGAGTCCGACGGGGTGCGCGTGCTGAGTCCGGAGTCGGTGGCGGCGATGATGTCGGTGCAGGTGCCGCCGCAGCCCGGCAACGTCTTCCTCGACGGCGCCGCGTGGGGCTACGGCGGCGCGGTGGACGTCGACCGTGCCCGGCCGTGGAGCGTGCCGGGGCGGTACGGCTGGGTCGGCGGCTCGGGGACGGCGTTCTACTTCTACCCCGACTCGGGCAGGATCGCGGTGTGGCTCGGGCAGCTGCAGCTCGCCGGCCCCGCCGAGGGTGGACCGATCGAGCGGTTCTGCACCGCCGCGATAGCGAATTGATACCCCTAGGGGGTATTATCGATGGTGCGCGACGATCGGCGTTCGCGTCAGTTGTTGAAGGAGCGAGATATGGCAGTGGAGACCACCTACACCGTGACCGGCATGACCTGCGGGCACTGCGCGTCCTCGGTGCGCGAGGAGATCTCGGAGATCGGCGGCGTCACGGGCGTCGAGGTGAACGTCGAGACCGGTGCCGTCACGGTGGCCAGCGACGCCGAGCTGACGCGCGACGCCGTCGAGGCCGCCGTCAAGGAGGCCGGCTACACGCTGGTCTGAGCTACGGTGGGGGCATGTCTGAGCAGGGTTTCGGGGACTTCGAGTTCGAGCGCAAGTTCTTCGTGCGCGAGGTCCCCGAGGCCGCTGCCCTCGATCCCACGCCCACGCTCATCGTGCAGGCCTACCTGTTCGCCGCCGACGGGTACGCCGTCCGGGTCCGGGTGCAGGGGCCCGCACCGTCGGAGCTGACCGACGATCCCGGCGCGCTCGTCGACGCCCTCGACGGCGTGACCACCGGCACCATGACCGCCAAGGGGCCCGCGGTGAGCGGCACCCGGTACGAGGCCGAGCGCGAGCTCGACGCCCTGGTCGCCGGCCAGATCGTGCGCCGGGCCGAGCACGTCGTCGCCAAGGTCCGCTACTCCATGTGGCTCGGCGAGGACGGCTGGATCATCGACGACTTCCTCGGCGCCAACGCCCCGCTCGTGATGGCGGAGGTGGAGCGCGGCGGCCCCGTCGTCGACCTCGCGATCCCCGACTTCTGCGCCACCGAGGTCTCCGAGGACGAGCGCTTCCGCAACGAGTACCTCGCGCACGTCCCCTTCGGGGGCTGGTCCGAGACCTACGCCCGCGAGCTCGCACTGCTCGGCCCGCGCTTCGTGCACAGCCTGGGCGAGAACCGCCTCGGCGGCGTCTGAAACCCCTCCCGGCCCTCAGGGTGGCGGAGATCTCCGTCTCCGGGCGGTTGACGCGCTATGTATTAACGCTGTTAACTTAACGTCGTTAATACAATCGGAAGGGGACGCACGATGATCGACGCACTCACCCGCTTCGTCGCGCGCCGCGCGAAGGCCGTGCTGCTGCTGGCCGTGATCCTGCTCGCCGCGCTGGGCTTCGCGGGCGCCGGTGTCGCCGACAAGCTGCAGGCCGGTGGTTACGTCGACCCGCAGGCCGAGGCCATGCAGACCTACAACCGCATGGCCGACGACTTCCACCGCGGCGGGCTGCCGCTCGTCCTCGCCGTCTCCGCGCCCGAGGGGCAGGAGGCCACCGCGAGCGCCTACGGCCGCGGCCTGGTCGACCGGCTCAAGGCCGACGGCCGCGTCGAGAGCGTCGTCGACGGCTTCGCCACCCCGACGCCGATGCTGCTCAGCGAGGACAAGCGCACCGCGCTCATCGTCGCGTCGATCGCCGGCGGCGAGTCCCAGGCCCCGCTCAACGCGAAGGCCATCGTCGGCGACCTGCCGCAGCCGCCCCCGTCGGTCACCATGACCCCCGGCGGCCAGGCCTACAGCTACGCGCAGATCAACGACCAGTCCTCGAGCGACCTGCTGCTCGCCGAGGCGGTCGCCATCCCCATCACGTTCCTCGTGCTGGTGTGGGTCTTCGGCGGCCTGGTCGCCGCGGCGATCCCTGTGCTCATCGGCATCGCCGCGATCATCGCGACGACCGGCATCCTGCGCGCGTTCACCACGTTCACGGACGTGTCGATCTTCGCGCTCAATCTCACCACCGCCATGGGTCTCGCCCTCGCGATCGACTACACGCTGCTGGTGATCTCCCGCTACCGCGAGGAGGTGGCCGCGGGCAGCGACCGCCCGGAGGCGCTGCGCCGCACCATGAACACGGCCGGCCGCACGGTCCTCTTCTCCGCGGTCATCGTCGGCCTCTCGCTGGCCGCGATGGCGATCTTCCCCATGTACTTCCTTCGGTCCTTCGCCTACGCCGGCGTCGCCGTGGTCGTCTTCGCGGCGCTCGCGACGCTGATCCTCACGCCCGCGATCCTCACCGTGCTCGGCGACCGCGTGGACGCGCTGAAGATCGGCCGCCGCCGCGCCGAACCCGCGCCGCAGGACAGCCTCTTCTACCGCTTCACCCGCGGCGTGCTGCGTCGCGCCGTGCCCATCGGGCTGGCCCTCGTCGCGTTGCTGTTGATCCTCGGGACCCCGTTCCTGAGCATCCATTTCGGCTTCCCCGACGACCGCGTCCTGCCGAAGTCCTCGACCTCGCACCAGGTGGGCGACACCATCCGCTCCGACTTCGCCGAGGACGCCGCGGGCCAGGTCAGCGTCGTCCTCACCAGTCCCGTCGACGACGGTGCCGTGGCCGACTACGCCGTGCGCCTCTCGCAGGTCCCGGACACCGGGGCGGTGGTGGCCCCGTCGGGCACGTACCTCGCCGGGCAACGGGTGGCCGACGGTGACCCGACCGCACGGGCCGCGAACGGGACTGCGCTGCTGCTGGTCTCGTCGAAGCTCGACCCGCTGTCGCAGGCCGCGTCCGACCAGCTCGACCGGCTGCACGAGGTGCAGGCTCCCGCGCCCCCGACCTTCGGCGGCTCCGCGCAGCTCAACCGCGACTCGGTGC
Source organism: Tsukamurella tyrosinosolvens (assembly GCF_900104775.1). Classification (NCBI taxonomy): domain Bacteria; kingdom Bacillati; phylum Actinomycetota; class Actinomycetes; order Mycobacteriales; family Tsukamurellaceae; genus Tsukamurella; species Tsukamurella tyrosinosolvens. Next base: position 638,391 of record NZ_FNSA01000003.1, read on the forward strand.
AGTCGATCCTCGATACGCTCCCGACGGTGCTCATCGTCATCGCGGTGACCACCTTCATCCTCCTGTTCCTGCTCACCGGTTCCCTGGTGCTGCCGCTCAAAGCCCTGGTGATGAACGTGATCTCGCTGTCGGCGGTGTTCGGCGCGCTGGTCGCGATCTTCCAGTGGGGCTGGCTCGGCGGACTCGACACCACGGTGACCGGCGCGATCATCGCGAACATGCCGGTGCTCATGTTCTGCATCGCCTTCGGTCTGTCGATGGACTACGAGGTGTTCCTGCTCTCCCGGATCAAGGAGTTCTGGGACCACTCCGAGGCGAAGGATCACGCCGCCAACGACGAGGCCGTCGCGATGGGCATCACCCGCACCGGCCGTGTGGTGACCGCCGCCGCGCTGCTCATGGCGATCGTCTTCGCCGCCATCGGCTTCGCGGGCGTCTCCTTCATGAAGATGTTCGGCGTGGGCATGATGATCGCGGTGCTGCTGGACGCCACTCTGATCCGCATGCTGCTCGTGCCCGCGTTCATGCGCGTGGCGGGCGTGTGGAACTGGTGGGCGCCCGCGCCGCTGAAGCGGCTGTACGACCGCGTCGGTCTGCGAGAATCGTAGGGCAATGGAACAGGGACGACGGCGGCGTAACAAGCGCGGCGACGGGGAACGCCTCGCCGCCGAGATCCTCGACGCCGCCACGGATCTGCTCATCGAGACGGGCAGTGCCGACGCGGTGTCGATCCGGGCGGTGGCGCAGCGCGCCGGCGTCACGCCGCCGTCGATCTACCTGCACTACCCGGACAAGGACGCGCTGCTCACCGCCGTCGTCGCGCGCTACCTCGGGCAGCTCGACGACGCCCTGTCGGAGGCCGAGGCCGGTGCGCCCACCCCGCTCGACGCGGCGCGGGCGCAGGGCCTCGCCTTCGTGCGGTTCGCGCTCGCGACCCCCGAGCTGTACCGGCTCGCGGCGATGACCCCGTCGGACTACGCCTCCGACGTCGACATCGTCCTGAACACCGCGGCCTTCGCGCACCTCGAGCAGAACGTGCGCGACCTGCAGGATGTGGGCTACTACCCGCCCGGCGACCCGCAGCCCATCGCGCTGCGCATGCTCACCGTGGTGCACGGCGTCGCCTCGCTGCTCGTCGCCAAGCCCTTCCTGCCGTGGGGCGATCCGATGGAGTACGCCGACCGCGTGATCAGCGGCGCCTGCCTCGGCATCGCGCTCACGGCCGGGATGGACGAGCTGCCCGACGGTGCCGGGGCGCTCGCCCTGGTCCGCGAGCTCCGCGGCCACGGAACGGCGGGCCCCGCGGCCGGGTGACAACACCCGTGACCTGCCCGTTCGCAGCTGCAACCGCTTGACAAACATTTGTATAGACAGCACTATACGAACGACCGGGGTGATCCTCGTCACTGCCGCGCGGCAGTTCCGCTCCAGAACGAAGGACCCCGATGGCGACGACGAACGCGAAGGCACCCCTGCGGGAGCGCCGCACGATCGACGTGGTGCCCGACGCCGAGCGGCACGGCACGCCCCGCAGCCAGTTCACGCTGTGGTTCGGCGCGAACCTGCAGATCACCGCCATCGTCGACGGTGCCCTCGCCGTCGTCTTCGGCGCGGACGCGCTGTGGGCGATCCTCGGCGTGCTGATCGGCAACGTTCTCGGCGGTGTCGTGATGGCGCTGCACGCGGCGCAGGGGCCGCGCCTGGGCCTGCCCCAGATGATCTCGAGCCGGGCGCAGTTCGGGGTGAAGGGCGCCGCAGTGCCCCTGGTGCTCGTGATCCTCATGTACCTCGGTTTCGCGGCCACGGGGACCGTGCTCTCCGGGCAGGCGATCAACCGCCTCATCGGGGTGGACGAACCCGCCGTGGGCATCGTGATCTTCGGCGCCCTGACAGCGGTCGTGGCCGTGGTCGGCTACCGGCTGATCCACATCGTCGGGCGGATCGCCACGGTGGTCGGGATCGTCGGCATCGGGTACCTCGTGGTCCGGTTGTTCGCCGCGTACGACGTGGGGGCCGTGGTGGGGGTCAAGGGCTTCGACGTCGTGACCTTCCTCCTGGCGATCTCCCTGGGTGCCGGCTGGCAGCTCACCTTCGGCCCGTACGTCGCGGACTACTCGCGGTACCTGCCGCGGTCGACGCCGGAGCGCACCACCTTCTGGGCGACGTTCGCGGGCAGCGTGATCGGTTCGCAGATCTCGATGACCTTCGGCGCCCTCGTGGCCGCCTGCGCCTCGAAGGTCTTCCTCAGCAACCAGGTCGGCTTCCTCGGCGACCTGGCCGGGCCCGCCGCCGCGGCGGCGGTGGTGTACCTGGTGATCGTCGTCGGCAAGCTCACGGTCAACGTGCTCAACGCCTACGGCGGGTTCATGTCGGTGCTGACCACCGTCACGGCGTTCGGCGGCGGCTCGCGGATCTCGGCGCTCGCCCGCACGCTGTACATCGTGGGCTTCGTCGCCGTCTCCGTGATCATCGCGATCGCGGCGAGCGCGGACTTCCTCGAGAACTTCAAGAACTTCGTCCTCGTCCTGCTCATGGTGTTCACGCCGTGGAGCGCGATCAACCTGATCGACTACTACGTGATCTCCAAGGAGCGCATCGACATCCCCGCGCTCTACGACCCGGCCGGCCGCTACGGATCGTGGCAGTGGGCGGCGCTGTTCGCGTACGCCGCAGGCATTGTCATCCAAATCCCGTTCCTCGCGCAGAAGCTGTACACCGGCCCCGTCACCGAACTGCTCGGCGGCGCGGACATCTCCTGGATCGTCGGCCTCGTCGGCACCGCTGCGATCTACTACCCGCTCGCCAAGCGCACCTCCCGCGCGCCGGCGGCGATGATCTACCCGCCCTCCGACTCCTGAGCCGGCGTCGGTCGCTCGGATCAGGGTGACCGCAACCGTTCTCTCACCGGGCCGCGTGCCGCACTGTTCTCCTCACATTCCGAGGAGGACAGATGATCGAGGTGCACAGCCTCACCAAGACCTACGGGACCGGCGCGGCGGCGACGCCCGTGCTGCGCGACGTGGGCTTCACCGTGGCCGCGGGCGAGATCTTCGCCGTCGTCGGCCCCAGCGGCGCCGGCAAGTCGACGCTCGCGCAGTGCCTGAACCTGCTGGAACGGCCGACGAGCGGCACCGTCGTCATCGGGGGACAGGACCTGACGGCCCTGCCCGAGAGTCAGCTGCGGTCGGCCCGCCGCCGGATCGGCACCGTCTTCCAGGCGTCGAGCCTGCTGCGCCGCCGCACGGCGGCCGAGAACGTCGCGCTCCCGCTGGAGTACCTGGGTGTCACCAAGGGGGAGACGAGGGCCCGCGTCGCCGAGCTGCTCGACCGGGTGGGCCTGGCGGACAAGGCCGGCCACTACCCGCACCAGCTCTCCGGGGGCCAGCGCCAGCGCGTCGGGATCGCCCGCGCGCTGGCGCTGCGGCCCAAGGTCCTGCTCTCCGACGAGGCCACCTCGGGCCTCGACCCGGAGGCCACCGCGCAGTACCTCGAGCTGCTCCGGGACGTGCGCGACGAGCTGGACCTCGCCGTCGTGCTCATCACGCACGAGATGGACACGATCGTCCGCGTCGCGGACAGCGCCGCGCGCCTCGACCACGGCGTCCTCGCCGAACAGGGCGCCCTCGTCGACCTGCTCACCGCACCGGCATCGGTGCTCGGCGAGGCTCTCCGCGCCGCCGGGCCGGCGGCCACGGCACCGTCGGGCCAGGCGACGGTGCGCCTGACCTACGACACCGCGGTGCCCGCCGACTGGCTCAGCCGCGTGACCCTCGAGACGGGGGCCGCGGTCGCGCTGCTCTCGGCGTCCGTGCAGGCCGTCGGGGGCGTCACCGTCGGCACCGTCACGATCGGCGTGGACGACGGTGCCCTCACGCGCGTCCTCGGCGCCGCGCGCGCCCTGGGGCTGCGCACCGACACCGCCGCGCGCGAGGCGGTGGCGGCATGACCCTCCTCGCCTCCGGGATCACGGTGCCGCTCACCGAGATCCCCGACCTGGTGCTGCCCGCGCTGCGCGACACGGTGATCATGGTCGGCCTCGTCATGGTGATCGTGCTCGTCGTGGGCGTACCGCTCGGCGCGCTGGTGCACAACCTCGCGCCGGGCGGACTGCTCGCGAGACCGGCGCTGCACCAACCCCTCACGTGGGTCATCAGCATCGGCCGCTCGCTGCCATTCCTCGTGCTCATGACGGCGATCATCCCGTTCACCCGGTTCCTCACCGGCACCAACATCGGCATCGCCGCCGCGGTCGTCCCGATGTCCAGCGCGGGCATCGCCTTCTTCGCCCGGATCGTCGAGAACAGCCTGCGCGCCCTGCCGCCCGACGTGGTGACCGTGGCCAAGGCGTCGGGCGGGTCCAACGCCCAGATCATCTGGGGCGCACAGATCCCCGAGGCCCTGCCCGGCATCGTCGGCGGCCTCACCATCAACACCATCGCCATGATCGAGTACTCGACGATCGCCGGAACGATCGGCGCCGGCGGCCTCGGCTACGTCGCCGTGACCTACGGCTACCAGCGCTTCGACCACGGCGTCATGATCGCCACCATCCTCGTGCTCATCGTGGTGGTCACCGCCATCCAGCTCGCCGGCGACGCGCTCGTACGCCACCTCACCCCCGAACAGACCGTCCTCCGAAAGGCCCTCGCATGAGCGACACCGAAACCCCCACGCCGACTGCGCCTCCCGCAGACGACGACCACGGATTCACCACGCGCGGCTCGCGCCGCCCCCTGATCATCGGCGTCGTCGTCCTGGTGGTGCTCGTGGTCGCCGGATTCGTCGGCTGGCGGGCCTTCGGCGGGTCCGACGCGAAGGCCGCCAACGAGACCGCCGGCGCCACCCTGCTGGTCGCCACCACCGAGGGGAACGCGGCGGAGCAGGCGCTCATCGAGTTCGTGGCGAAGGAGGTGGCCCCCAAGCACGGCATCACCGTCGCGTTCAAGGGCCTCGCCGACTCCACGACGATCAACCGCGCCGTCAGCGAGGGCGAGGTCGCCGCCACCGTCTACCAGCACAAGCTGTGGCTCGGCCAGGTCCTGCAGGCCAACCCGGACTTCCGCGAGGAGGCCGCGACGCCCGTCTTCCGGTGGGGCTTCGGGCTGTTCTCCGACAAGTACACCGACCCGCGGCAGCTGCCGCAGAACGCGAAGGTCTCGCTGTACTCCGACCCGGCCAACGAGGCCCAGGGCCTCTGGTTCCTCGAGCGCGCCGGGCTCATCACCCTCAAGCCGGGCGTGAACAAGTGGCAGGCCACCGTCAAGGACATCGCGACCAACCCGAAGAACCTGCAGTTCACGCTGCTCGACTTCGCCGCGCAGACCCGCGCGCTGCCCGACCTCGACGCCGCCGTCGGCTACACCGAGTACTACCTGGCCGCGGGTGTGAGCATCGAGAAGGAGATCTTCGCGCCGCCCGCCCCCGACGAGTTCGCCGGCCAGCTGACCATCGGCACCCGCTGGAAGGACACCGAGAACATCAAGAACCTGGTCGCGGCGTTCAAGGACCCCGCGGTGCAGGAGTTCCTGCGCACCGACCCGCGGGTGAAGGACATCCTGCTGCCGCTGTAGCGCAGCGGCTCCGGCGTCGCCCCGCCCGAGCGGGGCGGCGCCGACGGGCTACCGGACGGCGACGCTGTTGGCCGGGTCCAGCATCGGCACGTCGAGGGCGGCGGCGGGGATGCCGAAGGCGTCCACGAGCGACTCGGCCAGCGGGCGCGCCTTGCCGCACAGCTCGTTCACGCCGCGGCGGATGGCCTTCGCGCGCTCCACCGAGACGTGCCGGTGCATGAGGTACCAGCCCAGGTCGCGCTCGAGCAGCGAGTACACGTACAGGTTGCGCATGAGCTTGAGGGCGTCGCGGGTCTGCCGGTCCTGCACGTCGGTGATCGCGTCGACGAAGGCCTCGAGCACGATCCGCTCGATGTGCGCCTCGCCCACCTTGATGAGGTGGTCCTGCGTCTCGGTGAAGACCTCGAGCGGATCCTCGTCGGGCTCCTTCGCGCGGCGCATGCGGGCGGCCGCGGTGCGCAACAGGTGGTCCTCGCGGTTGCGCAGCAGCCGCAGCTGCGTGCCCGGGTGGGTGAGGTCGCTCTCCTCGGTGTCCTCGTCCGAGTCGTCGAGCAGCGTCTGCACCACCTGGCGGGCGGCGGTCTTCTCCAGCACCACGTCCTTGGCCATGTTCGCCACGAAGCGCACCCAGCCCACGGCGTCGAGCCCCTGGACGTCGCCGGCGTAGGCGGTGAGCTGCTCCTTGGCGACCAGCTGGGTGAGCACCAGGTTGTCGCCCTCGAAGGTGGTGAAGACGTCGATGTCGCCGCGCAGCAACGGGAGCCGGTTCTCCGAGAGGTAGCCGGCACCGCCGCAGGCCTCGCGGGCCGCGCTGATCGCATCCGAGGCGAGCCGGGTGTGACCGGCCTTGATCGCGGCGGCCTTGCCCTCGATCTCGCGGGCGTAGGCGGGATCCACCGCATCGGGGTCGCCGGTCTGCAGCTCGTGCAGCTCCGCCGTGAGCTCGTTCTGCGCGATGGCGAAGGCGTAGGCCCGCGCGACCAGCGGCAGCAGCCGGCGCTGGTGCGTGCGGTAGTCGAGCAGCAGCAGCTCGTTGTCGCCGCCCGGCGCGTCGAACTGGCGCCGCACCAGCGCGTACTTGGTGGCGAGGGTGATGCCGAGCCGCCCGGCGGCGCCCGCCGCGGCGCCCACGGTCACGCGGCCGCGGATCAGGGTGCCGAGCATCGTGAAGAAGCGCTTGTTATCGGATTCGATGGGGCTGGAATAGGTTCCGTCCTCCGCGACGTCCGCGTACCGGTTCAGCAGCTCGCGCCGCGGGATGCGCACGCGGTCGAAGACGATGCGCCCGTTGTCGACGCCGGGCAGGCCGCCCTTGTAGCCGCAGTCGGACGTGGTGACGCCGGGCAGGTCGTCGCCGTTCTCGTCGCGGATCGGCACCACGAAGCAGTGCACGCCCCGCCCGGTCGGTTCCTCGCCCGGGCCGCCGGTGATGAGCTGCGCGAAGACCGAGGCCCAGCGCGCGTGCTTCCCCGCGCCGCCGATGTAGTCCTTGCGGGCGCTGGAGGTGGGGGAGTGGATCTCGAACTCGTCGGTCTCCGGCAGGTAGGTGGCGGTGGTCTCCAGCTCCTGCACGTTGGAGCCGTGGCCCGTCTCGGTCATCGCGAAACAGCCGAGCACGTCGAGGTCGATGAGCCCCTTGACGTACGTGTCGTGGTGGTACTGCGTGCCCAGGTTCTCCACCGCGCCGCCGAACAGGCCCCACTGCACGCCCGCCTTGACCATGAGCGAGAGGTCGCCGTAGCCGAGGGTCTCGATCGCGGTGACCGCGGCGCCCACGTCGCCCGTGCCACCGTGCTCGGTCTTGAAGCCGTCGGCCGGGAAGCCCAGCGGCACCATCGCCTTCATCTGGCCGAGCATCAGCTCGCGGTACTCGTCGAGGCTCAGGCCCGCCTGCGGGACGGCGTTCCCGTCCTGGATCTGCTCCCGCACGACGTCCCTCGTGGCGGCCCACCGGCCGTCCAGGATGGCGCGCAGCGCTGCGGTCAGTTCGGGCGACGATGCCGGCGAGGTCGGAGCACTCATGGCCTCAACCGTACCCAGCGCGGGCGAAAAGTGCCGGTTCCGAGAGCCGAATCACGAGACCGGCGCGCAGCACGCCTCCGGCTCGCCCGCCGCGAGCGCGGCGCGGACCGACGCCGGCACGGGCAGTTCCTGGCCGGGCGTCGGCTCGATGCGCGCGTAGCCCTTCCGGAGCGGCAGCACGCCGGACCAGCCGCCTTCGCTCGAGGACGCTCCGCCGGTGCGCGCCTTGGCGATCCAGTTGTCCGCGGTGATGGGGAAGGTGAGCACCGTGGTCGCGGCGAGTTCCTTGCGGGTGTTCGCGCGGAGCTCCGCGCTGCGGCCGGGAAGGAGCTTGTCGGTGAACGCGTCGAGCAGCTCCGCGCCGTCGACCGCCGCGGTCGTGAGCGCGCCGCGCAGCACCGCCGAGCGGTAGTTCATCGAGTGGTCGAAGGCGGTGTCCGCGACGATCAGCGCGTCCACGTGGGTCACCGTGAGCGTCGCCGGGGCGCCGGCGGCGACGTGGCGGAGGGCCCCGGCCCCCGTCGAACCGTGCAGGACGATCCGGTCGCCGAGGCGGGCGTAGGCGATCGGCACCGACCACGGCAGGCCGTCGGCCACCGTCGACAGCACGGCGACCACGCCCTCGTCCAGGATCTCGTCGAGGAGGCGGCGGTCGCCGCCGCGCTGGGGGTATCGGGTGAGCGTGTCCATGCCGTCCATCCTGAACCGGATACCGGTGCACTGGAAGGTCCAGAATCGGCCAGTGGCAAGAACCAGTATTCTGCGTGCGTGCCCCGCCCACCCGCGACCCTCCCGGACTTCTGGACCGCGCTCGCGCACGCCGCCGGCCCGCTTCCGAGCGCCGCGATCGTCGACGCGGTCATCGACGGCCTCGACGGCGGCGCCCTGCACCCCGGCGACGTGCTGCCCTCCTCGCGGGCGCTCGCCGCCGGTCTGGGCGTCGCCCGGAACACGGTGATCGCCGCCTACGACACCCTCGCCGCCATGGGCGTCACGGCCACGGTCCCCGGCAGCGGCACCCGGATCGCCCCGGGCACCGACCGGTTCGCGCACGCGATGCACGCCGCGCCCGCCCCGCGTCGCGAGGAGGAGGCACCGTCGGACACCTGGGAGACGAGCCTGGTGCCGGGCGTGCCCGACGTGACCCTCATCGACGAGCGGCGGTGGCGGCGGTCGTGGCGGCACGCGACCGCCCTCCCGCCCACGACGTCGGCGGCGCCGCATGTCGCGGCGCTGCAGGAGGCGCTCGCCGTGCACCTGCGGCGGCGGCGCGCGGTGCGTGCCTCGCCCCATGACCTGCGCCTGTTCCCGGGCGTGAATCCGGCCCTGGCCGCGATCGCCGGGGAGCTCGGCGCCCCGATCGCGGTGGAGACGCCCGGCTACCGTCGGGCCTTCGACGCCTTCCGCGCCACCGGGAACGAGGTCGTGGGCGTGCCCGTCGACGCCGACGGCCTCGTCGTCGACCGGCTGCCGCGCCGCAGGTGCCTCGTCTACACCACGCCGGCGCACCAGTACCCGACCGGCGTGCGGCTCTCCATGGCCCGTCGGCTCGATCTGGTGGACTGGGCGCGGGAGACGGGCGGGGTGATCGTCGAGGACGACTACGACGGCGAGTTCTCCTACGACGTGGCGCCGCTGCCCGCGCTGCAGACCCTCGCGCCCGACCACGTGGTCTACCTCGGCACCGCCTCGAAGGCGCTGACCCCGCAGCTGCGGCTCGCGTGGGCCGCGGTCCCGGAGTCGCTGCGCGGGCTGCCGCACGCGGGGCACGGCTCGAGCGCGGGCGTCGACGGCGCCGCGGCCTCGATGCTGGCCCACTTCCTCGACTCCGGCGCCTGGGACGCCCACGTCGCGCGGGCCGCCCGCACCTACGGCGCGCGGCGTGCCGCCGTGCGGCGGGCGCTCGCGGAGCACCTCCCGGACGCGCTCGTCCTCGGCGCCGACGCCGGGCTGCACCTCACCGTGGACCTGGGGTCCGAGGCGGCGCTCGGCGCGGCGACGGCGACGCTGGCCCGGCACCGCCACCGCGTCACGACCCTCGCCGAACACGCCCTGACCGACGGCGACGTCGCCGACACCGCGCTCCTGTTGTCCTTCGCGCTGATCCCCGAGACCCGCGCCGCCGCGGTCATCGCGCTGCTGGGCGCCTGACGGCGGCCGGTCAGACCTGCTGCAGGCCGCGCACCCCGTCGCGGATGTCGAACGACGCCGCGGTCTCCACCGGTGCCCCGGGCTTCGAGACGTACGGCAGCACACGGTAATCCGCGCGAATGGACTCGGGCGTGATCCGGGTGCTGATGTAGCCGCGCTGGTTGCGCAGCAGCCGGATGTGGGGGTTGTCGCGCAGCTGCGCCTTCTCCTTCTCGCTGTGCTCCGCGGAGCCGTCGCCGCCGCTGGTGATCGACGTGGCCGTCAGCTCGGAGGCCACCACGGCGTCGCCGCGCCGGATGTCGTTGGCGTAGTGCGTGTGCACGTCGCCCGTGAGCACCACCGGATTGCGCGTGCCCGCCGCCTGCCAGCCGTCCATCACCCGGTCGCGCGAGCCGACGTACCCGTCCCAGGCGTCGGGGTTGTACCCGGCGGCCTCGGTGGGGTCGTAGTCGATGGGGGCGAACATCACCTGCTGCCCCAGCACGTCCCAGCGCGCCCGCGAGGCGTGCAGCCCGTCGAGCAGCCACCGCTCCTGTTCGGCGCCGGTGAGGCTGCGCGCGGGATTCCGGTTCTCGGGGTCGGTGGCGGGCACCTTGTCGTTGCCCACCTGGTCGTCGCGGTACTGCCGGGTGTCCAGCATGTGGAAGGTGGCGAGGTCGCCCCACTGCACGCGGCGGAACAGGCGCAGTGACAGCCCGTTCGGCACCTGCGCGCGGCGCAGCGGCATGTTCTCGTAGTACGCCTGGAACGCCGCGCGGCGGCGCTCCAGGAAGTCGGGCTGCGGCTTCTCGGGCTTCTCGTAGACCTCGCCGGCCCAGTTGTTGTCGACCTCGTGGTCGTCCCACACGGCCACCCACGGCGCGGCGGCGTGCGCGAGCTGCAAGTCGGGATCGGACTTGTACTGCGCGTACCGCTGCCGGTAGTTCGCCAGCGTGACGGTCTCCGGGCCGCGGTGGTCGCGCACGTTCCCGGTCTTGAGCTCGTAGCCGCCGGCCTCGTACTCGTACTGGTAGTCGCCGAGGTGCAGGATCAGGTGCGGGCGCTCCTCCGCGAGGTGCCGGTACGCGGTGAAGTAGCCGTGCTCGTACTGCGAGCAGCTCGCGAAAGCCATCGCGAGCGGCGTCATCGACCCGGGCTCCGGCGTGGTGTGCGTGCGCCCGGTCTGCGACAGCGCGCCCTCGGCGCGGAAGCGGTAGAAGTACTCCCGGCCGGGGCGCAGGCCCGCCAGCTCGACGTGCACGCTGTGGCCGGCCTCGGGCGCCGCGGTCGCATCGCCGCGCTGCACGACCTTCGTGAACCGCTCGTCCTCGGCCACCTCCCACTGCACGGGGAACGCCCGCGCCGGGATGCCGCCCATGCCGTCGTCGGCCAGCGGATCGCGCGCGAGCCGGGTCCAGAGCACGGCACCGTCGGGCGTGGGATCGCCCGAGGCGACGCCGAGCGCGAACAGATCGCCGCGTGGCGTCGCGCTGGACGAGGCGCCCGGGGCGGGATCGCCGCCCGGGGCGCAGCCGGCGCCCGCGAGCGCCGCCGCGCCCGCGGCGCCGAGGAGGAAGGTACGACGGGAAACGAACGGTGAGGGCATGCCTGCACCGTGCCCTCCCGGGGTGACGCGGGCACGTCGCCGACATGAGCACCCGGTGAACGCGTCGCCCGGGGGCTGCGCCGGGCTCGCCGCGGCAGGGCTCAGCGGCGGGCGGCCTCGAAGCCGTCCCAGGCGCGGCGGATCTCGGGGGAGGGGTCGTAGACGATGCGGTTGCGGTCGTCGATCACCAGCGTCGCGCGCGAGGTGCCGTTGTACGTCGGCCACTCGCCGGCGGGACGGCCGGTGCGGGCGAACGTGATCCAGTCGCGCTGCATGCCGTCGGAGACCCGCATCGCGATGCGGCGGTCGCCGAGCGCGCCGAGGACCCACCCCGTCGTGCCGTGGTAGACGCCGAACACCGCCATCAGCTCGGAGGCGTGGGTCGCGCCGTAGCCCAACAGATCCAGGGTCTTCGGGGAGAAGTCGTAGCGGTAGAAGTACGTCGGCGCGTGCTTGGCGTGCGCCTGCGCGATCCGCAGCGAAGGCGCCCAGAACATGAAGTCGCCGATGATCCGGTTCAGCGAGGCGACGTCCGGGAAGCCGGGGTACGCCACGGACAGCGCGGCGAAGGCCTCCGGCGTGCCGCCGACGGTGTGCGCCGCCCGCTCGGCCGACGGCTTGCCCATGCCGGGCATCTTCGTGAACAGCGTGGCCTCGGTGCGGTTCGTGCCGATGATGAGCGGCACCTGCGCGCCCCGTCCGGCCGCGATGGCGACCTCCGGATCCTCCGGGAGGTAGTCACCGTCGACCGTGGGGCCGAAGGGGACCACGCCCAGCTGCTCCCGGTTGAGCTCGCCCATGAGCCGGTTGCCGGCGCGGCCGAGCTCCTCGGAGGTGGCGGTGTCGATGTGCTCGGGGCCGCCGACGATCTCGACGAAGCGCTTGCCCCAGCCGCGCGCGGTGACCGCGTCGACGGTGAGCTCGGGGGCCGAGCTCTGCGCGATGGCGCGGTGGAACAGGCCCCGCGCGGCGGGCGTCGCGAGCAGCGTGGTGACGGCGTTGCCGCCCGCGCTCTCGCCGAAGATGGTGACGTTGTCGGGGTCGCCGCCGAAGGCCGCGATGTTGCGGTGCACCCACTCCAGCGCCGCGACCTGATCGCGCAGGCCGAGGTTCCCGTCGATCGGGCGCTCGGCGGTGGAGAAGTCCGTCAGGTCCAGGTAGCCCAGGGCGCCGAGGCGGTAGTTGATCGAGACGAAGACGACGTCGCCCCGCTCGACCAGCGAATTCCCGTAGTACAGCGGCGTCGCCGAGCTGCCCATGAGATACGCACCGCCGTGGATGAACACCATCACCGGGCGCGGCGTCGTGGCCTCCCGCGCCGGGGCGACCACGTTGAGGGTCAGCGAATCCTCGCTGGTCGGCTGGTACTCGCGGAAGCCGACCAGCGTGTACTTCTTGTTCTGCGGTGCCGCGGCGCTGAACTCCGTCGCCGCGCGGACCCCGTCCCAGGGCTCCACCGGCCGCGGCGCCCGGTAGCGCAGCGGCCCGACGGGCGGCTGCGCGTACGGGATGCCGCGGTAGGCGTGCACCGTCCCCTGGTCGCGGCCGGAGATCTCGCCGCTGTCGATGCGCACGCGCGGACCGTCGGTCATGCTCAGCCTTCCTCGGTGCCCGCCGCGTCGACGGCCGCGACCAGCGCCGCCATGTCGCGCTCGAAGGCGCGGACGATCGGCCACGGGTCGGGCACCTGCTTCTTGCAGGCGATCACACCGATGTTCAGTGTGCCCTCCTGCGAGAAGACCGTCACGTTGAGGCCCGCGCCGTGGAAGACCGGGCCCAGCGGGTACATCGAGTGGATCCGCGCGCCCAGGAAGTACAGGGGGATGTCGGGGCCCGGCACGTTGGAGATCACGAGGTTGTAGATCACGGGGTGCAGCTCGGGCAGGTTGTTGTCGCCGTAGAGCCGGGCGCCGAGCTGCATGATCGACGCCGGCGCGAACTGCGCCCAGGAGCGGAGCAGGTTGTCGTCGAGCTCGCCGTGGTGTTCCTTCGACGTCGCGACCCGCTCGCGGATCGCCTCCAGGCGCGCGACGGGGGTGTCGATGTCCGTGGTCATCCGCGTGAACATGCCCGTGACCTTGTTGGTGCCCTCGGTGAGCGTCGCGCCGATCTCGGCCTCGTGCACTGAGACGGGGATCATCGCCACCAGCGGCTGCTCGGGGAGCTCGCCGCGGTCGTGCAGGAACTCGCGCATCGCGCCGGAGCAGGCCGCCAGCACCACGTCGTTGACCTTGACGCCGAAGTGGTCCTTGATCTTCTTGACGTCGGCCAGCGGCACCGAGGCGAAGGCGATGGCGCGGTGGCCGGTGATCGAGCTGTTGAGCGAGGTGCGGGGCGCGCTGAACGGGGCGGGCATGGCCGCGCCCCGGCGCGAGCGGGTCCACCAGCGGACGGGCACGGGGACGGTGCGGGGCAGCAGCGAGACCAGTGACAGCGGCCGGAGCAGGACGTTCTTCGCGCCGTCGGCGGCGAGCGCGAGCAGGGGAGCGCCGCCCGTCGACTTGTCCACCATCGACGGGTCGAGCGCGGGCGGCTCGGGGGTCAGGGAGCACAGCTGGGCCATGAGGCCGGCGCCGGTCACGCCGTCGACGCCCGCGTGGTGCATGCGCATCATGATCGCGATCCGCCCGTCGGCCAGGCCCTCGATGACCCACATCTCCCACAGCGGCTTGCTGCGGTCCAGTGCCTGGCCCGCGATGTGCGCGCACAGGTCCGCGAGCTCCTGCTCGCCGCCGGGAGCGGGGACCGCGATGCGGTGCACGTGCGCCTCGATGTCGAAGGACTCGTCCTCCACCCACACCGGATGGTCCAGGTTCGCCACCGAGTCGTGCAGCTTGCGCCGGAACGCCGGCATCGCCGTGATGCGCCGCGCGAGCTCGCTGCGCAGGTCCTCGAACCGGTAGCCGCCCTCGACGGTGCCGGGGTCCAGCTCGAGCAGCCCGCTGACGTGCATCAGTTGGGAGCGGGACTCGAGGTACAGGAAGGAGGCGTCCAGTCCGCTGAGTCGTTCCATGGCTCTAACTCCTACCGTGCGCGGCGCGGCCCCGGAAGTGGAACCTGTTTCACTATAGGGTGCGGCCACTGCGACGTGGTCCATGACGCCAGCAGGCGGGCGCCGGCGTGGTAGTCGATCCGGCCCTCGGCGACGGCGATGACGAGGTCGTAGGCGGGGTCCTCCGGGGCGTCGAGCGGCACGCCGTTGAGGCCGTAGAAGACGACCGTCGCGAGCCAGCCGAGCCGCTTGTTCCCGTCGACGAGCGGGTGGTTGCGGACGATCGACTCCATGAGTGCGGCGGCCTGCTCGTCGAGCGTCGGGTACGCGTCGTCGCCGAACACCGAGGTCTGCGGACGCAGCGCGGCCGACTCCAGAAGGCCGTGGTCCCGAACGCCGGGCAACCCGGCTTGGTCGATGATGGTGAGCAGGAGTTCCAGATCGAGGTGGACCGTCACTGCGCGAGCCGGTCGAGCAGCGGGCCGTACCGCGCGACCGCGTCCCGCGTGAGCCGACGGACTTCGGAGTCGCGGTCCAGGCGCGCGGACTTCTCGCGGATCGCGCGGAGCGCGGCCTCCTGCTTGCTCACGCCCTCCGCCGCGGCGAGCGCGGAGAGGGCGGCGTCGTCATCGTCGGTGAGGCGGAGGGTCATGGCCATACCCCGACGATACGCGCGGTGGTATCGAAGTGGTATCGCCTTTCGAACCGCCCGACGGGGCGGATTCCGCGGAACTCCTACACCCTGTAGTTGACGACTTGCCCTCGTTTGGGAGACTGGAGGTCGTGAGTTCCCCCATCGCCCCCGGTAGCGACACAGCGGCCCCGGCCAGCGCGGCCCTCTTCGAGCGCGCGGCCCGCTCCATCCCCGGCGGGGTGAACTCCCCGGTGCGCGCCTTCTCGGCCGTCGGCGGCACCCCGCGGTTCATCACCAGCGCCGCGGGCTCGCAGCTCACCGACGCGGACGGCAACACCTACGTCGACCTGGTCTCCAGCTGGGGCCCGATGATCCTGGGCCACGCCCACCCCGCCGTCGTCGAGGCCGTGCAGCGCGCCGCGACCACGGGCCTGAGCTTCGGCGCCCCCACCGAGGCCGAGGTCGCGCTCGCCGAGGAGATCATCGCCCGCGTCGCGCCCGTCGAGCGGGTGCGGCTGGTCAACTCCGGCACCGAGGCCACCATGAGCGCCGTGCGGCTGGCCCGCGGCGTCACCGGCCGCGCCAAGATCATCAAGTTCGCCGGCTGCTACCACGGCCACGTCGACGCGCTGCTCGCCGACGCCGGCTCCGGCGTCGCCACGCTGGGCCTGCCCACGAGCCCCGGCGTGACGGGCGCGCAGGCGGCCGACACCGTCGTCCTGCCCTACAACGACCTCGCCGCCGTGCGCGAGGCCTTCGCCCAGTACCCCGGGCAGATCGCCGCCGTCATCACCGAGGCCGCCGCCGGGAACATGGGCGCCGTCCCGCCGCTCCCGGGCTTCAACGAGGGCCTGCGCGAGATCACCCGCGCCGACGGTGCCCTCCTCATCCTCGACGAGGTCATGACGGGCTTCCGCGTCAGCAAGGCCGGCTGGTACGGCCTCGCCCCCGTGGACGCCGACCTGTTCACCTTCGGCAAGGTCATGTCGGGCGGTCTGCCCGCCGCGGCCTTCGGCGGCTCGGCCGAGGTCATGGGCCATCTCGCGCCGCTCGGCCCCGTCTACCAGGCGGGCACCCTGTCCGGGAACCCCGTCGCCGTCGCCGCGGGCCTCGCGACGCTGCAGAACGCCACCGACGAGGTGTACGCCAAGCTCAACGCCAACTCGATCCGCCTCGGCGGGCTCATCGGCGACGCCCTCACCGCGGAGGGCGTGCGGCACCACGTCCAGTACGCCGGCAACCTCGTCTCCGTCTTCTTCACCGACGGCCCCGTCGCCGACTACGCGCAGGCCAAGGCCGCCGAGACCTTCCGCTTCGCGCCCTTCTTCCACGCCCTGCTCGAGCAGGGGATCTACCCGCCGCCCAGCGCCTTCGAGGCGTGGTTCGTCTCCGCCGCGCTCAGCGACGACGACTTCGCATCCATCGAGGCGGCACTGCCCGCCGCCGCCCGCGCGGCCGCCGCGGCGACGCAGTAGGAGACCCCAGATGACCCAGACGATCGTGCACGTCATGCGGCACGGCGAGGTGCACAACCCCGACGGCATCCTCTACGGGCGCCTGCCCGGGTTCCGCCTGTCCGACACGGGCCGCGCCCAGGCGCAGACGGTGGCCGACGCCCTCGCCGACCACGACATCACCGCCGTCTTCGCCTCGCCGCTGCAGCGCGCCCAGGAGACCGCGACCCCCATCGCCGCCTCCCACGGGCTGCCGATCATCACCGACGAGGAGCTCATCGAGGCGGGCAACCAGTTCGAGGGCCTCAAGGTGGCCGTCGGCGACGGCGCGCTGCGCCAGCCCAAGCACTGGGCCAAGCTGCGCGACCCCTTCACCCCGTCGTGGGGCGAGCCCTACCTGCAGATCGCGCACCGCATGGTCGGCGTCGTCGACATCGCGCGTGAGCGGGCCCGCGGCCACGAGGCCGTGCTCGTGAGCCACCAGCTGCCCGTCGTGACCCTGCGCCGCCACCTCGAGGGCAAGCGGCTCTGGCACGACCCGCGCAACCGGCAGTGCTCCCTCGCCTCGCTCACCAGCCTCGTCTACGACGGCGACGAGCTCGTGGACCTCGTGTACTCCGAGCCGGCGGGCGCCACCGACCCGCTGGTGCGCGGCGCGTGACGCTCGCCCGCCGCGCCGCCGCCCTCCTGATCGCCGGCGCGGTCGCCTTCGGCACGTCCGGCTGCGTCCAGCTCTCCGACCAGGCCAGCAAGGGCGGCGTGATCGCCCCCGGCGGCAAGGTCCGGCAGTTCTACGAGCCCGGGCAGCGCAGCACCGTCGAGAACCTGTCCGGGCGCAGCGTGACCGATCCGAACACCACGCTGAAGCTCTCCGACTACGCGGGCAAGGTCGTCGTCGTCAACGTCTGGGGCAGCTGGTGCGCGCCGTGCCGCATCGAATCCCCCGAGCTCGAGCGCACGTTCCTCGCCACGAAGGACAAGGGCGTGCAGTTCCTCGGCATCAACGTCCGCGAGACCGCCGGAGACGACGCCGCCCGCGACTTCATCGGCTCGCAGGGCCTGACCTACCCGTCGATCTACGACCCGCCCGGCAAGACCCTTCTGGCCATCGGCGAGGAGTACCCGACCACCGTCGTGCCGATGACCTTCGTGCTCGACCGGCAGCACCGCGTGGCCGCCTCCTACCTCACGACCGTCGGCGAGAAGGAACTCACCGCGACGATCGAGAAGGTCCTGGGGGAGGGCTGATGGGAGAGGCCTTCGCCACCGCGGCCGTCTCGGGCCCGCTGCTGCTCGCGCTCGGCGCGTGCCTGCTCGCCGGGCTCGTCTCCTTCGCCTCGCCGTGCATCGTCCCGCTCGTGCCGGGCTACCTGTCGTACCTCGCAGGGCTCGTCGGGGCCGAGGCTCCGGCCGCCACCGTCGACGAGGCGAAGGCCGGCGCGCGGGCGGGCCGCTGGCGCGTCATGGGCGCCGCGATCCTCTTCGTCGCCGGCTTCACCGCCGTCTTCCTGCTGATGACGATGTCGGTCTTCGGGCTCGCCACGTCGATCCGGCTCAACGCCGACACCCTCATGCGGATCGGCGGCGTCGTCACCATCGTCATGGGCCTCGCCTTCATCGGCCTGGTCCCCCTGCTCGAGCGCGACGTCCGGTTCGCGCCGCGGCAGTGGACCACCCTCGCGGGCGCGCCGCTGCTCGGCGGCGTCTTCGCGCTCGGCTGGACCCCGTGCATCGGCCCCACGCTCGCCGGGATCCTGTCCATCGTCGTCGGCACCGACGCCGAACCCGCCCGCGGCGCGATCCTCATCGTCGCCTACTGCGCCGGGCTCGGGCTGCCCTTCATCGTCCTGGCCCTCGGGTCGACGGTGGCCGTCCGCGCCGTCGGGTGGCTGCGCCGCAACTCGCGCCGCATCCAGGTCTTCGGCGGCGTGCTGATGATCGCCGTCGGCGTCGCCCTGGTCACCGGCTACTGGGCCGAGTTCATCGACCTCGTCCGCCGCCTCTTCGTCTCCAACACAGTGATGCCGATCTGATGACTACCCCCGTCAAGCAGTCCACGCTCCGGCGCGCCCTCGCCGCGGTCCGCAACACGTGGCGCTCGCTCACGTCGATGAAGACCGCACTCGTGCTGCTGTTCCTGCTGGCCGTCGCCGCCATGCCCGGCGCGCTGCTGCCGCAGCGCGACGTCGACTCCGCCGCCACCGCGAAGTGGATCGACGACCACGGCACGCTCGGCGAGATCATGGACAAGCTCCAGTTCTTCGGCGTCTTCAAGTCGGTGTGGTTCACGTCCATCTACGCGCTGCTGTTCGTCTCGCTCGTCGGCTGCATCCTCCCGCGCACCGTCGAGCACTTCCGCGCCCTGCGGACGCCGCCCGTCGCGACCCCGCGCAACCTGTCGCGCCTGCCGCGGCACACCACCCGCGAGAGCGACGAGGATCCCGAGGCCGCCGCGCAGACGGTGCTCGCCGGCCTGCGCGGCTGGCGCAAGATCGCCCGGCCCGGCGGGGCGAACGAGGCCGAGGGCACCGTCACCGTCTCCGCCGAGAAGGGCTACCTGCGCGAGGCGGGCAACCTGATCTTCCACATCTCGCTGGTGGGCATCCTCATCGCGATCGGCGTGGGCCAGCAGTTCTCCTACGAGGGCTCGCGCATCGTCATCGCCGGCGACGACGGTTTCTGCAACACCTCGTCGAACTACGACAACTTCCGCGCCGGCAACCTCGTCGACGGGACCGGGCTCGCGCCCTTCTGCCTCAAGGCCGACGAGGTGCAGGCCACCTTCCTGCCGAACGCCCAGCCGGACATGTTCCGGACGCTGGCGTCGTACCAGGACGGCGAGGGCCTGCGCGACGACACCTGGAAGAAGTACGACATCGAGGTGAACAAGCCGCTCCGCATGGACGGCGTGCGCATCTACATGCTCGGCCACGGCTACGCCGGCACGTTCACGGTGACCTACCCGAACGGCGCCGTTCGCACGCAGACCATGCAGTTCGCGCCGCAGGACAAGATCAACTTCCTCTCCTCGGGCGCGCTGCGCTTCGACCCGCCCGCCGAGCTTTACCGCACCGAGGACGAGCGGCGCACCAAGCAGATCGGGATCGAGGGGCTGCTCGCCCCCACCAAGCAGCTCGACGGGACGCTGCTCACCTCGCGGTTCCCCGCACCGAACGATCCGGCCGTCGCGGTGGACATCTACGAGGGCGACACCGGCCTCGACACCGGCAAGCCGCAGAACATCTTCTCGCTCAGCCGCGACCAGATCGATTCCGGCCGGCTGTCGAAGAAGGCCCGCGTGAACCTGTCCGTCGGACAGTCGACGACGATCGAGGACGGCACCCAGGTGCGGTTCGACGGCGTCACCAACTTCGCGGCCCTGCAGGTCAGCCACAACCCGGCGCAGAACTGGACGCTGGTCTTCGCGATCGGGATGCTGGGCGGGCTCATCGTCTCGCTCACGGTGCGGCGCCGGCGGGTGTTCGTGCGGCTGACCCCGCGCGAGGGCGGCGGTACCGTGATGGAGATCGCCGGGCTGGCCCGCACCGACCAGGCCGGTTGGACCGAGGACTTCGAAGCATTGGCCGACCGCCTGGTCGGTCCCGACGGTGAGAAAGTGGCGTGACCATGGGAACCGAGACCAACGTCGACCTGGCGAACTTCGCCGACGTGCTGTTCACCAGCGCGACAGGGATCTACGCGCTCGCGCTGGTCCTGATGGTCATCGAGCTCGCGACGTCGCGCGTGGACGCGACCGCCGCCCGCGACCGCAAGCGGGAGCTCGTCGCCGCAGGCGGCGGCCCGATCGCCACCGACTCCACCCCGGGCCGGGTCCTCGACGACGGCCCCCGTCGCACGAAGTCCGAGCGGATCGGCCGCATGGGCTACGCCCTCGTGGTCGCGGGGCTGCTCGTGCACGTCACCTCGATCGTGCTGCGCGGCGTCGCCACGGGCCGCATGCCCTGGGGCAACATGTACGAGTTCATGTCGATCATGTGCGCGGGCGCGGTCCTCGCCTCGCTGGTGCTGCTGCGCAAGCCCGAGGCCCGCCCGATCCTCGGCTTCGTGCTCGTCCCGATCCTGATCTTCATGTTCGTCGCCGAGGGCGTGCTGTACACGACCGCCGGTCCCGTGGTGCCCTCCCTGAAGTCGTACTGGCTCGCGATCCACGTCTCGATCGTGTCGATCGGTGCCGGCATCTTCCTGGTGTCCGGCGTCGCCAGCCTGCTGTACCTGATCCGCCGCCGGTTCGAGCTGCCCGACGGTTCCGTCACCGTCACCTCCGGTGTCGGCGGGCGGCTGCTGCAGGCCATCCCGTCCACGCAGGTGCTCGACCGCGTGGCGTACGGCACCGTGATCGTCGCGTTCCCCCTGTTCAGCGCGGGCGTCATCTGCGGCGCGGTCTGGGCCGAGGCGGCGTGGGGCCGGCCCTGGGGCTGGGACCCGAAGGAGACCACCTCGTTCATCGCGTGGGTCCTCTACGCCGCGTACCTGCACGCGCGCGCGACGTCGGTGTGGCGCAAGGCCGCGCCCTACCTGAACCTGCTCGGCTTCGCCGTGATCGTCTTCAACCTGTTCATCATCAACTACTTCGCGACGGGCAGCCTGCACTCCTACGCAGGCTGAGTCCGCGCCGGGTACCCGCGTACGCGAAAGGGCGCCGCACCGCCGAGGATCTCGGTGGAGCGGCGCCCTTCGCCGTTCGGGACTACGCCGTGGTGTTCTGGTTCAGCAAAGCAAAGACTTCCGATGCGCGGAAGCGACGGTGCCCGCCGGGCGTCCGGACGGAGCCGAGGAGGCCCGCACCGGCCCACCGGGTGACCGTCTTGGGGTTCACGTTGAACAACGCGGCCACCTGGCCTGGGGTCATGAGGCGCTCGGGCTGACGGGGAGCAGCGGCCCGGGGGTCCGCTGCGCGCTGGGCGAGGTTCGGGTGTGCCGTGGTCATGATGCCCAGTATGCAGCGATTTGCCCGAGTACTCGAACCTCTATCCGAGTGCCAAGAATTGGTAAAGTCGCATTTCGGACGGGGAGTAGGCTCTTGGTCATGACCGATACGGGTGCGGCCAAGAAGGCCCTGGCTCGCGACATTTTTTTCTATACGCTGTTCCGCCTGGGACTCGTCGTCGCCGTCTTCGCGGTGCTCTACGGGATCGGGTACCTCGTCCTCGACGAGGTGCCGCCCGTTCCCGTCTTCCTCTTCGCGCTCGTGGTCTCGCTGCCGCTGTCGATGGTGCTCGGTAAGAAGCTCCGCACGCGCGTCAACGAGAGCGCCGCCGTGATCGACGAGGCGCGCAAGGCGAAGCGCGACGACTTCCGGCGGCGGCTGCAGGGCGTGGACGAGTGACGACCATCGTCCACGACCGGTCCGCGGACCGGTCCTGGGTCGACAACGCCGTCCGGCTGATCGAGGCCGACGCGCGCCGCAGCGCCGACACGCACCTCCTGCGCTTCCCGCTGGGGGAGTGGGCGCGGGACGCGGGGATCGACCTGTACCTCAAGGACGAGACCACCCACATCACGGGCAGCCTCAAGCACCGTCTGGCCCGGTCCCTGTTCCTGTACTCCCTGTGCAACGGGTGGGTGCGCGAGGGCACGACGGTGATCGAGGCCTCGTCGGGCTCCACCGCGGTGTCCGAGGCCTACTTCGCGAAGCTGCTGGGCCTGCCCTTCGTCGCGGTCATGACGAAGTCGACGTCGCCCGCGAAGGTGGCGCTCATCGAGCGCGAGGGCGGCACCTGTCACTTCGTGGACCGCGCCGACGAGGTGTACACCGAGGCCGCGCGGCTCGCCGACGAGCGCGGCGGCCATTACATGGACCAGTTCACGCACGCCGAGTGCGCGACGGACTGGCGCGGCAACAACAACATCGCCGAGTCGATCTTCTCCCAGCTCTCGCTCGAGGAGCATCCGGAGCCGGCCTGGATCGTGGTCGGGGCGGGCACCGGCGGTACGTCGGCGACCATCGGCCGCTACATCCGCTACCGCCGGCACGCGACCCGCCTGTGCGTCGTGGACCCGGAGAACTCCAGCTTCCTGCCCGGCTACGTCGCCGGCGACTGCACGGTGCAGACGGGGCGGTCCTCCCGCATCGAGGGCATCGGCCGGCCGCGCGTGGAGCCGTCGTTCATCCCGGAGATCGTCGACCGCATGGTCGGCGTCCCCGATGCGGGGTCGATCGCCGCGGCGCGCATCGCCTCCTCGATGCTCGGACGGCGCGTGGGCGGCTCCACCGGCACCAACCTGTGGGGCGCGTTCGGCGTGATCGCCGAGATGCTGCAGGCCGGCCGGTCGGGCAGCGTCGTCACCCTCCTCGCCGACGACGGTGACCGCTACCTCGACACCTACTTCGACGACGCCTGGGTGACGTCGAGCGGCTTCGACCTCATCCCGCCCACGCTGACCGTCGAGCGCTTCCTCGCCGACGGGTCCTGGCGGGAGTAGGGCCGACGGTCCGCCGCCCGCGGTCGACGGGGGTCAGTCCGGGAAGGCGACCCCGGTCATGCTCTCCGAGATCCGCCACATGCGACGGGCCTCCTCCTCGCTGCGGATCCTGCTGTAGAGCGGTTGTTCGGCGGGCGGGCCCCCGAGGTGCATGAAGCCCTTGGGTCCGTACAACCCGCCCGCGCCGTCCGGCGCCGTCGCGGCCATGAGCGCGGGGAGGGCGGCGGTCTCCGCGGTACCGACCACGAGTCCCAGCGCCGACAACCGGCGGATGACCCGCACCCCCAGCGTGTCACCGTCGCGGCCGATCTCCGGTCGCGCCGCCAGGAGGCTGGTCGGGGCGACGCCGGGGTGGGACAGGTTGCTGGTGATGCCCCAGCCCCGCTCCCGGCTCACCCGATCCAGTTCGAGGCCGAACAGGCCGAAGGCGATCTTGGACTGGCTGTAGGCGCCGGAGCCGTTGTAGGACCGCTCCCAGTTCAGGTCGTCCCAGTTGATGGACCTCTCATTGGCGGCGATGCTGATCTGCGACGTGACGCGGGCCCGCCCCGCGCGGAGCAGCGGCAACAGGTGCGCGACCAGCGCGACATGGCCGAGGTGGTTGGTCCCGAACTGGAGCTCGAAGCCGTCGGCGGTCGTCTGCCGGGTGGGCGGGGTCATCACGCCGGCGTTGTTGATGAGCAGGTCGATGGGGCGGCCGTCGTCGAGCAGCGTGCGGCCGAGCGCCGCCACGGATGCGAGGGACGACAGGTCGAGGGGGTGCGTGGAGACGGTCGCCGCCGGCGCCGCGGCGCCGATCGCGGCGACCGCCGCCTCGGCCTTCGCGGCGTTCCGCGCAGGCAGGATGACGTCCGCGCCCGCCGCGGCGAGGCGGCGCGCGATGCCGAGGCCGATGCCGTCGGTGCCGCCGGTCACGACGGCGCGCTTGCCGGTGAGATCGGGAAGAGGGAGGTCGATCGGTGCTCGGTTCATGGCTGCCAGCCTCGCAGTGCCGCGGAAGCTCATCCAGGGACCGCCGATCCCCGGATGAGAGTGCCCAGCGGGCGTCGCGATCGGTCCGGCCCCAGTACCGTCGTCGGCAGGAGGTGCGGATGATCGACCGGGAAGGGCTCGCGGAGTTCCTCCGCCGGCGGCGGGAGGCCCTGCAGCCGGAGGACGTGGGGCTCCCGCGGGGGCAGCGGCGGCGGACGCAGGGCCTGCGGCGGGAGGAGGTCGCGGCGCTGTGCCACATGTCGGTCGACTACTACACCCGGCTCGAACGGCAGCGCGGCCCGCACCCGTCGCCGCAGATGATCGCGGCCATCGCGCAGGGCCTGCACCTGAGCCTCGACGAGCGCGACCACCTCTTCCGGTTGGCGGGGCAGCACGCGCCGCCCCGGGGCGCGACCGGCGATCACATCGGTCCGGGGTTGGCCCGCGTGCTGGACCGCCTGTCCGACACCCCGGCGGAGATCGTCACCGAGCTGGGGGAGACCCTGCGGCAGACGCCGCTCTCGGTGGCGCTGACGGGCGACACCACCGGCTACACCGGCCCCGAGCGCAGCGTCGGATACCGGTGGTTCACCGATCCGGCGAGCCGAGCGATCCACCATCCGGACGACCACGCGTTCCTGTCGTCGATGTTCGTCTCGGGCCTGCGCGGGGTGGCGGCGCTCCGCGGGCCCGGCTCCCGCGCGGCGGAGTACGCGGAGCTGCTGCTCGAGCGCAGCGCGGAGTTCGCGGCGCTGTGGGAGGCGCATCCGGTGGGGATCCGCCCGAACGCGGTGAAGCGCTTCATCCACCCGGAGGTGGGGACGCTCGAGCTGGACTGCCAGCACCTCGTGGACCCGGAGCAGTCGCACCTGCTGCTCGTGTACACCGCGCAGCCCGGATCGGAGAGTTACGAGAAGCTGCAGTTGCTCTCCGTCGTGGGTGCCGCGGCACGCGGCTGACTCACGCGCCCAGGAACAGGCCGATCGCGGCGCCGATGGACCAGACGAGCATGGCGAGGCCGGTCTGGGCGAGGGCGGGGATCAGGGCGGGGCCCTGGCCGCCGCGGCTCACCGGCAGCGCGGCGCGCACGGCGAGGGGGGCCGAGGCGAGCGACAGGAGCGCCCACGGGGTGGCGACGGCCGCGAGGGCCAGGCCCAGCACCGTCGGGACGGCGACGAGGACGGAGAACAACACTCGGGTGCGGGAGTCCCCCAGCCGGACGGCGAGGGTGATCTTGCCGGACTCGCGGTCGGTGGGGATGTCGCGCAGGTTGTTGGCGACGAGCACCGCCGAGCTGTACGAGCCCACCGCGCACGCCGCGAGCACGCCCGAGGCGTCGATCCGCCCGGCCTGCACGAACTCGGTGCCGAGCACCGCGACCAGCCCGAAGAAGACGAAGACCGCGATCTCGCCGAAGCCCAGGTAGCCGTACGGCTTCTTCCCGCCCGTGTAGAACCAGGCCCCGGCCACGCACCCCAGGCCCACGAGGATCAGCCACGGCGCCGACGTGAGCGACAGGACGACACCGGCGACGCCGCCGACGCCGAAACAGGCGAACGCCGCGCGCTTCACCGCCGCGGGCGAGGCGAGCCCCGACCCGACGAGGCGCAGCGGCCCGACGCGGTCGTCGTCGGTGCCGCGGATGCCGTCGGAGTAGTCGTTGGCGAAGTTCACGCCCAGGATCAGCGACAGCGATACCACCAGCGCCAGGAGTGCCTTCCACCAGACCGCCTCGCCCAGGAAGCCCGCCGCCCCCGTACCCGCGATCACCGGGGCGATCGCGTTCGGGAGCGTGCGGGGGCGGGCCCCTTCGAGCCACTGCGCTGCGGTTGCCATGCACCCAGCCTATGCAGTCGCTACAGGACGGAGGTGTCCAGGTCGAGCGTGGTGCGGTCGAGCGCGGCCAGCAGGTCGAACTCGGTGTGCGCCTTGGGCAGCTCGTAGACGAAGAAGTACTGCGTCGCCGCCCGCTTGCCGCGGTAGAAGGCGTCCTCGCGCGCGGTGCCGTCCTCCGCGTAGGTCGCGAGCGCCTGGTCCAGCCACAGCCACGCCACCACGACGTGCCCGAGGCCGTCGAGGTAGGACGTCGCGTTCGCCAGCGACAGCGCGGGATCGCCGGTGCCGCCGAGCGCCATCGTGACCTCCACGGCGCGCTGCGCGGCCGTCCGCAGCGCGGTGGCGTGCGGCGCCAGTTCGTCGACCTTGTCGGCGCGGGCGGCCGTCGCCTCGATCCGACCCAGCAGCGCGCCGAAGGCCGCGCCGCCGTGCTGCGGCACCTTGCGGCCCAGCAGATCCAGGCCGTGGATCGCCTTGGCGCCCTCGTGGATCGCGTTGAGCCGGTTGTCCCGGTACAGCTGCTCGACGTTGAACTCGCGCGTGTAGCCGTAGCCGCCGTGGATCTGGATGGCGTAGTCGTTGGCCTTCGTCGCCCACTCGCTGGGCCAGCTCTTGATGATCGGGGTGAGGAAGTCGAGCAGCTGCCCGGCGGCGGTCCGCTCCTCCTCCGACGGTGCGGTGTCCGCGTCGTCGACGAGGCGCGCCCCGAACAGCGCGAGCGCCAGGCCGCCCTCGACGTAGCTCTTCTGCGCGAGCAGCATTCGGCGCACGTCGGGGTGCTCGATGATCGGGACCTGCGGACCCGTCGGGGCGGTCACGGGCCGGCCCTGCACGCGGGTCTTGGCGTACTCCAGCGACTGCAGGTAGCCGGTGTAGCCGATCGCCGACGACGCGAGGCCCACGGCGACGCGCGCCTCGTTCATCATCTGGAACATCTGGACCAGGCCGCGGTTCTCGGTGCCCACCAGGTAGCCGGTGGCACCGTCGAGCGAGAGCAGGCAGTTGGTGGTGCCCTTGTTGCCCATCTTGTGGTTCAGGCTGACCAGCGTCACGGCGTTGCGCTCGCCGACCGACTGATCGTCGTTCACCAGGTACTTCGGCACGATGAACAGCGAGATGCCCTTGACGCCGTCCGGCGCGCCGGGGACCTTCGCGAGCACGAGGTGGACGATGTTCTCGGACATCTCGTGGTCGCCGCCGGTGATCCACATCTTGGTGCCGGTGATGGCGTAGCTGCCGTCCTCGCGCGGCTCGGCCTTCGCGCTGATGTCGGCGAGCGCGGAGCCGGCGTCGGGCTCCGAGAGGCACATGGTGCCGGTGAACCGGCCCTCGATCATCGGCTCGAGGAACAGCCGCTTCTGCTCGTCGGTGCCGAAGGAGCGGATCACGTTGCCGTTGCCCAGGGTGAGGCCCGAGTAGACGGTGGTGGAGACGTTCGCGGCCTGCATCCACGCGAACGCGGCCTTGCTGATCAGCGAGGGCAGGCCGATGCCGCCCTCCTCGGCGGGGAGTTCGCCGAAGGTCAGGCCCGAGGCCGCGATCGCGTCGAGCCCGGCCTTGGTCGCGGGGAGCGTCTTCGCGGTGCCGTCGGGCTGGATCGTCGGCTCGTTCGCGTCGGCGTCCTTGTAGTGGTTCGACAGCTTCTGCACCGCGATGTCGGCCGCCAGGTCGAGCGCGGCGTCGAAGGTCTCCTTCGAGTGGTCCGCGAAGACGTCGCGCTTGGTGAGCTCCTCCGCGTTCAGCCACTCGTAGAGCAGGAAGTCGACGTCACGGGGATTGAGCAGCGGGGTCTGCGCTGCGATGTTCTGCTTCACGGTTCTCCGATCCGGGCTGATACTGCGGAGCGATCTTACTCGGCGGTAACCTTACCCGAAATTCCTTCAACCATGAATATTTGTGACGTCCGTCAACCTGCGGTCAGCGGGCGCGCCACGCCGCGGACTGCTGCGTCGCGATCGACACGAGCCGGTCCAGCCCGAAGTTCACGTCCAGCAGGTGCGTGCCCATCAGCGGCAGCTCGTTGATCGGCTGCGGCACCGTCAGGCGGATCCGGTACATGCTGTGCCGGTTGACCTCCGAGCAGCCGCCCACGCCGCGGCTCCTGCTCACCGTCCACGTGCTCGCCGACGTGGGCAGGGCCTTGGGGAACGTCGTGTAGTCCATGAGCACGGAGATGATCCCGAACGCGTAGCGCTCGCTCGGCACCGTCACGCCGACGGGACCGGAGTCGCCGGACAGCGGGCCGGGGTCGGTGCAGGCGACGTGCTTGCCCGCGCCCACGGGGAGCTCCATCGTCTGGGAGAGCAGGTCGAGGTCGGTGTTGCCGAACATCGAGATCACCGGCGCGGCGGTGTCGGTGGAGTACGCCACGACGCAGCCGAACTCGCCGCGGCGGGTGCACAGCGGGATGTTCCGGAAGTCGCCACCCGTCGTGCTTCCCGTCGCCGTGGTCACGTTGCCGCCCATCAGGAAGGCGCCGACGAGGCGGTTCCGGACCGCCGCGTTGCCGTCGATCTCCTCGCGGATCAGCTTGCGCAGCATCATCGTTCCCTGTGAGTGTCCGATGAGCACGACGCCGCGGCCGCCGTTGTCGCGCGCCAGGTACTCGCGCCAGGCCGTCCGCACGGCGTCGTACGCGGTGTCCACGACCGGCCGGAGGTGCATCAGCATCGTGGGCGCGAGGCCCGTCAGCGTGATCTGCGGGTAGACCGGCGCGAAGACTCGGCACATCGACCCGAACCGCGCCGCCTGGAACCGGGCGATCGAGTCCACCTCGGGCATGCGGACCGGGTTGGCGTTGAGCGCCACCTGGTTGGTCACCGTCGGATAGACGTAGAAGCAGTCGACGGCCTTCTCGGCGTCGGTCACCTTCCGCGCCGGTGTGCTCTTCCCGGTGCCGAGGTCGGTGGTGTCGGTGGGGAGGGTGCACGGGTTCGCCGTGCCCGGCCGGCACATCCACGTCGTCGACGGTGCGCCCTGGGCCGCGCCCGCCGCCAGGCCCGCGCCGAGCGCGAGGGTCGCCGTTACCGCTGCGAGTCGCCCGAGGGCGCGCCGGAGGATCATGCGGCGACGATATACCGGAAGTTTTGGAATTCTCTCAGTATTCGGAGAATCGGTCGACCAGCGCCCGCCGGTCGACCTTGCCGGGCCCGCGCCGGGGCAGCGCGTCGAGGAGGTACAGCGCCCGCGGGGCCGCCGTCCGGTCCAGCTCGGCCTCGACGGCCTCCCGCAGCAGTTCGACGGTGACGTCCGCCCCCGGCCCCGGCACGACCGCCGCGGCCACCCGCTGGCCGAGCCGCGGATCGGGCTGGGCGAAGACGGCGACCTCGGCCACGCCGGGCACCCGGGCGAGCACGGCCTCGACGACCTGCGGGAGCACCGTCAGGCCGCCGGTGGAGATGGCCTCGTCGAGGCGGCCCGTGACGGCGAGGACGCCGTCCGTGAGCGTCCCCGCGTCGTCGGTGCGGAACCAGCCGGGCTCGGCGAAGGCGGGGTGCTCGGGGAGGTTCCGGTAGCCGAGGGCCACCGTCGGGCCGCCGAGGACGACGCGCGATGCGGGGCCGTCCAGGCGGATCTCGACGCCCGGGAGGGGCGCACCGTCGTACACGCAGCCTCCGGCGGTCTCGCTCATCCCGTACGTGCGGACCATGCGGACGCCGGCGGCGAGCGCCGCCTCGCGGACCGGGGCGGGACAGGCGGCGCCGCCGATGAGCACCCCGTCGAACCGGGCGAGGGCCTCCGTCGCGGCGGGGTCCGCGAGGACCTTCACGAGCTGGGTGGGGACGAGGGAGACGTACCGACGGTCCGCGGTCATCCGGGCGTGGGCCGCGGCGAGGGCGGACGGGTCGAAGCCGGCGCGCACGTCGAGCTCCGCGGGCGCGTGGCCCGCGGCGAGGGAGCGGAGCATCACCTGTACGCCCGCGACGTGCTGCGGCGGCATGGCGAGCAGCCACTGCCCGGGGCCGCCGAGCCGCGCGTGCGTCCCCGCGGCGCTGGCGGCGAGGGCCTCGCGGGTGAGCATCGCGCCCTTGGGGGTGCCGGTCGTGCCGGACGTGGCGACGACGAGGGCCACGCGCTCGTCGATCGGGGTGCCCGCGGCGAGCGCGCCGGTGAGCCGCTCGGCCTCGCGCGGATCGTGCGCGGGCACCGGCAGCCACGCGGGCGCCGTGCCCTCCAACAGGGCGGTCAACTGCGGCAGGGCGGATGCGACGGTGTCGATCCGCAGCGGTTCGAGGTTCACTCGCCGTGCGTCTTGGGGCAGCCGCCGGGGTTGAGCGGGGCGTCGTCGAAGGGCCAGCCCTTGCGCTCGAGGCGCTCGCGGACGCGGGTGATGTCCTTCTCGAGCGGCATCTCGTGGGTGTGGCCGCTGATGGCGACGCCCGCGTCGACGCGGGTGATCGGCTCGAGCCCCTCGGGGGAGAGGTGCGCGTCGTCGATCAGTTCGCGCGTGACTTCCCGCAGCTCCTCCTTCGTCAGCTGTCGGTCGAGCAGCGCGAGGAGCGGCTGGTAGTCGGTGCTGGGCACCCCGTCGGGATACCCGGCACGCAGCCAATCGACGATCCTGGCCAGGAAGCCCGGACTCGAACTCGAACTCATGAAGACCCCACCTCCGGTGCGAGGGTGCGCCCTGGGGCGCGGTAGTGCCGTCGATACGGGCACCGATACGGGAACGGCCCCCTATCCGGACTCCAGGATAGGGGGCCGTCCGCGGCTCGGGAGAGCGACAGCGAAGAGAACGTGTTTCAGCTGGCGAAACCGGTGAGCGGCCAGCCGCCGGCGGCCAGCTTGCTCGCGACGTGGCGCAGGTCCTCGTCGCTGGGCTCGGCCTGGGTCACCTTGGTGATCGCGGCCTCGATCTCGTCCTTGTGGACCTCGTCGGGGCGCTGGGCCAGGATGCGGCCGATCACCGCGTCGACCTCGGTCTCCGACAGCTGCTTGGTGAGCAGCGCGAGCAGGGGGAAGTAGTCCTTCGGCGGCACGCCCTCGGGGTAACCGGCGCGGAGCCAGTCGAGGACCTGCTGGAGGACGCCGTCCTGGGAGTTCTCGGTGGTCATGTCGTCGGCCCTTACTTCTTCTTCTCGAACCACGGGTAGATGTTGTCGAAGGTGAGCTCGTACTTGAAGCCCGAGGCCACGATCATCGAGACGCCGAGCACGACCGCGACGATCACGATGAGGAAGGCGATCGCGGCGAGCGCGTTGCCCACCGGGTTGGGCTTGTGGACGGTGCCGTCCTCCCGCTCGTGACCGTTGCCGATCGCGAGACCGCGGACCCCCACAGCGAAGAGGGCGGGCAGACCGGCGCCGAGGATGAGGCCCACGAGGAGGACCTTCCACACAGCGTCGAGGGCGAGGGAAATCGTATGCATGCTCTGGTCCCCTTAGACCTTGGCCTCGGTGGGCGCGACCGCGTTGGTCTCGTCGTCCCACTCGGCGTTGACGTTGTTGGAGTCGACCTTCTGCTGCTGGGCGCGCCAGTACATGTAGCCCGACAGGGCGCAGAGGATGGCGAAGGCGACGATCGGACCCGCCAGGGTCGGGATCTTCGCGGCCACGAAGTACATCACCGCGCCGACGAGGGCGGCGGCGGGCAGCGTGATCACCCAGGCGGCGACCATGCGGAGCGCGACGTTCCAGCGGACCGTCGCGCCCGGCTTGCCGACGCCCGAGCCGAGGATCGAGCCCGTGGCGACGTGCGTCGTCGAGAGCGCGAAGCCGAGGTGGCTCGACACGAGGATGATGGTGGCCGACGAGGCCTCGGCGGCCATGCCCTGCGGCGAGCTGATCTCGATCAGGCCCTTGCCCAGGGTGCGGATGATGCGCCAGCCGCCCAGGAAGGTGCCCAGGGCGATCGCGGCGGCGGCGGAGAACTTCACCCACAGCGGGACGCCGTGCGTGTCGTCCCAGAAGAGGAGGCTTCCGCTGCTGCCGGGGTTGCCCTGGCTGTAGCCGATCAGCGCGAGGGTGATGACGCCCATGGTCTTCTGCGCGTCGTTGGTGCCGTGCGCCAGCGAGACGAGCGAGGCGGTGCCGATCTGGCCCCAGCG
Source organism: Tsukamurella tyrosinosolvens (assembly GCF_900104775.1). Classification (NCBI taxonomy): domain Bacteria; kingdom Bacillati; phylum Actinomycetota; class Actinomycetes; order Mycobacteriales; family Tsukamurellaceae; genus Tsukamurella; species Tsukamurella tyrosinosolvens. Next base: position 670,097 of record NZ_FNSA01000003.1, read on the forward strand.
GAAGCCCTCCTCGGTGAACCGCTCCGCGACGCCGGCGACGATCTTGAACACCAGGAACGTGCCCACGGCGGCGACGATGCCTGCGACGACCGGGGCGAACAGCGCCGGGAGGACGACCTTGCCGATGACACCGTCGAGCTTGGCGGTGCCGTTCCAGACGACGCCGCTGACGCCGAGGGCGGCGATCGCGGCGCCGATCATGCCGCCGAACAGCGCGTGCGAGCTGGAGCTGGGCAGGCCGAGCAGCCAGGTCAGCAGGTTCCAGATGATGCCGCCGATGAGGCCGGCCAGCACGATGATCAGCAGCGCGCGGCCGCCGTTCTCGATGAGCTCGGGCTTCGGCGAGCCGTCCTTGTTCTGGATCTTGATCACCGCGTTGGTCACGGTCAGAGCGACCTCGACGGACAGGAAGGCACCCACCAGGTTCAGGATCGCCGACAGGCTCACGGCCGTCTTCGGCTTCAGGGCACCGGTCGCGATGGAGGTGGCCATCGCGTTGCCCGTGTCGTGGAAGCCGTTGGTGAAGTCGAAGGCGAGGGCCGTCACGATCACCAACAGCAGGATGATGAGTTCGCTGTTCATGGTGAAAATACTGAGGCCGAGGGTCCCGTTCCACCAAACGGGTGAGACGGGTCCGACATCCTTCTGACCTGCAGGTTCGCGCTCGTCCGGCGAGCGTTCACCCAATGTTCATTCAGGACGCTCTCAGAATCCCCCGACGCTGTCCGATTTATGCCCTTTCAACGGTGTCCGCAGGCCGACTGATGCGCCGTGACTACTATTTGCGCATGGCGTCTTTGGATATCCGCGTGTTGGGCCAGGTCTCGCTCTCCGTGGACGGCGCACCCAACGAGGTCTCGGGCGTGAAGCCGCGCTCCGTGCTCGCGCTGCTGGTGATGAACCGCGGCCGCGCCGTCACCGTCGACTCGCTCAGCGAGCAGGTCTGGGACGGCAACCCGCCCGCCTCCGCGCGTGCCAGCCTGCAGGTCTTCGTCAGCGGCCTGCGCAAGGCGCTGCGCGGCCCGGGCGCCGGCTCGGGCCTCGACGGCCTGCTGGTCACCTCCGGGTCCACCTATCGCCTCGACCTCGAGCCCGAGCAGTCCGACATCGGCCGGTTCGACTCGGCCCGCCGGCGCGGCGCCGAGCTCGCCGCGGCCGGCCGCTACGACCAGGCCTCGCTGGCGTTCGCCTCCGCGCTGTCGGAGTTCCGCGGCGACGCCGTCGCCGATCTGCGGGGCCTGCAGTTCGCCGACAACTTCGCCATCGGCATGGCCGAGGAGCGTGCCGCGGTGCAGTCCGCGATGTACGACGCGGAGATCGCCGCCGGCCGCGCCGCGTCGGTCATCGGGGAACTGCGCCGCCTCGTCTCCGAGCATCCGCTGCAGGAGCCGCTGTGGGGTCAGCTCATCACCGCGCTCTACGTGACGGGCCGCCAGGCGGACGCCCTCGAGGCCGCCCGCGACCTGCGCCGCACCCTCGCCGACGAGCTCGGCGCCGATCCGACGCCCGCCCTCGTCGAGCTGGAGGGCAAGGTGCTGCGGCAGGAACAGCTGGCGTTCACCGTCGCGCGCCCCGCCGCGCAGCCGGGCGACGGCCGCGCCTTCGAGAAGACCGAGACCGACGTGACCATCGACGGCGCCGGCCCCCGCGGCACGCTCACCGCCGAGGACGGCACGGAGTACCCGGTACGCGGCGAGGTCCGGCTCGGCCGCCTCCCCGACAACGACATCAGCATCGACGACACCAAGGTCTCCCGGGAGCACGCCGTGATCACCGGCTCCGTGAGCGGCTTCGCCGTGCGAGACCTGCAGTCCTCCAACGGCACCTACGTGGGCGAGCGACGCGTCGCCGGCCAGCACCCGCTGTCCGACGGTGACGAGCTCACCCTCGGCCGCACCACCTTCCGCTTCCGCGTGATCGAGGAGTAGCGAGGCGCTACGGTAGGCGGATGATCAACGGGGCGCACATCATCCACTACTCCGCCGATGCGGACGCCGACCGTGCGTTCCTGCGCGACGTCCTCGGCGTCGAGGGGGTCGACGCCGGCCAGGGGTGGCTGATCCTGCCGCTGCCCGCGTCGGAGGTCGCGGTTCATCCGACGGACGGGCCGCCGAAGCAGGAGCTGTACCTGATGTGCGACGACGTCGAGGCGGAGGTCGCGGCGCTGCGGGCGAAGGGTGTCGAGGCGGCGCCCATCACCGATCAGGGCTGGGGCCTGCTCACGTCGCTGACGCTCCCGGGCGGCGGTGCGATCGGGCTGTACCAGCCGCGGCACCAGCGTGCGCACGGCTGACCGGCGCCGCTAACCCGCGTCGATCGCTGCGACGGTGGCCGCCAGGACGCGCCACCGTCGATGCCGGTGCCGGAACATCGCGCGCACGAACAGGCCCGTGAGCAGGCCCTGGACACCGTCCTCGATCTCGATCGCGTCGGTGTAGCGGCAGCGGTCCGGGCCGAGCGGCTCGAAGGTGAGGCGGTGGTTCCACACCCGGATGGGGCCGCCGTGCTCGTTGGTGTAGATCTCGAGGTCGTCGAGCCGCCGGACCGTGATCTCGTGGGTCCAGCTGGGGAGCACGCCGAGCCAGCGCACGCGCCTGCGCGCCGAGAAGCCCACCTCGACGGGAACGCCCGCGGGCGGGGCCCCGGCCAGGTCGAAGGACAGCACGGGCGCGAGGACGAAGAGCATGACCTCGGGCGTCGCCGCCATCGTCCGGGCGCGGGCGGCGGGCAGCGGAAGGTCGGTGCTAATGGAAATGATTCCCATATTGTCGACGCTACCCGGTGCGGAGATGTCTGGGAAGGGGTCAGGCGGAGTAGTGCCCGACGGCCTTTCCGACGGTGCCCGGCCCGCCGACGGTGAACGTGACCTTCTTCTCGCCGATCAGCGTGGTGAAGGAGCCGTCGGGTCGGGCTGTGACCTCGCCGCCGTAGCGCTTGCCGTCGTTCCACCAGCTCAGGGTGCGCGTGGCGATCTGCGCGCGGGTGCCGGGGTTGTCGACGCACGGCGCGGTCGGGCCGCCGAGCGCGCCCTTGATGCAGTCGGGGCGCACGGTGATCCAGCCCTTCGCGTCGACGGCGCCGGTGTAGTGCACGGTGGGGAAGGGCATCGGATCGGCGAAGCCCGGAGTGGTGACCCAGCCGTCGAATCGGACGACGGTGTCGGCGTTCGCGGTGGCGGGCAGCGCTCCGAGCGCGAGTGCGGCGCAGGCGCCGGCGGCCAGGGCGATGCGGGTGGTGCGTGCGGTCATGCGATCAGTGCTCCTCGGTGAAGGTGCGTCGTGTCTGACACGGGGACTATCGCGGAGGCCGATCGAATTCGTTACCCAAGGCACCGACATGGTGTGCCGGATGCGCGCTGTCACGTCAGGTGCGCGGGTCGCCGTCGACGAGGAGACGGCTCAGGAGGTCGAGGTCCTTCGTCATCGCGGACCGCATCGCCCGCGCCATGACCGGAGCGGCGACCCGGGCGAAACCGCTGGGGGTGCCGCGGTTCCGCAGCCGCATGAGTGTGCCGCCGGGCACCATCTCCCACGTGTACGTGGTCTCCATCGGGAAGGGGCCGTCGGCGGTGCGCATCACCATCCGCTCGCCCGCGACGAGCTCCGTCACCTCGTAGGTGTACGCCAGCGGCCGCCCCAGGAACCGCGCCTCGAAGTCCATCCGCGAACCGATCGCCACCGGCGGTTCCGTCCGCCACGCGACGGAGCGGATGTTCGCGTACCACCGCGGGGCGTTCGACGGATCGCCCGCGAACCCCGCGACCCGCTCGCGCGCAACGGGAATCACGCGCTCGACCACTACATCGACGTCCATGCGAGCACGATACGCGCGGCGGTGCCCGATGTCAGCGTCCGGTGTCAGTCCGGCAGGGCCGCGCGGAGGAGGGCGGCGGCACCGTCGGACGTGCGCGGCTTGCGGCGGAGGAACCGGCCGAGCACCGCGCGTTTGTCGCCCGCGAATCGCGGGATCACGTGCAGGTGAACGTGATCGACGGTCTGGAAGGCGGCGCGGCCGTCGTTGACGACGAGGTTCACGCCGTCCGCCCGGAGCCCGCCGTCGCGTGCCGCCCGGGCCATACGGTGCCCGAGCGCGAACATCCGCGCGCCGTCGTCGGCGGGGAGGTCGGCGAGGCGCGCCGCGTGCCGCTTCGGGACCACGAGGGTGTGCCCCTCGCTCATCGGGCGGACGTCGAGGAAGGCGATCACCTCGTCCGTCTCGGCGACGACCGCCGCGGGCGCCTCACCCGCGACGATCGCGCAGAACACGCACTGCGCCACCAGGACTCAGTAGTAGTAGGGGAAGGGCGACCAGTCGGGGGCGCGCTTCTCCAGGAAGGAGTCGCGGCCCTCGACGGCCTCGTCGGTCATGTACGCCAGGCGGGTCGCCTCGCCGGCGAACAGCTGCTGCCCGACCAGCCCGTCGTCGGGGAGGTTGAACGCGTACTTGAGCATCCGCTGCGCCTGCGGGCTCTTGCCGAGGATCTTCGCGGACCACTCCAGCGCGACGTCCTCCAGCCGGTCGTGGTCGACGACGCGGTTCACGGCGCCCATCCGGTGCATGTCCTCGGCGCTGTAGACGTCGCCCAGGAAGAAGATCTCGCGCGCGAACTTGTTGCCCACCTGCTTGGCGAGGTAGGCGCTGCCGTAGCCCGCGTCGAAGCTGCCCACGTCGGCGTCGGTCTGCTTGAACTTGGCGTGCTCGCGGCTGGCGAGGGTGAGGTCGCACGTGACGTGCAGCGAGTGACCGCCGCCCGCGGCCCAGCCGTTGACCAGCGCGATCACGACCTTCGGCATGAACCGGATGAGCCGCTGCACCTCGAGGATGTGCAGGCGGCCGCCCTCGGCCTTGACCCGGGCCTCGTCGACGCCGTCCGCGGTGGCGGCCTCGACGTCGGCGTCGTGGCTCGTCGCGTACTGGTAGCCGGAGCGCCCGCGGATGCGCTGGTCGCCGCCCGAGCAGAACGACCACACGCCGTCCTTCGGGGCCGGCCCGTTGCCGGTGAGCAGGACCGCGCCCACGTCGGCGGACCGTCGCGCATGGTCGAGCGCGCGGTACAGCTCGTCGACGGTGTGCGGGCGGAAGGCGTTGCGCACCTCCGGCCGGTCGAAGGCGACGCGGACGGTGCCCTGCGTGATGTGCCGGTGGTAGGTGATGTCGGTCAGGTCCTCGAATCCGGGGACCGGCTGCCACAGCTCGGGGTTGAAAGTCACGCAGCCGACTCTACTGTTGGGGTCGTGGTGGACGTCGACGAACTGGTGGCCGCGGCGCGCGTGGTGCGCCTGCCGATGCGGGTGCGGTTCCGCGGGATCACGGCGCGCGAGGCCGTCGTGTTCGAGGGGCCGGCCGGCTGGGGCGAGTTCGGGCCCTTCCCCGAGTACGACGACGCCGAGGCGGCGCACTGGCTACGGGCCGGGATCGAGGCCGCCTACCAGGGCTTCCCGGAGCCGCTGCGCGCCGCGGTGCCGGTGAACGCGACCGTGCCCGCCGTCGGGCCGAGCCGCGTCCCCGAGGTGCTCGCGCGCTTCCCCGGCTGCCGGGTCGCGAAGGTGAAGGTGGCCGAGACGGGGCAGACGCTGGCGCAGGACGTCGCGCGGGTGGCGGCCGTGCGCGCGGCGATGCCGGGCGCCGCGATCCGCGTCGACGCGAACGGCGGCTGGACCGTCGACCAGGCGGAGCGCGCTCTCACCCGGCTGCTCGACGGCGGCCCGCTCGACTACGCCGAACAACCCTGCGCCACGGTCGAGGAGCTCGCCGAGGTCCGCCGCCGGCTGGGCGGCGCCTGCGACATCGCCGCCGACGAATCCATCCGCCGCGCGGACGATCCGATGCGCGTCGCGCAGCTCGGCGCCGCCGACGTCGCGGTGGTGAAGGTGGCCCCGCTGGGCGGGGTACGGGCGGTGCTGGACGTTGCCGCCGCGTTGAAAGCCGCTGCGGGCGTGCGGGTGACGGTCTCCTCCGCGCTGGACACGGCGGTCGGGCTGTCGGCCGGGATCGTGGCCGCGGCGTGCGTCCCCGACGGCAACGCCGCGGGCCTCGGCACGGGCGGCTTCTTCACCGCCGACCTCGGCGAACACCCCCTCGTCGACGGCGCGCTGCGGGTGCGGACCGTCGCGCCGACCGAGGCGCAGCTGGCGGCGGTCGAGGTGACGGGGGAGCGCCGGCAGTGGTGGCTCGATCGCCTGCGACGGTGCCACGCGCTCGCTGGGTAGTTCACGATGTCGTGTTCTGGTGCGGCAGAGGTGCGCCTGCGCACGTCCGCTACCGCAGAAGTCGACATCGTGAGGCGCCGGCCCTGAGAGCTACTTCCACGGGGCGTAGGCCCAGCCCAGCAGCCTGGAGTTGGGTGCGATGTCGGGCTCCGGGATGATCTGGATCTGCGAGCCGTCGCCCCAGCCGTTGGACAGCCCCTGAACGCCGCCGCTGAGATACGTGCCGTTCCCGAGGGAGATGTCCACGTGGTAGCCGTAGTCGCTCTGCGAGAAGACGAGCGCGCCGCGCGGCGCGGGGAGTGAGGAGTGGCCGAGGCCCTTGGCCTTCAGTGCCTCGTAGAAGGAGCGGGCGTGGTCGCGCGGGATGCCGGTGGTGGTGGTCTTGCCGTAGGCGAAGTCGACGAAGTCCTCGCAGCCGTACTCGCCGAAGGTGTCGGTGCCGACGAGCGTCATGCCGCGCGCGATGGCGGCCTCGACATCGGCGGCCTGGGCCGGCGGCGCGCCCACCAGCGCGAGCATCAGCGCGGATACGGCGGCCACCAGCGTGCGTCTCATCGTTTCTTTGTAGTCCTACGCATGCCGTCGACGGGGGATTTCGCGGCCGGAGTCCGCGGGGAGTTTCCTGTCGGGGGTGGGCACTAGGGTGCGGGGCATGGAGAACCTGATGACCGAGCTCGGCGCAGCGATGACGGGGGAGCCCGCCGAGCGGAAGCAGAAGCTCGAGTCGACGTGGGCGCGGATCGCGCCCGGCGATCACGCCGCGCGGTGCATCGCGGCGCATTACATCGCCGACGTGCAGGAGGAGCTGGACGCCGAGGTGGAGTGGGACGAGGTCGCCCTCGCGGAGTCGGCGCACGTCTCGGACGCCGAGCTGCAAGCCGTGCACCCGTCGCTCAGCGTCGCCGGCTTCATGCCGTCGCTGCACCTCAACCTCGCGGAGGGCTACCGCCGCCAGGGCCGCTTCACCGACGCCGCGGATCGGCTGCAGACCAGCCGCGAGTTCGACTTCGCCCTGGACTCGGCGATCGATCCCGCCTACGCCACCGGGATCCGCGAGGCGCAGGAGCGGATGGCCGCCCGCATCGCCGCGAACGACAGCACGGGAACCCTGGCGCCGGGCGCCAGCTAGGTCTCGGCCCCGTCCCGCAGCGCGCGGGCCGCGTCCTCGTGGCCCTGCTCGAACAGGGCGCCGATCAGCATCGTGCGGAGCGCGCGGATCTTGATCGTGATGTCGGCGGCGTCGGGCAGGGCGGAGTCCAGCACCGTGAAGCCGTTGATGAGGGCCACCACGCCCCGCGCGGTCGCGGGGTCGATCTGTGCGCCCGCCAGGGCGGTCGCGCCCTGCGCCACCGCGTCGGCGGCGCGCAGGTAGTCCTCGACCAGCACCCGCGACGCGGGATCGCGCGCCGCGCGCAGGTACGCCTCGATGAGCGCGAGCGACTCGTTGCCGCGCGCCTCGGAGGAGGCGGCGAAGGCGGCGATCACCTCGTCGGGACTCGCCGAGGTGTTCTCGAGGAACGTCGACAGCTCGGCGAGCCGCTCGAACTCCTCGGCCACGAAGGTGCGCATGGCCTCGTGCGTCAGGTCGTCGATCGAGGCGAAGAAGTAGCCGATGGTCGTCGTGGGCAGGCCCGCGCGGGCCGTCACGGCGCGGTGGGTCACGGACGCGTACCCGGATTCGCCGACGGTCTCGACCGTCGCCTCGAGCAGCGCGCGCCTGCGTTCGAGCGTGCTCCGCCGGTGTCTGCGCTCCTCCACGCCTCGCAGTCTAGGCCGCGAACAAAGTCTGTACAAAGTTCCAGACTCGGGCTATCGTCCATTTCTGTAAGTTTGTACAAACTCGGCGCGCACGCCGGAGGAGCAGCCATGACCACGGACATCACCCACGCCGCCACCCGGGCGAACGCCTTCACCGACGACGCGCTCGGCACCCTCGACGCCACCGGCGTCGCGGAGGCGATCGCCGCCGGCACCCTCGGCGTCGCCGAGGCCGCCGCGGCCGCGGCCGAGCGGATCCGCGCCGTCGACCCCGCGACGCGGGCGGTGCGCTGGTGGCTCCCCGAGGGCGGGACCGGGCCGCAGGCCCCGGCGGACGCCGCCTTCTACGGCGTCCCGTCGGCGATCAAGGAGAACACCGCCTTCGCGGGCCTGCCCACGACGATGGGTTCGACGGCCCTGCCCGCCACGCCCGCCACGCGGTCGGGGCCGGTCGGCGAGCAGTTCGCGGCGACGGGGATGAACGTGCTGGCCTCGACGGTGATGCCGGAGTTCGGGATGACCGCGAGCGCCGAGTTCGCCGACCGCGCGCCGGCCCGCAACCCGTGGAACACCGGTTACACCGTCGGCGGCTCCTCATCGGGCGCCGCGGCCCTGGTGGCCTCGGGCGCGCTGCCCATCGCGCACGGCAACGACGGCGGCGGCTCGATCCGGATCCCCGCGTCGCTCAACGGCCTCGTCGGGCTCAAGGGCACGCGCGGCCGGCTCGCGGAGATGCCGGAGCTGAAGGTGCTGCCGGTCAACGTGGTCTGCGAGGGCGTGCTCACGCGCACCGTCCGCGACACCGCGCGGTACGTCGCCGCGGCCGAGCGGCACCGCCGGAATCCCGCGCTGCCGCCCGTCGGGCACGTGCGCGGGCCGGGTCGGCGCCGCCGGATCGGGCTGGTCACCGAGTCGGTCACCGAGTTCGGCATCGCCGACGAATGCCTCGCGCCCGTCCGCACCCTCGCCGACGAGCTCGCGGATCAGGGGCACGAGATCGTCGAGCTCTCGATGACGGACCTGCGCGTCGACGGCGGCTTCGTCGACGACTTCCTGCACTACTGGGGCCTGCTCGCCGGGATCGAAGTGGCCGCCACCGCCGTCGAGGCGCGCGGCCGTGCCTCCTTCTCGGCGCTCGATCCCGTGACGCGCAGCCTGCTGTGGTCCGGGGTGCGCGGCGCACCGTCGATCCCGGGCGCGATCGCGCGGCTGCGGCGGGTCACCGGGAACTACGAGCGGATGTTCGTCGAGCGCGGCGTCGACGCGATGCTCTCGCCGACCATGACGAACACGACCCCGCGGATCGGCCACCTCGACCCGACCCTGCCCTTCGACGAGTTCATGTCCCGCACCATCGCGATGGTCGGCATCACCCCGCTCAACAACGTCTCCGGCGGCCCGGCGATCTCCGTGCCGTGCGGGTTCGACGGCGCCGGGCTCCCGCTGGGCGCCCAGTTCGCGGGCCCGGCCGGGATGGAGGCGACGCTGCTCGAGTTGGCCTACGAGGTGGAGGAGCTGCGCCCCTTCGCGCGGATCGACGGGTAGCGGTCGCCGAAACTCTCGTTCAGCCGGGCGGCGCGGCGATATGTGCCGTGCCGCCGAGCTGAACGGGAAATCGTGGAGCGGACCGACGATTCAGCGGCGGAACCAGCCGCGCTTGGCGGGCTGCTCGGCGGACGCGGCGTGACCGCCGCACCAGTCCTCGGGGCGGACGGTGGCGCGGACGGCGTCGACGTGGGAGCCGCAGCCGGTCCAGGTGGTCTTGCCGCACACGCGGCAGGTGATGGCACTGCACATGGGCCGGACCCTACGCGCTCGCGCCGGCGACGAGGCCGCGGAAGGTCTCGAAGGCCCGCGCGCCGTGGATCGTCGCCGGGCCGCCGTGCATGAGGAACGTGACGCCGATGGCCTCGGCGGCCTCCTGCTCGGTGGCGCCCGCGCGCGCCGCGGCCTGTCCGTGGGAGGCGATGCAGCCGTCGCAGCCCTCGACCACGCCGATGGCGAAGGCGATGAGCTCCTTGGTCTTCCGCTCGAGCGCGCCGTCGGCGAAGGCGGCGCTGCTCAGCGCCCCGAAGCCGGCGTAGACGTCGGGGATCGCGCGACGCAGGTCGCGGTGCTGGGGCTGGAGCGCGCGCAGCGTCGCGGCGCCGTCGGTGGGGTGGTCGTGGGTGCTCATCGTCGTCCTTCCGGTAACCCCCTGGGGGGATGTTCGTCACGAACCTAGCATCCCCCTGGGGGGATGTGCCACCATGGGTGGGACGGCGACATCGACGGTCGCGTCAGCGACGGAAGGAACGGACCCATGGCGGAATTCACGATGAGCGCAGCGATCGACGCGCCCTACGACGAGGCGGTGGCGCGGGTGCGCGAGGGCCTCGCGGCGGCCGGATTCGGCGTGCTGACGGAGATCGACCTCACGGCCACGCTCAAGGCGAAGCTCGACGTCGACGTGCCGCCGAAGGTGATCCTCGGCGCCTGCCGGCCGCAGCTGGCCCACGAGGCGCTGGGCATCGACCCGCGCGTCGCCGCGCTGCTGCCGTGCAACGTCGTGGTCTCGGCGGACGGCGACCGTGCGCTCGTCGAGGTGATGGACCCGAACGTGATGCCCTCGTTCACCGGGACCGATGCCCTCGCGGGCGTGGCGGCCGACGCGCGGCAGCGACTCGCCGGGATGCTCGACGGGCTCCGCGCATGAAGCTGCCCGAGGAGGGCGCGAAGCCCATCGTGACGCGGCTCAAGCGGGCCCACGGCCACCTCGCGACCGTCATCCGCATGCTCGAGGAGGGGGAGGAGTGCGAGGACGTGCTCACCCAGCTCGCCGCGGTGAACAAGGCGCTCGGCCGCAGCGGCTACGCCCTCGTCGCCACCGGCCTGCAGCACTGCATCGCCACCGAGGGGCCGGAGAACGTCGACCAGAAGAAGCTGGAGAAGCTCTTCCTCGCCCTCGCCTAGGCGGTGAGCTCCTCGACGGTGACGGTGAAGTCCTGCGCGCGCAGGCGGTCCGCGAGCACGTCGCCCAGCGCGACGGCCGGCGTGAGCACGCCCGCGCGGTCGGGGAGCGCCGCTCCGCCGCGGGCGGTGTCGCCGTCGAGCGCCAGCGCCAGGCTGGACTCGCCGAGCATCACGGCGGTGCCGCTGTAGCCGGGGTCCAGGCGCGCACCGATGGTCGACCGGTAGCGGCGGCCGCTCGTCGTGCGCGTGTACACGTCGGCGATGAACGAGCCCTTGGCCTGCGAGGACTCGCTCGGGCCCTCGCCGGGCGAGGGGAGGATCCGGTCGAGGACGGGGCGCAGCGGCTTGATCGCGAGCGCGGCCATGCCCACCGCGAGCGCGCCCTGCACGGCGTGGGCGGCCACGGCCTTGACGACGGGCGGGCCGGGCACGGCCATCGTCTCCCGGTACGTGAAGTCGGGGCCGTACGCGAAGTCGAGCAGGCCGTTGGAGCGGCGCACGACGCGGGTGTTGTAGCTGGCCATGAAGAACGGGGCGAGCCGGCCGGTCAGCGACGGATCGACGGTCTTCGCGTCGACGACGGACAGGTCGCCGGGCTGCTTCGGCGTCTCACGCGTGTGGTCGACGCTCAGCGAGTGCGGGCGGCCGGCGACGCGGCGCGCGTCCCGGTCGGCGCTGACCTCGTCGGCGAGGCCGATCGCGGAGGCGATGGTGCCGCCGCTCGCGCCGCCGCGGATCGAGCGGATGACCAGCGTCGTGGAGCCGAGCGTGCCGGCACCGTCGGCCCGGGCCTTCTCGTAGACGAGGAACGTGCCGAGGTCGGACGGGATGGAGTCGAAGCCGCAGGAGTGCACGATCTTGGTGCCGTTGGCGACGGCCTGCTCGTGGAACTTGTCGATCGAGCGCCGCGCGAACAGCACCTCGCCCGTGAGGTCGGTGTAGTGCGTGCCGGCGTTGACGCACGCGCCGACGACCGTCTCGCCGTACAGGGCGTAGGGGCCGACGGTGCTGCACAGGACCGTCGTGCGGGCGACCATCGCATCGAGGGTGGAGGGCTTGTCGACGTCGGCGACGACGATGCCCCAGTCCTTCGCCCGCTCGCCGAGCTCGGCGCGGACCTTCTCCAGCTTGGCCTGCGTGCGGCCGGCCAGCGCGATGCGCACACCGTCGGGCGCGTGCTTCGCGAGGTGACGCGCCGTCAGCACGCCGACGAAGCCGGTCGCACCGAAGACGATGAGGTTGAATTCCCTGGTACCCGCAGTCATGCCGCGATGTTAGCAGTGTTCGCACGGTCGCGCTCGCGCATCGCGCGCCACTTCTGGAAGGCGCGGGCCGCGGCGGGGGCGAGGAAGAGCATGAGCAGCACGCGGATGAGCTGCGCCGCGACGACGAAGGTGATGTCGACGTTCGACGAGGCGGCCACGGCGAGCACCGCGTAGATCCCGCCGGGCGTCGTCGCGAGGTAGCCGTCCAGGGCGGAGACGCCGGTCATCGCCGACAGTGCGAAGCCCAGGCCGGCGCAGCCGATCCCGACGCCGACGATGAGCAGCGTCGCCCACGGCAGCAGCCGCGCCATCGCCGTGAGGGACTCGCGGGTGAATCCGACGCCGGCCTGCCAGCCGATCACCAGGTAGCCGGCGAGGACCATTGCCACCGGCACCGTCGCCCCGGCGGCGACGCCCGAGAGTGACAGCGCGGCGGAGGCGACGAGCGGGCCGAGCAGTCCGCCCGCGGGCAGCCGCGTCGCGAGCCCGACGGCCAGGCCGCCGCCCACGCACAGCGCGGTGAAGCCGAGGTCGAACCACCAGGGCCGCGCGGGTCCCGAGTCCGTCGACGAGGAGCCCGGCGTGTGCGGGTACAGCGCCGCGACCAGGGGGAGCGACACCGTCACCAGCCCGACGCGCAGGTACTGGACGACCGCGACCACCCTCTCGTCGCCGCCCAGTTCCCGCGCGATCGCGACGAGCCCGGACGCGCCGCCCGCGACCAGCGCCAGCGAGCCGGTGATCGAATCGGTGTCGCGGTGCCGGCCCAGCAGCGCCCCGGCGCCGACGGACAACAGCAGCGTCGCGAACCCGACGAGCAGCGCCGCCGGCCACCGCGAGCCCAGCGCCGCGACCGTGTGCGCCTGCATGAGCGTGCCGATGTACGCGCCGAGCACGCCCTGCGCGGCCAACTGCACCGGCCGCGGGATCGGCCCCGGCGCCCGGCCCGCGAGCGCCGCGACCACCGCGCACGCCAGCGCCGCGAACAGGGGCGCGCTCGGCACGCCGGCCGCCATCAGTGCGGCGGAGAGGGCGCAGGAGGCGACGATCAGGCCGGTCCATCTCGTCAGCTCGCTTCGCATGACTACAAGTATCTGCTTGCGGAACACGGCATGCAACTCGCGAAATGCGCAAAAGTATGAAGTAAACTCTTGCTATGTCCGATGTCAGCGACCTCCGCTACGGCGTGCACTCCCTGAGCCGGGAGATCCGCGCCCACCGCCGCCCCGGCGCGCTCACCGAGACCCAGTACCTCGTGCTGGGCAGCCTCGACCGCGGCGGACCGGCCACGCCGGCCGAGCTGGGGGAGGCGCACCACGTCCGCGCGCAGACCCTCACCCCCGCGCTCAACGCCCTCGCCGACGCCGGCCTGGTGCGCCGCCGCCGGGACGAGACGGACCGTCGCCGGCAGTACGTCGAGCTGACCGCGGCGGGCCGCGCCGTGATCGAGGAGGACCGGGAGATCCGCAACGCCTGGCTCGAGACGGCCATGGCCGAACGGCTCACCGACCTGGAACGCGGCGTGCTCCTGCTCGCAGGTCCGGTCCTGGCGAAGCTCGCGGACGGATGATGCGGTCGTAAGGTGGTCCGCATGCAGAAGCCGCCGAACCCGTCCACGCTCCAGGCGCGCGTGATCGTGGACGAGCTGGTCCGCGGCGGCGTCACCGACGTGGTGCTGTGCCCCGGCTCGCGCAACGCGCCGCTCGCCTTCGCCGTCCACGCGGCGGACGCGCGCGGTGAGCTGCGGCTGCACGTGCGCATCGACGAGCGCACCGCCGGCTTCCTCGCCGTCGGCCTCGCGGCGGCCGCCCGCCGCCCCGTGGCGATCATCATGACCTCCGGCACGGCCGTCGCGAACCTCGCGCCCGCCGTCTACGAGGCCAACTACGCCCGCGTCCCGCTGCTGGTCGTGAGCGCGAACCGGCCCTACGAGCTGCTCGGCTCCGGCGCGAACCAGACCGTCGAGCAGTTCGGGATCTTCGGCACGCAGGTCCGCGCGTCGCTGTCCCTCGGCCTCGCCGAGCCCGGCCTCGACCGCAACTCCCAGTGGCGCAGCGCCGTCTGCCGCGCGCTGTCGGCCGCCCGCGGCGCCCGCACCGGCAACGCCGGCCCCGTCCAGTTCGACATCCCGCTGCGCGAGCCCCTCGTCCCCGACGACCCGTCGCCCGAGTTCGCCCACGGCCGGCCCGACGGCGGCCCGTGGACCGTCGCGCCGGTCGCCACCCTCGACGTGCCGCTGCCGATCGACCTGACCCCCGACACCGTCGTCATCTCCGGGCACGGCGCCGGCGAGAACCCCGCGCTCGCCGGGCTGCCCACCGTCGCCGAGCCGACGGCGCCGCACCCCGCGAACCCGCTGCACCCCTGGGCGCTCCCGGCCCTCAAGCCGCGGCAGGCCATCATCTGCGGCCGCCCGACCCTGCACCGCGAGGTGAGCGCCCTGCTCGCCGACCCCGAGGTCACCGTCTACGCCGTCACGACCGGGCCGCGCTGGCCCGACGTCTCCGGCAACGTCGCCGCGACGGGCACGCGGGTGCTGCCCGTCGGCGAGCCCGACGACGCCTGGCTGCAGCGCGCCGCCGCCGCCGACGCCGCCGCGCGGGAGGCCGTCACGGACGGCCTCGACGCCGAACCCGTCACCGGCCTGCACGTCGCCCGCGCCGTCTGCGCGGCGCTGCGCACCGGCGACCAGCTGGTGGTCGGCGCGTCCAACCCCGTCCGCGACGTCGCCCTCGCCGGCGACGTCCCGCCCGGCGTCCGCGTGCTGTCCAACCGCGGCGTCGCGGGCATCGACGGCACCGTCAGCACGGCCGTCGGCGCGGCGCTCGCGCACCCGGACCGGCGCACCGTCGCCCTGATGGGCGACCTCACGTTCGTGCACGACGCCTCCGGCCTGCTCATCGGCCCCGAGGAGCCCCGGCCCGCCAACCTCACCATCGTCGTCGCCAACGACAACGGGGGCGGCATCTTCAACCTGCTCGAACAGGGCGAGGAGCGGTACTCCGGGGCGGAGTACGACGGTGCCGCCGCCCGCGTCTTCGGCACGCCGCACGGCACCGACATCGGCTCCCTCTGCGCCGCCTACGGCGTCGAATACGTGCGCGCCGACCTGGGCGACCTCGCGGACGCGACCCGCGCCGACGGCCTGCGCGTCGTCGAGGTGCGCACCGAGCGCACCGGTCTACGCGCCCTGCACGCCGGCATGCGGGCGCGGATCAGCGCCGCCGTGCCGGGCGCGGCCCCGGGCGGACCGTCGGGCTCGGAGGACCGCGGATGAGCCGCACGGCGCTGCGCCGCGTGCAGATCGTCCTGCTGGGTGCGGCCATCCTCATCACCGGGCTGTGCGTGGTGCTCGTCGCGGCCGCCGTGCGCGACGACCGCACCATCGACGCCGACCGCGGCACCGCGACCGCGGAGGTGCTCTCCGCCGGGCCCCGCCGCTCGACGATCAGCTTCTACACGACAGACGGCGTCAACCACAATCCTCCGCTGGGCGTCCTGTATCCCAGCGAGCTCAACGTCGGCGACCGGATCCAGGTCGAGTACAGCCGCTCGGACCCGGAGCTGGTGCGCGTCGCCGGACGGTCTGCCGTCGTCGCGATCCTGCCCGCCGCGTCCGTCGCCGCGGGGACGTGGCTGGTGGTCGGCGCGATCATGCTGCTCATCGCCGCCGGCTACCACCGGGGTGAGAGTTCACCTGACGTTCCGCGCACCGTCGACCGGTAGAGAACCTCACGGTCACCGCCCCGGGCGACACTGCTGACGTGCGTATCGCGATCGTGGCCGAGTCCTTCCTGCCGAACGTCAACGGAGTGACCAACTCGGTGCTCCGGGTCCTCGAGCACTGCCGCCGCACGGGGAGCGAGGCGATCGTCATCGCGCCGGACGCGGTCGCCGGCGAGGAGCCGGCCCCACTGGAGCACCTCGGATTCCCCGTGTACCGGGTGCCCGCGCGGATGCTGCCGAAGATCTCGTCGCTGCCGATCGGGCAGCCGAACATGCTCATCGTCGACGTGCTGCGCGACTTCCGGCCCGACGTCGTGCACCTCGCCTCGCCCTACTTCCTCGGCGCGGGCGGCCTCGCGGCGGCCAAGCGCCTCGGCATCCCGACCGTCGCGATCTTCCAGACCGACGTCGCCGGGTTCGCCGGCTCCTACGGCCTCGGGCCCCTCGAACGCGCCGCCTGGTGGTGGACCCGGCAGATGCACAAGCAGTGCGATCTGACGCTCGCGCCGTCCTCGGCCTCGGTGGCCGACCTCGAGGCGCACCGGATCCCGCGGGTGAAGACCTGGGCGCGCGGCGTCGACGCGGAGCGCTTCGCCCCGTCGCACCGTTCGGCCGCGCTCCGCTCCTCCTGGCTGGGGGACCGTCCCGACCGGCTGATCGTCGGCTTCGTCGGGCGGCTCGCGGCGGAGAAGCACGTCGAGCGGCTCGCCGGCCTCGCGCACCGCGACGACGTGCAGCTGGTCATCGTCGGCGACGGCCCCGAGCGGGCGCGGCTCGAATCGCTGCTGCCCGGAGCGGTCTTCACCGGCCAGCTCGGCGGCGCGGACCTCGGCGCCGCCTACGCCTCGCTCGACGTCTTCGTCCACGCCGGCGAGCACGAGACCTTCTGCCAGGCCGTCCAGGAGGCGCTCGCGTCAGGCGTCCCGTCGATCGCGCCCGACCAGGGCGGGCCCCGCGACCTCGTCGCGCACTGCCGCAACGGCTACCTGCTGCCGACCGCGGAGTTCGCCGACCTGCTGCCCGGCGTCATCGACACCCTGGCCGATCCCGCCCTCCGCGCCCGGTTCGGCGAGGCCGCCCGCAAGTCCGTCCTGGCCCGCACCTGGCCGGCCCTGTGCGACCAGCTGTTCGACCACTACGCCGGCGTGATCGCCGGACCTGCGGCGGGCCGGTCGGTCCGCGCCGTCGTGTAGCTTTCGGGGCATGGCAAGGGCCTCCCTCGACAAGAAACCGGGCGACGTCGCGTCGATGTTCGACGGTGTCGCGCGCCGGTACGACCGGACCAACACGCTCATGACGGGCGGGCTGGACCGGTACTGGCGCGCCCGCACCCGGCGCGCGCTCGACCTCACGCCGGGGGACCGCGTGCTCGACCTCGCCGCGGGGACCGGCGTCTCGACGGTCGACCTGGCCCGGTCCGGCGCGTGGGTCGCCGCCTGCGACTTCTCGACCGGGATGCTCCAGGCCGGTTCCTTCCGGCGGGTGCCGATGGTCGCGGGCGACGCCATGGCGCTGCCACTCGCCGACGACTCCTTCGACGCCGCCACCATCTCCTTCGGCCTGCGCAACGTGCAGGACACCGTCGCGGGGCTGCGGGAGATGGCGCGCGTCGTGCGTCCCGGCGGCCGCCTCGTGGTCTGCGAGTTCTCCACCCCCACCAACGGCGCCTTCCGCGCGCTGTACGAGAAGGTCGCGCTCGAGGCCATCCAGGTGGTGGCGAAGGGATCGTCGAATCCGGAGGCCTACACCTACCTCGCGGAGTCGATCCGGAACTGGCCGGCGCAGGCGGAGCTCGCCGACCTCGTCCGCGAGGCGGGCTGGGGCGACGTGGCCTGGACGAACCTGACCGGCGGCATCGTCGCGCTGCACACCGCGACCCGCCCGCTAGGCTGAACGCGTGGAGAAGACGGTAGCCGGGGTCTCGCTGGGATCCGACGAGTTCGCGGCGGGGATCCGCGCGGACCTCGCCCGCGTGGAGCAGGTCATCGCCGACGGCATCGCCGAGGCCGACGGATGCGTGATCGAGGAGGCCCTGCACCTCTTCCAGGCCGGCGGCAAGCGCTTCCGGCCCATGTTCACGGTCCTCTCCGGCCGCATCGGCGGCGCCCCGTCGGACCAGGTCATCACCGCCGCCGCGGCGATGGAGCTGACGCACCTCGCGACGCTGTACCACGACGACGTGATGGACGAGGCGGACACGCGCCGCGGCGCACCGTCGGCCAACGCGCGGTGGGGCAACTCGATCGCGATCCTCGCCGGCGACTACCTCTTCGCCCGCGCCTCGGCGTACGGCGCCGACCTCGGCCCCCGCGCCGTCGGCGTGATCGCGAAGTGCTTCGGCGAGCTGGTCACGGGCCAGATGCTGGAGCTCAAGGGTGCCGGCGACGGCGACCCGGTGCAGCACTACCTGGACACCATCTGGGGCAAGACCGGCAGCCTCATCGCCACCTGCGGCCTGCTCGGCGCGCTGCACGGCGGCGCCTCCGAGGAGACGGCGCAGCGGATGTACCGGATCGGCGCCGCCATCGGCATGGCCTTCCAGATCAGCGACGACATCATCGACATCAGCTCCGTCGCGCAGGACTCCGGCAAGACGCCGGGGACCGACCTGCGCGAGGGCGTCTTCACGCTGCCGGTGCTCTACGCCCTGCGGGATTCCGGGCCCGAGGCGGACCGGCTGCGGGAGATCCTCGTCGGTCCCGTCACCGACGACGCGCTCGTCGACGAGGCCATCGAGTTGCTGGGCCGCTCCGCGGGCATGAAGGAGGCGCAGGCCACGCTGGCCCGCTACGCCGACGACGCCCGCGCCGAGCTCGCCGAGCTGCCCGAGTCCGAGCCCCGCTCCTCGCTCGAATCCCTGGTCACCTTCACGGTCGCGCGCCTGGGCTGAGGTTCCGTTCTCGTGCAGGGCCTGGGGAGTCGGACGGGCAATCAGATCCGCACCGCGCTGCTGCTGGCGCTGGTCGCGGGTTTCCTGATGGCCACCGGCGCGATCTTCGGGCAGACGGCCTTCGTGCTCTCGATCGTGCTCGCGGCCGGCGTGTGCGCCTACCTGTACGTCAGCGGACCGTCGCTGCCCCTGCGCGCCATGCACGCCCGCAGCGTCTCCGAGCTGCAGCAACCCGCCCTGTTCCGGATGATCCGCGAGCTCTCGACCTCCGCGCGGCTGCCCATGCCGGCGATCTACGTCTCGCCGACCGCGGCGCCCACCGCCTTCGCCACCGGCCACGGCCCCACGCACTCCGCGGTGTGCGTCACGATCGGCCTCCTGGAACTCCTCTCGGAGGACGAGCTGCGGGCCGTCCTGGCGCACCAGCTCGCGCGGATCGGCTCCCGGGACACGCTGACCGCGTCCGTCGCCGGGGCTCTCGGCGCCGTGATCTGCGGTTTCGCCGGGTTCGGTTACCTCCTCGGCTTCGGTGACGGCGGCGCGCGACGCAGCCGGGTCGTCGACGCCATGCTGTCCGTGCTCGCGCCCATCGCCGGCGCACTGATCCGGCTGGGCGTCTCGCGGACCGTCGACTACCGCGCCGACCACACCGGGGCGCTGTTGACCGGGTCCCCGTCCGCGCTGGTCAGCGCCCTGGAGAAGGCGTCCGACGGTGCCGCCCGCGCACCCCTGCCACCCGAGCCCGAGATCGCCGTGCACGCCAACACCATGCTGGTGTGCCCGTTCCTCGACAGCGACCGCATGGGCCGCATCTTCCGCACCCAGCCGCCCGTGGAGCGCCGGGTCGAGCGCCTGCAGGCCCTCACGTCGTAGCCCGACGGTCCGCCTCCCGCCGCGGGGGGGCGGGCGCCGGCGTTTCGTGGGGGATTCGGCGCCGCGCGGGGGACGGCCGAGCCCCCACCGGAGGAGCGGCGTCTGGTGGGGGACGCGACGCCGCGGTGGGGAATCGGCGCGGCGCGGGGGACGAAAAGTTGTGGATACCCGCTGGTAGCTGTGGATGAACGGCCTCACGGAGCGGAGTCGCGCGAGGTTCGGCTGGTGGGATGTGCCCATGGGGGAGCTACTGAGTCGCGACTATCTGTTGGCCACGGGATGGACGAGCGGGGCGATCAGCCGCGCTGTGGAATCGGGCGAGCTGATCCGGCTCGCCACCGCGATGTACGCGCTCGCCGGCGAATATCCGGCGCACGTCCTGTACCGGATGCGAGTGGTAGCGGCGGCGACGTCGTGCGGCGGGGTGCTCAGCCACGAGAGCGCCGCCGCGCTGCACGACATCCCGTACCTCCGACCGGCGCGGAAGGACGTGCACTTCACCGTCGACAGGGTGCACGGCGGCGGCCGTCGGCCGGGGATACACGTGCACCCGCGGCCCCTCGCCGCCGACGAGATCGTCGAGGTCGACGGCGTGCGGGTGACATCGCGGGCGCGCACGCCGATCGACGTCGCCATGACCGGCGACCTGATCCGCGGGGTGGCTGCGATCGACGCGGTGCGCCTCGTGCCGCGATTCCCGAGGCCGACGGATCCGACGCCCGGGCCACTGGCATCGCTGATCGAGTGCCTGGACCGATTGGGCCGGCGGCGCGGGTCGGCGACAGCCCGCCGCGCGCTGGCGATGTCCGTGGACTGCGCCGAATCGCCGGGGGAATCCTGGTCGCGGGTACTGATCCACTCGTGGGGTCTGCCGGCGCCGCGACTGCAGACTCCGTTCGACCTCGGTGGGCGCCGGGTGTTCGCCGACTTCGACTGGGGTTCGCTGATCGGCGAGTTCGACGGCAAGGGCAAGTACGGCACGACCGATGCCGAGCGCGCCGCGGCCCTCGAGGCGGAAAAGGTTCGGCACGCGCTGTTCGTGAACGCCGGCTTCGAGGTCGTGCGGTGGGACTGGGACGACCTGCTCGACGACACCCGCCTCCGCAGCAGGCTGACGCCCACCCTCGCCCGCCATGGCCTCCTCTCCGCGTAGAGCGCCGGCGTTCAGCGGGGGAGTCGGCGTGCGGCGGGGGACTCGGCTTTGCGTGGGGGAGACATGTCGTCCGGTGGGGGAATCGGCGCTCAGTGGGGGAGTCGGCTCCTGCCGGGGGAGAGGCGGCGATTCATGGGGGACCGAACGACTGGTGGGGGAGATGTCGGCTTCTCATGGGGGATTCGGCGCCGCGCGGGGGACAGTCGAACCCCCACCCCACGAGCGGCGTCTGATGGGGGACCGAACGTCGGTCGGGGGAATCGGCGCGGCGCGGGGGACGATGCCACTGTCCCCGCGGCGTGACCACATCCGCCGCCCGCTCTCGACGTGAGGAAACCCACAGCCGATGGAGTGCCCGACGCCCGGCCCGGCCGCACGGCACCGTCGAACCAGCGCGCAGGGCGCGCACCGTCGAACCAGAGGACTCAGCGGTAGTTGACGAACTGCACCGCGATGTCGAGGTCGGCGTTCTTGAGCAGCGACTGGACGGACTGCAGGTCGTCGCGCGACTTGCTGGAGACGCGCAGCTCGTCGCCCTGGATCTGCGCCTTGACGGACTTGGGGCCCTCGTCGCGGATGAGCTTGCTGATCTTCTTGGCGTTCTCGCTGGTGATGCCCTCGACCAGGGTGCCGGTGATCTTGTAGGTCTTGCCCGAGGCGACGGGGTCGCCGGCGTCGAAGGCCTTGAGCGACAGGCCGCGCTTGATGAGCTTCTCCTGGAAGACCTCGAGGCCGGCCTTGGCGCGCTCCTCGGCGTCGGAGGTGATCACGATCTTGTCCTCGCCCGAGGACTCGACGGTGGTGTTCGTGCCGCGGAAGTCGTACCGCTGGCTGAGCTCCTTCGAAGCCTGGTTGAGGGCGTTGGCGACCTCCTGGCGGTCGATCTTGCTCACGACATCGAACGACGAATCGGCCATCTCGGCTGGACTCCTAATCAGTTGACCTGCGGGTTTGCGCGCCCCCCACGGGGGCGTTGTAGTCTATCGTCCGCTGCCTTCACCGGCAGCGAAAGGCACGTTGCCCGAGCGGCCAATGGGAGCGGACTGTAAATCCGTCGGCTTAGCCTACGTAGGTTCGAATCCTACACGTGCCACCAGCTGCGGCCCCCGGCGTTCATCCGTCGGGGGCCGCAGCGATAACGAGCTGACCTGCGGATTTGGATGAACTCCGCCGCGGTGTGTAATCTCGTTGAGGCTCTTGGAGCGCCGGGAACGGCGAACCGAGGCACGCCCCCTTAGCTCAGTCGGCAGAGCGTTTCCATGGTAAGGAAAAGGTCGACGGTTCGATTCCGTCAGGGGGCTCGCTAGACCAGTGCAATGTGCTGATAGCTCAGGGCGGTGTAGCTCAGCTGGTTAGAGCGCACGACTCATAATCGTGAGGTCGGGGGATCGAGCCCCCCCACCGCTACAACTGACAAGAGATTTGCGAAAGAGGGACCGTCGTGGCTTCATCGACAGATGTCCGCCCCAAGATCACCTTGGCGTGCGAGGTGTGCAAGCACCGTAACTACATCACCAAGAAGAACCGTCGCAACGATCCCGATCGCCTCGAGCTGAAGAAGTTCTGCCCGAACTGCGGATCGCACCAGGCGCACCGAGAGTCGCGCTGACGTAGACGTCGACAAGGGGGAGGGCATCCACAGCGGATGCCCTCCCTTTTGGCATACTGCCCTTCAGCCCATTCACGATAGGTAGGTTCGTCACGTGAGCAAGGACATCGATGTGCCGGGTGGACCGGTCACCGAGCAGCTCAGCCCCGAAGAAGTCGCGGAGCGCACGCGCGCCGCGGTCGGTTACAACTACGAGTACGACGAGAAGTACTACGTCAGCCGCGAGAAGGTCCGTGAGTTCGCGAACGCGTCCCAGCTGACCGACCCCGTCCACCACGACGTGGAGGCTGCGCGCGCGGCCGGGTACGCCGACATCGTGGCGCCCCCGATCATGTTCTCCCTGATCGGCATCATCGCCCACCGCCCGCTGTTCGAGAACGCGATCGTCGGCTACGGCCGTCGCCCCGTCGTGCAGTCGGCGCAGGAGGTCAAGTTCCACGCGCCGATCGTCGCGGGGATGACACTGACCACTCACGTGCACTTCGACGCCTTCCGGCAGGCCGCGGGCGCCGACCTCATCGTGACCCGCAACGAGATCTCCGACCAGGACGGCAACCCCCTCGTCACGTCCTGGACCACCCTGGCCGGCCGGTCGGGCGAGGACGAGGACGCCGAATTCGTCGGTGCAATGGAAAAGGTGATGATGTATGGCGCTTCGTAACTTCGCGGACGTGACGGTGGGCGAGGAGCTCCCGGAGCGCACCTTCGAGCTGACCCGCGGCGACCTGGTGAACTACGCCGGCGTGACCGGCGACCCGAACCCCATCCACTGGTCCGATCACATCGTGAAGCTGGCCGGCATGGAGGACGTCGTCGCGCAGGGCATGCTCACCATGAGCCTGGGCTCGAACTACATCACCGAGTGGCTGGGCGATCCGGGCGCGCTCAAGGAGTACAGCGTCCGCTTCACCGCGCCGGTGTTCGTCCCGGCCGACCAGAAGGCGGAGCTCCTGTACTCGGGCAAGATCAAGTCGCTCGACGAGGAGACCAAGACGGGCGTCGTCTTCCTGACGGTCAAGCAGGGCGAGCGCAAGATCTTCGGCAAGCCGGTCGCCACCGTCCAGTTCGCCTGACGGTCCGCGGCCCGCTCGGGCCGCATGACCGGTGCGTTTTGAGGTGCGGCACCGATGTGCCGTACACTGAACTGTCCGCACAAAACGGCGGGCGTGCGAAAGCGCGCCCATCGAACGGTGCGGGTGCGGGGCCGGAAGGCTCCGCAAAGGGGTGTAGCTCAGTTGGTAGAGCAGCGGTCTCCAAAACCGCAGGTCGCAGGTTCGAGTCCTGTCGCCCCTGCATAGCGCGGGCCCCCGGCCCGGCTGTCGAAATCGGCGGGCCGACGCCCGCTGGAAGATCCAGCGGAGGGATGTGCGTGAGCGACGAGAAGGACGACGCGACCACCGGCGAGACCGCCGGCGACAGCGTCGCCGAAGACGCCCAGCAGGCCCGTCCCTCCGGTAAGCGCTCCAGCGGCCGTCGCGGCCGCACCGCGCTGGCCGAGGCTCCGGAGCCCGGTTCGGCGGTCGAGTCCGGCGCCGCGAAGAAGTCCGCGGACGCGAAGCGCTCGCGCAATCCGTTCGCCGCCATCTGGCTGTTCATCCGCCAGGTCGTCGCGGAGCTGCGGAAGGTCATCTGGCCGACCCGGAGCCAGATGATCAACTACACGATCATCGTGCTGGTGTTCGTGGTGGTCCTCACCGCGATGATCAGCCTCCTCGACCTCGGCTTCGCGAAGCTGATGTTGTGGGCGTTCGGCAAGTAGCCGGACCGCACGAGTAGACGAGACGGAAGGAACTTCGGCGCTGTGAGCACCCCGGAGCACAACGAGGCAGAGCTGGACGTCCAGGAGGACGTGCAGGCCGATGACGCTGCCGTGGCGACCGAGGTCGAGTCGGCCGAGGACGAGGCGCTGATCGAGGTCGAGGAGAGCGTCCTCGGAGCGGACGAGCCCGGCGACGGCGCCGAGATCGTCGCGGAGGAGGAGCCCGAGGAGGAGATCGACCCCGTCGAGGAGCTGAAGGCGCAGCTGCGCACCGCCCCCGGCGACTGGTACGTGATCCACACCTACGCGGGCTACGAGAACAAGGTCAAGGCCAACCTCGAGACCCGTGTCCAGAACCTCGACGTCGGCGACTACATCTTCCAGGTGGAGGTCCCCACCGAAGAGGTCACCGAGATCAAGAACGGCCAGCAGAAGCGGGTCAACCGCAAGGTGCTGCCGGGCTACATCCTGGTGCGCATGGACCTCAACGACGAGTCCTGGGGCGCGGTGCGCAACACCCCCGGCGTCACCGGCTTCGTCGGCCTGACCAGCAAGCCCTCGCCGCTCACGATGAACGAGGTCGTGAAGTTCCTGCTCCCCGAGAGCGCGCGGACCAAGCCCGCCAAGGACAAGGGAGCCGCGGCCGACGGTGCCGCCGCCACGTCCGGTGGCGCGGTCTCGCAGGGCCCCGCGGTCGAGGTCGACTTCGAGGTCGGCGAGTCGGTCACCGTCATGGACGGCCCGTTCGCCACCCTGCCCGCGTCCATCAGCGAGATCAACGCCGAGCAGCGCAAGCTCAAGGTGCTGGTGTCGATCTTCGGTCGTGAGACGCCCGTCGAGCTCGCCTTCAACCAGGTCGAGAAGATCTCCTAGCGAGACACATGCTTCCCGCGCCACCGCAAGGGCGCGGGGTGAAGAAAAAGGAAACTGAGGATGCCCCCGAAGAAGAAGAAGGTCGCCGGGCTCATCAAGCTGCAGATCCAGGCCGGGCAGGCCAACCCTGCTCCGCCCGTGGGTCCCGCGCTTGGTCAGCACGGCGTCAACATCATGGAGTTCTGCAAGGCGTACAACGCCGCGACCGAGTCGCAGCGTGGCAACGTCATCCCCGTCGAGATCACGGTCTACGAGGACCGTTCTTTCGACTTCAAGCTGAAGACTCCTCCGGCCGCCAAGCTGCTGCTCAAGGCAGCGGGCGTGCAGAAGGGCTCGGGCGAGCCGCACAAGACCAAGGTCGCCAAGGTGACCTGGGATCAGGTGCGCGAGATCGCCGAGACCAAGAAGGAAGACCTGAACGCGAACGACATCGATCAGGCCGCGAAGATCATCGCCGGCACTGCTCGCTCGATGGGCATCACCGTCGAGTAAGTCGCCGGGAGGCTTCGGCTTCCCGTGGGAGGGCCGGCTCGGCCCGCAGAACCACTCACTGCCCGCTCGCTGGGCAAGAACGAAAGAGTTACACATGAGCAAGAACAGCAAGGCCTACAAGGCCGCTGCCGAGAAGGTCGACAAGGACAAGCTGTACAGCCCGCTCGAGGCCGTCACGCTCGCCAAGGAGACCTCCTCCACCAAGCAGGACGCCACCGTCGAGGTCGCGATGCGCCTCGGTGTCGACCCCCGTAAGGCCGACCAGATGGTGCGCGGCACCGTCAACCTGCCGAACGGCACCGGTAAGACGGCCCGCGTGATCGTCTTCGCCGTCGGCGACAAGGCCGAGGAGGCCAAGGCCGCGGGTGCCGACGAGGTGGGCGCCGAGGACCTGATCGAGAAGATCCAGGGCGGCTGGCTCGAGTTCGACGCCGCGATCGCCACCCCGGACCAGATGGCCAAGGTCGGCCGGATCGCTCGCGTGCTCGGCCCGCGTGGCCTCATGCCGAACCCGAAGACCGGCACCGTCACCCCCGACGTGACGAAGGCCGTGGGCGACATCAAGGGCGGCAAGATCACCTTCCGCGTCGACAAGGCCGCGAACCTGCACTTCGTGATCGGCAAGGCGTCCTTCGACGCCAAGCAGCTGGTGGAGAACTACGGCGCCGCGCTGGACGAGATCCTGCGCGCGAAGCCGTCGGCGGCCAAGGGCCGGTACCTGAAGAAGGTCACCGTCTCGACGACCACCGGACCGGGCATCCAGGTGGACCCGTCGCGGGTGAGCAACCTCGCGGAGGAGGAGGCGTAAGCCTTCCCCATCAGGGCCTGACGAAGCCCCCGATCGCTCTTCGAGCGGCCGGGGGCTTCGTCGTGTCCGGGGTCAGATCAGCGCGGTCCCCGAGCCCGCGATGAGGAACATCAGGAGGAACAAGCCGCCGTACGCGAGGACCGCGAGGAGCGTCAGCCCGGTGAACACACCGCCGATGATCATGCCGACCGTGGCGAGCGTGTTCTTGTAGCCGCGGTCCCGCGACTGCCGGTGCGCGATCCAGCTGACGAGCAGGCCCACGGGGTAGCAACCCAGCACCGACAGGATCAGCCCGACGATGCCCATCGCCTGGTCCGGGTCCTGCAGGCCCTGCGGCGGCGGGTAGCCGGGGTAGGGCTGGTAGGCCGGGTAGGGCTGGGCGGGGTACGACGGTGGCTGCCCGTACGGGTCGTAGCCGTACGGATCGTTGGGCGTCGACATCGTGAACGTTCCCCCTCGTCATTGCGGAGATCGGTGTGCGCCGAGCGTAGCCGAGCGCGCGGATAGGGACGGCGTGCGGCGGACCCGGCTCAGAGGATGAGCAGGAGCCGGATGACGGCGGACGCGAGTCCGGACAGCAGGAGCAGCATGCACAGGGTCATCGTGATGACGGCGATCACGTTGGTGTGGCCGTACCGCTTCGAGATGCAGAACGCGCGGACCGAGAGGAACAGTGTCGACGTCGTCGACGACAGGGTGATCACAGGATTCAGCTCCATCACCGTGCCGATCACGAAGATCGGCAGCGTGACGACGAAGAACAGCACCAGGCCGACCACCGCGGTGATCAAGCCCGGATCGCCGGCAGGACGCGGCCGGGGTGGGACCGGGGCGTACGGCCGGCCGAAGGGGTGCGCCGGAGCGGGCTGCGGGTAGCGCGGGTACGGCTGATACCGACCGGGTGCGGGAGGGCGAACCGACACTGACGTCTCCTTCGACGGGGATCCGGGTGACTGAGGTCGACGGTATTCCTCGGGACACGGCGATCCGCTTGTCGTTCGCTTGGGGCGCGGAGCCTCCGGCCGGCTCGCGGCGTCGGAAACGTGTCGGTCGGCGCCGGTATTCTCGCGCCCATGGACGACAACAGGCTGCTCGCCCGCATCGGGGCGTTGCTGCGGCAGGCGGAGGGCACCGACAACGAGCACGAGGCCGCCACGTTCACCGAGGCCGCGCAGCGGCTCGCCACGGCCGCGTCGATCGATCTCGCCGTGGCCCGCGCCCACCAGCGCGGCGCCGAGCGCGCCCGCGTCGTCCCCGAGCAGCGCACCGTCCGGATCGGGGAGGCGGGCCGTCGCGGCCTGCGCACCTTCGTGGAGCTGTTCGTCGCGATCGCCCAGTCGAACGACGTGCGGTGCGACGTGGCCTCCAACTCCACCTTCGTCTTCGCCTACGGCTTCGCGGAGGACATCGACGCCTGCGAGGCGCTGTACGCGTCCCTGGTCATCCAGATGGTCCGCGCGTCGGACGCCTACCTGCGGTCGGGCGCCCACAAGTCGGAGACGGTGCAGCAGCTCTACGAGGACCGGCGCACCCGCCGCCGCTGGGTGGAGACCAAGCCGGTCTCGGGAGTCACCGCCCGGATCAATTTCCAGTCCGCGTTCGCCGCCCGTATCGGGGCGCGGCTCGCGGAGGCCCGGGCCGAGGCCACGGCGCAGGCCACGGAGCAGGGCGAGCCGGGCACCGCGGTCGCGCTGCGCGACAAGGAGATCGAGCTCACGTCGTTCTATCAGGGCGAGTCCACGGCGCGGGGCCGGTGGCGCGGGTCCACCGCGTCGGCCGGGTACTCCGACGGTGCCCGCCGCGCGGGCGACCGCGCCGGCCGGTCCGCGCGCCTGGGCACCCACTCCGAGCTGGGCGGCAGCCGCGGCGCGCTGGAGCAGGGCGCGCCGTGACCCCGTACCCGCCGTCCCCGCAGGCCCCGCCGCCTCCACCGGCGCGCGGGAACACGGGGGTGTGGTGGGCGATCGGGGGAGCGGTCCTCGCGGTCGTGCTGGTCGCTGCGCTCGCGGCGGTCCTGCTGGCGCGGGGATCCGGCGGTTCGTCGACGGTGGCGGGCCCCTCGGCGGCAGCCTCCGGAAAGGCGAGCACCTGCGGCCTCCCCGGCGCCGGCTCGACCACGCCGATCGCTCAGCGCGTGGTCTCCGGCCCGGTGTCCTTCCCGGTCTCCGCGGCGCCGGGGTGGACGGAGCAGCGCTACCAGCTGTTCGCGCCGGGGGCGCAGGCGGCGGGCCTGCGCACGACGGTGCCCGGCCACAAGTGGGACGCGCACGTCGAGGTGGGGCTCACGACGTTCGCGCCCAAGGTCCCCGTCACGGAGGCCGCGCGGCGGATCATCCCGTGCATCGTCGCGAGCAGCCGCTACGACTCCTATCGCCCGCGGCTCGACGGACTGTCGGAGCCGGAGGCGATCACCGTCGACGGGGTGCCCGCCGCCCGGGTCGTCGGCCGTATCCTCGTCAGCCGCGAGGGCCTCGCGATTCCGGGGGACGTGGTTACTGTTGTGGTCATCGACTCGGCGCCCCAGGCATACTTCGAGTCGGACACCCCGATCGGGGACACCGCCCTCGCGGCGGTGGCCCAGCAGGTCTTCGAGCAGCTCAAGGTGGCGAGGGACGTATGAGCAACCCGCAGGATCCGAACGGGCAGCAGCCCGATCCGTACGCACAGCCCGACCCGTACGCGCAGGGCGGCTACCAGTACGGGTACGGGCAGCAGACGAATCCGTACGGCCAGCAGCAGCCGTACCAGCAGGGATACCAGCAGCAGGGCTATCAGTACCCGGGGCAGTACCCCGGCCAGCCGCAGTACCCCGGGCAGGGGCAGCCGCCGCAGAAGCCGAACCGGACCGGCCTGTACGCCGCGATCGGCATCGCGGTGGTGCTGGTGATCGCGGTGGCCGTCGCCGCCGTCCTGCTCGTCGTGAACTCCGGCTCCGACGAGAGCGATCGCACCGCCGCGCCCAGCGCCGGCCCCAGCTCGGTCACGCCCAGCACGGGAGGCGACTGCGGCGTGCCCGGCACCGGCCTCGCCTCGCCGATCACCGATCGGGTCGCCTCCGGGCCGCTGTCCTTCCCCGTCGCGGCCGCGCCGGGCTGGGAGCAGGAGAGCTACACCGTGTACGCGCAGAGCATCGCCGCCGCGGGCCTGCAGAAGTCGATGGACGACGGCCAGCCCTGGCAGGCCGGCGCCGAGGTCGGCCAGACCAACTTCAACTCCAAGCTGGATCCGAAGGACGCCGCGTCGCGCATGATCCAGTGCATCGCCGACGGTGCCGGGTACCTGAACGTCACGTCGAAGCGGGTCGAGCAGTCCGCGGCCGAGTCGATCACCGTCGACGGCGTGCCGGCCGCCAAGGTCACCGGCAAGATCCTGGTCACGGGCGAGAAGCTGACCGTCGCGGGCGACGACATCACGGTGATCGTCATCGCCTCCGCGCCGCAGACCTACGCGATGCTGGTCATCCCGATCGGCCGCGACGACATGGCCGCGACGGGCAAGACGATCATCGAGCAGCTCAAGGTCGCGAAGGATGTGTGACCACGCCGGCTAGGGACGCCCAGCGGGCCGCGGTCTACCGCGCGGAGGAACTGGTCCGCGGCCTGTTCGAGCACGCCGCGGCGGGGCGCACCGTCGACGTGCTGGGCGTGCCGCTGACGCTCCCGCCCGAGACGCGGTTCGCCTCCGTCGACTCCGTGCAGGCGTACGCCGACCGCGTCGTCGGGGCCGGGGCGGTGCGGGTGCGGGCCCGCTCCGGCTCGTCGGGCGCGCACTACGAGAGCGGCCCCGCCGGTCCGGTCGTCGCCGTCCCCGCCGGGCGCGACGGTGCCTGGGCCCTCCGCGAGCTGGTCGTCCTGCACGAGCTCGCGCACCACGCCGTCGCCTCCACCGGCGCCGACGGTGCCGCCCACGGCCCGTCGTTCACCGCCGCCTTCGTCGACCTCGCGGCCCGCGTCATGGGGCCGGAGGCCGGCCTGGCCCTGCGCATCGTCTACACGGAATCCGGCGTCGCCGTCGGCTGAGGGGCCCGGCCGGCCGCACCGTCGAACCACGATTTGGCGACGGACCAGCACTCGCGTACTCTGGTCCTCTGGAATCCGGTGACAACCGGATCGTTCCACCGAAGACCGTCGGTCATCAGGCGCGAGCCTGATCGAAGGTCCGGCCCCGAGCCGGCGACCCACGCAGGAGGACGAGGATTCTTCATGAACCCCGTGCGCCCTGCGCCGGGGTTCTCGTCGTTTCAGGACTGAACCTTCATCTCGACGGATGACACGTAGAGAGGAGGCGAAGTATGGCAAACGCCGAGAAGGTCGCAGCAGTCGCTGAGATCGCTGAGCAGTTCTCCAAGTCCACGGCCACCGTGGTCACCGAGTACCGCGGGCTGTCGGTCGGTTCCATCACCGAGCTGCGTCGTTCGCTCGGAGAAGGTGCTACCTACTCCGTCGCCAAGAACACCCTGGTCAAGCTCGCCGCCAAGGATGCTGGCGTCGAGGGCCTGGACGAGCTGTTCGTGGGCCCGACCGCTATCGCCTTCATCGAGGGTGAGCCGGTCGAGGCCGCCAAGGCGATCAAGAAGTTCGCCAAGGACAACAAGGCACTGGTCATCAAGGGCGGCTACATGGACGGCCGTGCGCTGTCCGTGGCCGAGGTCGAGCGCATCGCCGACCTCGAGTCGCGCGAGGTGCTCCTGGCCAAGCTCGCCGGCGCCATGAAGGGCAACTTGGCGAAGGCCGCTGGCCTGTTCAACGCTCCCGCGTCGCAGGTGGCCCGCCTGGCCGCCGCGCTGCAGGAGAAGAAGGCCGCCGACGAGGCTGCCGCGTAAGACCGCTGATCCAGCGAACCCCCGCGCGCACCGCTCGCGGGAACCATCACCACCTTGCCTCGCGGATCAGCGAGCAAGACTGAACGGAAGGACGCCACCATGGCGAAGCTCACCACCGACGAGCTGCTTGATGCTTTCAAGGAGCTGACCCTGCTCGAGCTCAGCGAGTTCGTGAAGGCTTTCGAGGAGACCTTCGAGGTCACCGCTGCTGCTCCGGTCGCCGTCGCGGCTGCCGGCGCTGCCCCGGCTGCCGGCGGCGACGCCGCTGCTGCCGACCAGGACGAGTTCGACGTCATCCTCGAGGGTGCCGGCGACAAGAAGATCCAGGTCATCAAGGTCGTCCGCGAGCTGGTTTCGGGCCTCGGCCTGAAGGAGGCCAAGGACCTCGTCGAGGGCGCCCCCAAGGCGATCCTGGAGAAGGTCGACAAGGAGGCCGCCGAGGCCGCCAAGGCCAAGCTCGAGGAGGCCGGCGCTTCGGTTTCGGTCAAGTAATAGCCGAACCGCACGTCAGTGCTTTAGGCCGCCCCGTCGCCCAGTGCGACGGGGCGGTTCTCGTATCCGACGGTGCCGCGGGGTGCCGAATAGAACAGGTCCGGTACCGCCACCAGCGGCGACTGGGGTACTGTGCTCCCAGCGGTCTGTGGCGCGAGCCACACCTGGAAGCGACGAAAGGTCTCGACAGTGGGTGTCGAAGTAACTACCAAGAACCTGACGAAGTCGTTCGGGTCCCAGAACATCTGGTCCGACGTTTCGCTGACCCTGCCCGCGGGCGAGGTCTCGGTTCTGCTCGGCCCGTCGGGTACCGGCAAGTCGGTGTTCCTGAAGTCCCTGATCGGTCTGCTGCGCCCCGAGGAGGGCGAGATCATCATCGACGGCACGGACATCCTCACCTGTACGTCCTCGGAGCTGTACGAGATCCGCAAGATGTTCGGCGTGCTCTTCCAGGACGGCGCGCTGTTCGGCTCGATGAACCTGTACGACAACACGGCCTTCCCGCTTCGTGAGCACACGAAGAAGAAGGAGAGCGAGATCCGTCAGATCACGATGGAGAAGCTCGAGATGGTCGGTCTGATCGGCGCCGAGGACAAGCTCCCGGGCGAGATCTCCGGTGGTATGCGTAAGCGCGCCGGCCTGGCCCGCGCGCTGGTGATGGATCCGCAGATCATGCTCGTCGACGAGCCGGACTCGGGCCTGGATCCCGTGCGTACCACCTACACCAGCCAGCTGCTGATGGACATCAACGCGCAGATCGACTGCACGACGCTGATCGTCTCGCACAACATCAACATCGCGCGCACGGTGCCGGACAACATGGGCATGCTGTTCCTCAAGCACCTGGTGATGTTCGGCCCCCGCGAGGTGCTGCTCACCTCCGAGGAGCCGGTGGTCAAGCAGTTCCTCTCCGGCTCGATGATCGGCCCGATCGGCATGTCCGAGGAGAAGGACTCGGCGCAGATGGAGGCCGAGATGGCCCGCGTCGCCGCCGGCCACTCCGACGGTGGCGTCGACGTTCCGGACGAGATCGCCCCGCAGATGCAGCCCACGCCGGGCATGCCGCCCCGCAAGGGCGAGCAGCGGCGCAAGGCCCGCGTCCGCCAGATCCTGCCGACGCTGCCGGAGAAGGCGCAGATCGCCATCCGCAAGGACCTCGGCGACGACCCGGCCGATTACGCCACGACGGCGCCCGCGGCCGCCGCCCAGCAGTACCAGCAGGTCCCCGAGACGGCGCCCGTCTCGATCCAGAAGGAGTACGCGGGCGACGAGTCCCCGACCTCGGCCTACCAGGTCACGCAGGCGGACGAGAACCCCACCGACCACCTGCCGAAGGTGGATGACGGGCGCTGACCGCACCGTCGTCAGAGCTGACCGACACCGGCCCGGGAACCACTCCCGGGCCGGTGTCGTCGTCTCCGGGCCGACATCGTTCCCGATATTCGAAGGAAATCGGCGGTTTCGCTTGACGTCCGGGCGGATACGGGTCACAGTTATCGGCAGGACGCGATGCGCTCGTGTCCACGTGAGAGCATCCTCGGGTGCCTCCGGCCCGCACGGCAGCCAGCCCGCGGCCGGGGCCGACGGCGTAGCCGACCGACGATGCAGGTGTTCGAAGAACGGCGCGCGTCATGCTTGCGCCCAAGCCTCTCGGGGCTTAGTCTGGACTGCCCCTTGCGGGGTGGTCATTCCTCTGTTAATGTTGGACGTTGCGCTGGCTGCCTCCTGCCCATCTGAATATTCGCCCTTCGTAGGGGCCGTACTCTGCGGGTTGCCGTCAGCACAGTTTTGGCAACGTTACTAGTCACAGCAGAGGACGCATCTTGGCAGTCTCCGTCTCCAGCCAGACTCAGAACGATCAGAACGACGCCGTGGTGCCCGGAGCGCCCAAGCGCGTGTCGTTCGCGAAGATCTCCGAGCCCCTTCCCGTACCGGGCCTGCTCGACCTGCAGATCGATTCGTTCGAGTGGCTCGTCGGTACGCCCGCTTGGCGGGAGAAGGCCGCAGCGCGCGGCGAGGCACAGCCCACCGGCGGTCTGGAGGACATCCTCGCTGAGCTGTCGCCCATCGAGGACTTCTCGGGCTCGATGTCTCTCTCCTTCTCCGATCCGCGCTTCGACGAGGTCAAGGCCTCGATCGAGGAGTGCAAGGACAAGGACATGACGTACGCGGCGCCGCTGTTCGTCACCGCCGAGTTCATCAACAACAACACCGGCGAGATCAAGTCGCAGACCGTCTTCATGGGCGATTTCCCCATGATGACGGACAAGGGCACGTTTATCATCAACGGCACCGAGCGCGTCGTCGTCTCGCAGCTCGTCCGCAGCCCGGGCGTGTACTTCGACGAGAACATCGACAAGTCGACCGAGAAGCCGCTGCACAGCGTGAAGGTCATCCCGGCCCGCGGCGCGTGGCTCGAGTTCGACGTCGACAAGCGCGACACCGTCGGTGTCCGCATCGACCGCAAGCGTCGCCAGCCCGTCACCGTGCTGCTCAAGGCGCTCGGCTGGACCAGCGAGCAGATCCTCGAGCGCTTCGGCTTCTCGGAGATCATGCGGTCCACCCTGGAGAAGGACAACACGGCCGGCACCGACGAGGCGCTGCTCGACATCTACCGCAAGCTGCGCCCGGGCGAGCCGCCCACGAAGGAGTCGGCGCAGACCCTGCTGGAGAACCTGTTCTTCAAGGAGAAGCGCTACGACCTGGCCCGCGTCGGCCGGTACAAGCTCAACAAGAAGCTCGGTCTCCCGGCGAACTCCGACGGCACGCAGCCGCTGGTGCTCACCGAGGAGGACATCGTCGCGACGATCGAGTACCTCGTGCGCCTGCACGAGGCACCGTCGGAGCAGCTGACCTACATGACCGTGCCGGACGGCGACGAGGTCCCCGTCGAGGTCGACGACATCGACCACTTCGGCAACCGTCGCCTGCGCACCGTCGGCGAGCTGATCCAGAACCAGCTCCGCGTGGGCCTGTCCCGCATGGAGCGCGTCGTGCGTGAGCGCATGACCACGCAGGACGTCGAGGCGATCACCCCGCAGACCCTGATCAACATCCGCCCGGTCTCGGCGGCGATCAAGGAGTTCTTCGGCACCTCGCAGCTCTCGCAGTTCATGGATCAGAACAACCCGCTGTCGGGCCTGACCCACAAGCGCCGCCTGTCGGCGCTCGGCCCCGGCGGTCTGTCGCGTGAGCGCGCCGGCCTCGAGGTCCGCGACGTCCACCCGTCGCACTACGGCCGCATGTGCCCGATCGAGACCCCTGAGGGCCCGAACATCGGCCTGATCGGCTCGCTCTCGGTGTACGCGCGGGTCAACCCGTTCGGCTTCATCGAGACGCCGTACCGCAAGGTCGTCGACGGCCAGACCACCGACGAGGTCGTCTACATGACGGCCGACGAGGAGGACCGCTACTACATCGCGCAGGCCAACGCGGCCACCGATGCGAACGGTCGCCTCACCGACGAGAAGGTGCTCGTGCGTAAGCGCGGCTCCGAGGTCGAGTTCGTCCCGGTCTCCGCCGTGGAGTACATGGACATCTCGCCGCGCCAGATGGTCTCGGTCGCGACCGCGATGATCCCGTTCCTCGAGCACGACGACGCCAACCGTGCCCTCATGGGCGCGAACATGCAGCGTCAGGCCGTGCCGCTGGTCCGTTCCGAGTCGCCGCTGGTCGGCACCGGTATGGAGCTGCGCGCCGCGGTCGACGCCGGCGACGTCGTCATCACCGAGAAGCCGGGCGTCGTGGAGGAGGTCTCCGCCGACTTCATCACCGTCATGGCCGACGAGGGCACGCGCAAGACCTACAAGCTGCGCAAGTTCGCGCGGTCGAACCAGGGCACCTGCGCCAACCAGCGTCCGATCGTGAACGCCGGCCAGCACGTCGAGGCCGGCCAGGTCCTGGCGGACGGCCCCTGCACCGACAACGGTGAGATGGCGCTCGGCAAGAACCTGCTCGTGGCGATCATGCCGTGGGAGGGCCACAACTACGAGGACGCGATCATCCTCTCGCAGCGCCTGGTGGAGGAGGACGTGCTCACGTCCATCCACATCGAGGAGCACGAGATCGATGCGCGCGACACGAAGCTGGGCGCCGAGGAGATCACCCGGGACATCCCGAACGTCTCCGACGAGGTGCTGGCCGATCTCGACGAGCGCGGCATCATCCGCATCGGCGCCGAGGTCCGCGACGGCGACATCCTGGTCGGCAAGGTCACCCCGAAGGGCGAGACCGAGCTCACCCCGGAGGAGCGCCTGCTCCGCGCGATCTTCGGTGAGAAGGCGCGCGAGGTCCGCGACACCTCGCTCAAGGTGCCCCACGGCGAGACCGGCAAGGTCATCGGCGTCCGCGTCTTCTCGCGCGACGACGACGACGAGCTGGCCCCCGGCGTGAACGAGCTGGTCCGCGTGTACGTGGCCCAGAAGCGCAAGGTCCAGGACGGCGACAAGCTGGCCGGCCGCCACGGCAACAAGGGCGTCATCGGCAAGATCCTCCCCGCCGAGGACATGCCCTTCCTGCCCGACGGCACCCCGGTCGACATCATCCTGAACACGCACGGCGTGCCGCGTCGTATGAACATCGGCCAGATCCTGGAGACGCACCTCGGGTGGGTCGCCAAGACCGGCTGGGACGTGCGCGACGAGAAGGGCAACATCCCCGACTGGGCGTCGGCACTGCCCGAGGAGATGTACAGCCAGCCCAAGGACACCAACACCGCCACCCCCGTCTTCGACGGTGCGCGGGACGAGGAGCTGGCCGGCCTGCTCGGCTCGACGCTCCCGAACCGCGACGGCGACGTGATGGTCCAGGCCGACGGCAAGGCGACGCTGTTCGACGGCCGCTCGGGTGAGCCCTTCCCGTACCCGGTGGCCATCGGCTACATGTACATCCTCAAGCTGCACCACCTGGTGGACGAGAAGATCCACGCCCGCTCCACCGGCCCGTACTCGATGATCACGCAGCAGCCGCTGGGTGGTAAGGCGCAGTTCGGTGGCCAGCGCTTCGGCGAGATGGAGTGCTGGGCGATGCAGGCGTACGGCGCCGCCTACACCCTGCAGGAGCTCCTCACCATCAAGTCGGACGACGTGGTCGGCCGCGTGAAGGTGTACGAGGCGATCGTCAAGGGCGAGAACATCCCCGAGCCCGGCATCCCCGAGTCGTTCAAGGTGCTCCTCAAGGAGCTCCAGTCGCTCTGCCTGAACGTGGAGGTGCTGTCGTCCGACGGTGCCGCCATCGAGATGGCCGACGGCGACGACGAGGACCTCGAGCGCGCTGCTGCCAACCTCGGCATCAACCTCTCGCGCAACGAGAACGCCTCCGCCGAAGATCTCGCGAACTAGTCCACGCCAACCGAACGAATTAGGAGAGAAGTGCTCGACGTCAACTTCTTCGACGAACTGAAGATCGGTCTGGCGACCGCCGATGACATCCGTAACTGGAGCTACGGCGAGGTCAAGAAGCCCGAGACCATCAACTACCGCACGCTCAAGCCCGAGAAGGACGGCCTCTTCTGCGAGAAGATCTTCGGCCCGACTCGCGACTGGGAGTGCTACTGCGGCAAGTACAAGCGCGTCCGCTTCAAGGGCATCATCTGCGAGCGCTGCGGCGTCGAGGTCACTCGCGCCAAGGTGCGTCGTGAGCGGATGGGCCACATCGAGCTCGCCGCGCCCGTCACCCACATCTGGTACTTCAAGGGCGTCCCGTCGCGCTTGGGCTACCTGCTGGACCTGGCGCCGAAGGATCTCGAGAAGATCATCTACTTCGCCGCCTACGTGATCACCGAGGTCGACGAGGAGCAGCGCCACAACGAGCAGTCCACGCTCGAGGCCGAGATCACCTCCGAGAAGAAGGTGCTCGAGGACCAGCGTGATGTGGACCTCGAGAACCGTGCCAAGAAGCTCGAGGACGACCTGGCCGTCCTCGAGGCCGAGGGTGCCAAGGCCGACCAGCGCCGCAAGGTGAAGGACGGCGGCGAGCGGGAGATGCGGCAGATCCGCGACCGCGCGCAGCGCGCCATCGACGAGCTCGACGAGATCTGGTCGACCTTCGTCAAGCTCGCGCCGAAGGACATGATCGTCGACGAGAAGCTCTACCGTGAGCTGCAGGACCGCTACGGCGAGTACTTCAAGGGCGCCATGGGCGCCGAGGCGATCAAGAAGCTCATCGAGAACTTCGACATCGACGCCGAGGCCGAGTCGCTGCGCGAGACCATCCGCTCGGGCAAGGGGCAGAAGAAGCTCCGCGCCCTCAAGCGGCTCAAGGTCGTCGCGGCGTTCCAGCAGTCGGGCAACTCGCCGCTGGGCATGGTCCTCGACGCCGTGCCGGTGATCCCGCCGGAGCTGCGCCCGATGGTCCAGCTCGACGGTGGCCGGTTCGCCACGTCCGACCTCAACGACCTCTACCGTCGCGTGATCAACCGCAACAACCGCCTCAAGCGACTGATCGACCTCGGCGCGCCCGAGATCATCGTCAACAACGAGAAGCGGATGCTGCAGGAGTCCGTCGACGCGCTGTTCGACAACGGCCGCCGCGGCCGTCCGGTCACCGGACCGGGCAACCGCCCGCTCAAGTCGCTGTCCGATCTGCTCAAGGGCAAGCAGGGCCGGTTCCGCCAGAACCTGCTCGGCAAGCGCGTGGACTACTCGGGCCGTTCGGTCATCGTCGTGGGCCCGCAGCTCAAGCTGCACCAGTGCGGCCTGCCGAAGCTGATGGCACTCGAGCTGTTCAAGCCGTTCGTGATGAAGCGCCTGGTGGATCTCAACCACGCGCAGAACATCAAGTCGGCCAAGCGGATGGTCGAGCGGCAGCGGCCGCAGGTGTGGGACGTCCTCGAAGAGGTCATCGCCGAGCACCCCGTGCTGCTCAACCGTGCCCCCACGCTGCACCGCCTGGGCATCCAGGCCTTCGAGCCGCAGCTCGTCGAGGGCAAGGCCATCCAGCTGCACCCGCTCGTCTGTGAGGCGTTCAACGCCGACTTCGACGGTGACCAGATGGCCGTGCACCTCCCGCTGTCCGCGGAGGCGCAGGCCGAGGCCCGCATCCTGATGCTGTCCTCGAACAACATCCTGTCGCCGGCGTCGGGCCGCCCGCTCGCCATGCCCCGTCTGGACATGGTGACCGGCCTGTACCACCTGACCACCGAGAAGGCCGACGCCAAGGGCGCGTACACGCCCGCCGCGAAGGACCAGCCGGAGACCGGTGTGTACTCGTCGCCGGCCGAGGCCATCATGGCCGTCGACCTGGGCGATCTGTCGATCCAGGCCCCGATCAAGGTGCGGCTCACGCAGCAGCGCCCGGCGGCCGAGGTCGAGGCGGAGCTGTTCGACGGTGCGTGGACCCGCGGTCAGGCCTGGACGGCCGAGACCACCCTGGGCCGCGTGCTGTTCAACGAGCTGCTCCCGGCGGACTACCCGTTCATCGACGAGCAGATGCCGAAGAAGCGTCAGGCCGTGATCATCAACGACCTGGCCGAGCGGTACCCGATGATCGTGGTCGCGCAGACCGTCGACAAGCTCAAGGACGCCGGCTTCTACTGGGCCACGCGTTCGGGCGTGACGGTCTCGATGTCCGACGTGCTCGTTCCGCCGAGCAAGAAGGACATCCTCGACCGGTACGAGGAGCGGGCCGACGGCATCGAGCGCAAGTACGCCCGCGGTGCCCTCACCTCGGGCGAGCGTCGCGACGCGCTGGTGGAGATCTGGAAGCAGGCCACCGACGAGGTCGGTAAGGCGATCGACGACTTCTACCCCGAAGACAACCCGATCACGATGATCCCGAAGTCGGGCGCCACCGGCAACATGACCCAGGTGCGCAACCTGGCGGGCATGAAGGGCCTGGTGACGAACCCGAAGGGTGAGTTCATCCCGCGTCCGATCAAGTCCTCGTTCCGCGAGGGCCTGACGGTGCTGGAGTACTTCATCAACACCCACGGCGCTCGTAAGGGCCTGGCCGATACCGCTCTGCGTACCGCCGACTCGGGCTACCTGACCCGTCGTCTGGTCGACGTCTCGCAGGACGTCATCGTTCGCGAGACCGACTGCGGCACCAGCCGCGGCATCATCGTCCCGCTGGCGGAGGTGCAGGCGGACG
This sequence comes from Tsukamurella tyrosinosolvens, assembly GCF_900104775.1. Taxonomy (NCBI): domain Bacteria; kingdom Bacillati; phylum Actinomycetota; class Actinomycetes; order Mycobacteriales; family Tsukamurellaceae; genus Tsukamurella; species Tsukamurella tyrosinosolvens. The sequence continues at coordinate 709,866 of NZ_FNSA01000003.1, forward strand.
GTTCGCTGATCCGCGACGCGCACGTCGAGACCTCGGCGTACGCCCGCACCCTCGCCGAGGACGCGGTCGCCAAGGATGGCACCGTCGTCGTCGAGCGCGGTCACGATCTGGGCGACCCGCAGATCGAGGCGCTGCTCGAGGCCGGCATCGCCGAGGTGAAGGTGCGCTCCGTGCTCACCTGCACCACCGGCACCGGCGTCTGCGCCACCTGCTACGGCCGCTCGATGGCGACCGGCAAGCTCGTCGACATCGGCGAGGCCGTCGGTATCGTCGCCGCGCAGTCGATCGGTGAGCCCGGTACCCAGCTGACCATGCGTACCTTCCACCAGGGTGGCGTCGGTGACGACATCACCGGCGGTCTGCCGCGAGTCACCGAGCTGTTCGAGGCCCGTGTCCCCAAGGGCAAGGCCCCGATCGCCGAGGTCTCCGGCCGCATCCGCCTGGAGGACGACGACCGGTTCTACACGATCACCATCACGCCGGACGACGGCAGCGAAGAGGTCGTGTACGACAAGATCAGCAAGCGCCAGCGTCTCCGCGTGTTCAAGCACGAGGACGGCTCCGAGCGCCTGCTGGCCGACGGTGACCACGTGCAGGTGGGCCAGCAGCTCCTCGAGGGCGCTGCCGACCCGCACGAGGTGCTGCGCGTCATGGGCCCGCGTCAGGTGCAGGTGCACCTGGTCAACGAGGTCCAGGAGGTGTACCGGTCGCAGGGTGTGTCCATCCACGACAAGCACATCGAGACCATCGTGCGCCAGATGCTGCGTCGCGTGACGATCATCGATTCGGGTTCGACGGAGTTCCTGCCCGGCTCGCTCACCGAGCGGTCCGAGTTCGAGTCCGAGAACCGTCGCGTCGTGGCCGAGGGCGGCGAGCCCGCGGCCGGCCGTCCGGTGCTCATGGGCATCACGAAGGCCTCGCTCGCGACCGATTCGTGGCTGTCGGCGGCCTCCTTCCAGGAGACCACCCGCGTGCTCACGGACGCCGCGATCAACACCCGCTCCGACAAGCTGGTGGGCCTCAAGGAGAACGTCATCATCGGTAAGCTCATCCCGGCCGGTACGGGCATCAACAAGTACCGGAACATCCAGGTGCAGCCGACCGAGGAGGCCCGCGCGGCCGCGTACTCGGTGCCGACCTTCGACGACCAGTACTACGGCCCGGAGGGTGCGTTCGGCGCCCCGTCCGGCGCTGCGGTGCCGCTCGACGACTACGGCTTCTCCGACGGTTACCGGTAGCCAGTCCTGAACTCGGCCCCCGATCTGCGTATGCAGGTCGGGGGCCGTTTTCATGTCCGACGGTGACTGTCGGCCGGGCCGGTGGGAGGGGGCTCGGGCTCACTAGGCTTCGCACCTTCGCCCAGCGGCTCAGGCGCTGCAGAATCGTTCGTCCGAGCCCCCTCCCACCGCCCCTCGTCCGGCAGTCGGCTCCCGACGCTGCCGATGGTTATCGCCGCTGCCGGTAGGCGGCAGCGCTCGCGGATACCGGCAGCGAGAACCGGCGGTGTGGTTCGACGCGGTTTCCAGTACTTTGTGGCGGCTACCTGCGATTCCAACGCACAAGTCGCTGGGAACCGGGTCGCCGGCGTCGTCCCCCATGCGGCGTCGACGGGGCGTGGGGGAGAGTCGGTCCCCCATGAGGCGACCGGCGTCCGATGGGGGAGGCGCCGTCCCCCACGCGGCGTGTTCGTCCCGCGCGGCGAGATCCACACCGCGTCGCAGTCCGCCGCGCTGCTCGTCCCCCGCGCCGCATTCCGTCCCCCGCGCCGCGCCGATCCGCGGCCCCGGCGTCCCGTCCCCCATGAAACGCCGCTCGTGTGGTGGGGGAGGCGCCGTCCCCCACGCGGCGCCGATTCCCCCATGAGGAGCCGGCTCCTCCCACAGCGAACGCCGATTCCCGCACCGAACGCCGATTCCCCCACGGGACGCCGCACTGCAGGACTATTGACGCAACCGATCGGTTGTGTGTACGGTGTGAACATTCGCGTGATGTTCACGCCGTGAACACGGAATCGAGGAGACCGCCATGACTGCAGCCGACGTTGCGTCCACCACCTCCGGAGGCGCCGCCGCCACCCGCTCGAAGTCCTGGATCGCGGGCATGGTGATCACCGTGCTGGTCTGGGCGTTCCTGGTCTTCGACGTCGTGGGCAAGCTGACCAAGCCGCAGGCGGTCATCGACGGCACGCTGAAGCTCGGCTTCCAGGAGAAGCACATCCTGGTCATCGGGCTGGTACTGCTGGTCGGCGTCGTGCTGTGGACGATCCCGCGCACCGCGGTGATCGGCGCCATCTATCTCACCGGCTACCTCGGCGGCGCCGTCGCGATCAACCTGCGCGCCGAGCAGCCGATCGCCGGCTACGTGCTCTCCGGCGTCTACGTGGGCCTGCTGATCTGGCTGGCGATGATCCTCCGCCGCCCCGACCTGCGTCGCGCGATCCTCGGCCGCTGATCGCCGCGGCCAGGCCTACGAGGTCGGCACGATCTCCGAGCCGAGCGGCAGCAGCGACAGCCGGATCATCTTGAAGTTCGCGACGGCCAGCGGGATGCCGATGATGGTCAGGCACAGCGCGATCCCGGTGAGGATGTGCCCGATCGCGAGCCAGATCCCCGCGACGAGCAGCCAGATGATGTTCCCCACCAGCGACGCCGCGCCGGCATCCGGGCGGTCCACGACGGTCCGCCCGAACGGCCACAGCGCGTAGTTGGCGATGCGGAACGACGCGAGCCCGAACGGGATCGTGACGATCAGCAGGCAGCAGATGATCCCGGCGACCGCGTACCCGACGGCCATCCAGAACCCGCACAGCACCAGCCAGATGATGTTGAGGATCAGCTTCACCACCCCAGTATGCCGACGCGGCTACCGTGGTGGCATGAACCTGTTCCAGCGCACCGCCAAGCTGTTCAACGCCGCGTTCACGCCGCTGCTGTCCCTGCCGGTCGTCGGGCCCGCGCTCGGGAAGTCGATGGTCACCGTCAGCTACACCGGCCGTAGGTCCGGCAAGCACGTCTCCCTGCCGGTCGCGTACCAGCGCCGCGGCGACGAGGTCGTGATCGGCGTCGCGATGCCGGAGCAGAAGCAGTGGTGGCGCAACTTCCTCGGTGAGGGCGCCGACCTCACGCTCCACTTCCCCGACGGTGACCGCACGGGCCGCGCCGTCGCCTCCAGTGGTGAGGGCGGCACCGTCGTCCGGGTCGCCCTGGCCTGACCGCGGAGCCCGTCAGGTTCCGAGCCGGTACACCCGCCGCGCGGTCCCGCCGAGCACCGCCTCGCGTTCGGCCGGCGACGCACCGTCGAGCAGGTCGACGGTGAGCCCGAGCACCTGCGCGTACGTGGCCTGCAGGAGGCAGACGGGCCAGTCGGAGCCGAACATCACCCGGTCCGCGCCGAAGGCGTCGAGCACGTGCTGCGCGTACGGCGCGAGGAGGGAGCGGCTCCACGGCTGCGGCGGGCACTCGGTCACGAGCCCCGACAGCTTGCACACGACGTTGGGGAGCGCCGCCATCGCGGTGATCCACGCCGCCCACGGCTCCCATTCGCCCGCACCGATGTTCGGCTTGCCCGCGTGGTCGATCACGAACGACGTCCCCGGCAGTTGTCGGACCGCGTCGAGTGCCGCGGCGCGCTGCGGGCCGCGGACGAGGAGATCGAAGGCGAGCCGGCGCTCGGCGGCGGACGCGAGGCCGCGCAGCACGGACGGGCGCACGAGCCACCGCGGATCGGGTTCGTCCTGCACGAGGTGCCGCAGGCCGCGCAGGCTCCCGCCGCCGGGTGCCGCGGCGAGCTCGTCCATGCGGGTGCCGCACCGCGCCGAGATCAGGTCCACCCATCCGACGACCGCGCCCGCCGAGCCGGCGGCGGCGAGCAGGTCGTGCGTCTCCGCGGACGAGTTCAGCGCCTGCACCGCCACCGTCGTGCCCACCGCATCCGCTGCCCCGGGTGCAGCCGTCGTCGCCGACGTCACCGCCGCCGCGAGGTCGGCGACGGTGAAATCGCGGTCGATCGCCTCGAGGCCGGGGGTGGCGAGCCATCCGTGATCCTGTCGCGCGCGGTCCCAGAGGTGATGGTGCGCGTCGACGATCATGCCGGCCCCAGGGGGAGGGCCCACACCAGCGGGATGCCGCGGTCGTCGCCCGAGTAGTCGTCGGGCACATCGAGCAGCTCTGCCATGCGTGCCTGCCACGGAACGTTCGCGGGGTGGTCGGCCAATCGGTGCCGCATGGCCCGGTAGTCGTCGACTTCGACGAGGTGGAAGAGGTCAGTTCCGTCCCGCCAGATCCGCCATGAGCGGACGCCGGCCTCGCGGAGCGCGCCGTCGAGCTCGACGGGGATCACGGCGTGCACCCGGTCGTACTCCTCCTCGGCGCCGGCCTTGAGGCGCGTGTGCAGGGCGATGGTCTCGGTCACGCGGGTACCGCCGTTCGGGAGAGCGGCGCCCTCCGGCCGGTCAGGGGGAGGGGTGGATGGCCGCCGGGGCCGGTGTCGACGTTCATGAGCGCCTCCGTCGCGTGGTTCGGCTCCGCGGCCGCGGCGGGGCCCTGGTGGGGCGGGATGGGCACGAGGTCCCGATGCTGACCACCGTGTTGGGAAAGCGCGGCGTCGTGCGCGCCCGCCACGGCACAGTACCTCGCATCGGGGACGATCCGGACGCCTTTCGTCACGAGCGCACCAGGCTGCTGGATCCGGTCGCCGCAGCGCAATCCGACGGGGCGGCAACGCTGTTCGTCGCGCCTCCCCTGCGTGATCCGCCGGTGCGAGCGTGGCCGATCCGCCTGTGGACCTGGTTCGAGGTCGCGTGACCTGGGGAAGTGACGCTTCATAAGTCCTCCGATCATTAGGTTGATTCAGCTTTGAAGATACGCGAAAAAGCCAGTTCGATGCGACCTCTTGACCGAGAGACATCCGAGGATTTAGGGTCCATGTGATCCAGACCTCATTTTGAAGACGGACCCCGCGGCGCGCCGGTGCGCCCACGGTCGAGAGCGTCATGTCAGGCGCGAGACCCCCGAAGAAAGGACGAACAATGAGTCGGTTCTGCAGGCGCCTGGGAGGCGTCGGTGTCGTGGCCGCGATCGGTGCCGCGGCGTCGGTGAGCCTGGCGGGCGCGGCGCACGGAGCGCCGCTGCCGAACGGGTCGAAAACGATTCCAGCGCCGCCCGGCTGGAGTATTCGGGTGACGTCGACGAACAACTCCGTCGTGGTTCAGCCGTCTCTCGCGACCGCTCAGACGCGCAGCGCGCTGGTGAGCAGTACCGCGTCCGTCGACGTACAGGCCCCCGCGGGGACCAAGGACATCGACGGGAAGCTGGGCATCGGCGTGATCGTCGGATGCCAGTTCCCCGGCCCGATCGGCGTCGGCATCAGCGTCAGCGGTCCGAGCGCCGGCGCCTCGACGGAGGGCCTGAGCGCGAGTCTCGGCGGCGTGACTCCGTCGCTCTCGGTGCCGCTCGCGCCGGGTGCCACGGACAGTGTCAGCGGCTACAAGCGCGCGGACACCCTCGGTGCACTGGAGGAGACGGGGTTCGGCAAGTCCGGCACGTTCGACGTCGGGATCCAGGGACAGAACATCGACATCAGGCACTGCAGCGGCTACGCCCAGGCGCGGCTCGTGACCTGGGTCCAGCTCAAGGGAGGCAATCGCCTCCACGGATTCCTCTACGGCGCGCCCTTCTCGCTGGGATGAGCGCCGCGTCCTTCCATCCGCCCCACCACCCGTCGCGTGTCGCGACGCACTAGGAGATTGCATGACCACCAAGCTGATCCGCACTGCCGCGACCGCCGTCATGGCGGGACTCGCCATCAGCGCGACGTCGCAGGGCGCGGCACACGCCGATACGTTCATCCCCCTGCCCAACGCCTCCACCACCGCCAAGATGGGCAGCGCGACCCTCACCATCTCGATCACCAAGCAGAGCGCAAGACTCTCGCCGGGCATGGTGGCGTTGCCGACCACCCGCAACGCCTGGGTGTCGGGCGTCGTGAAGGCGGAAGTGACCGGTGGCACGGGCGACGGCGGAGCGATCGCCGCCGGCTACATGGTCGGGTGCCAGATCGACGTGGGCACCGCTTCGGTGTCGGCGGACACCCCCGTGGACAGCGGCACGTCCTTCGACGCCGGCGCCACGACCGTCAAACCGTCGGTCAAGGCGACCACGGGCGCGTCGATCGCGCTGTCCGCCGGCTCGGTGGGGGCGCAGATGCTCACCTACGACCGCGCCATCTGGCCGAAGCCCGGCGACGAGTTCTCCAGCAGCTGGCAGTACGCCGCATCCAACTTCAAGTTCTCGGGCTCGTCCGGATCGCTGACCTACTCGGATCAGACCATCGGCGTCGACGGATGCGCCGGTTACGCACAGGCGCGATTCTTCGTCAAAGTCACCGCATCTGCCGGAAACTCGAGGCGCACGGTGGTTCTGTGGAGCGTGCCGTTCAGCCTCGGATAGGCGACCGGCGGTCCGCTCCGCATGGCGGGGGCCGGATCGCCTCACCGGAGCGGTGACGTTCCGGCCGACAACTGCGATGGATATCTATCAGGCGAAGGTAGTAGGAATGGTCCAGAGAACGACGCACGAACGAACGACCACGGCGGTCGGTGATCGCCACCGCGCGGACGCCGGTCCCGCCGCGGAGCGGGACGAACGATGACGACGGCGACGAGTCCGGCCGGCGGAGCGACGCGGGCCGCCCCCACGCCGACGTGGCGGCGGAGATTCAGCGGTCCCTTCGTTCAGCGAATCGGAATGTACGCATTGACGCTGGTGGGCGCGGTCTCCGTCAACTTCATCATCCCGCGCGTGATGCCCGGCGATCCCACTCAGGAGACGGTGCAGCGACTCGAGGTGCAGACCGGCCAACCGGTGGCGCCGGAGACCGAGGCCGCGATCCGGGCGATGCTCGGCGGTAACGACGACAACCTCGTCGCCGCGTACTTCACATACTGGCGCAACCTCCTTCGGGGAGACTTCGGTCTGTCCACGAGCTACTACCCGCTCCCCGTGAAGGATCTCCTGCTCGGTGCACTGCCCTGGACGCTCGGTCTGGTGGTCGTGTCGATGATCGTCGCGTGGCTCGTCGGCGTCTCGCTGGGCGCGATCGCGGGCTGGTGGCGCGGACGCCCGATCGACACGGTGATCGGCATCGTCTGCGCGGTACTCATCGCCGTGCCCAGCTTCTGGGCGGCGCTGATGCTGCAGTACTTCCTCGGATACCGGCTCGGCTGGCTCCCGCCCGGAGGCGCGTACGACCCGGACCTCGTGCCCGGGTTCAGTTCGGGCTTCGTGCTCAGCTGCCTCAAGTACGGAGCCCTGCCCGGGATCACCCTGGCGGTCATCTCGTTCGCCGGTTACATGTTCACCATGCGGAACGTGCTCGCGCAGACCGCGGCCGAGGACTCCGTGCTCCTGGCGCAGGCGAAGGGCCTGTCGCCGGTACGGGTCATGGTCGGGTACGGCGTGCGGAACTCGATCCTGCCGAGCTTCGCCGCACTGGCACAGACGATCGGAGGTGCGATCGGTGGCGTCCTGCTCATCGAGGTCATCTTCACGTACCCGGGGCTCGGCAGTCTGCTCGGCACGGCGCTCGCCGGCCGGGACTATCCGTTGATCCAGGGCGTGTTCCTCATCGTCACGTGCTCGGTGCTCCTGATGAACTTCATCGCGGATTCGGTGTACGGATACATCGACCCGCGTACCCGGGAATCGAGGGAGTGAGATGCGCACCGTCCTGCAGAACACCAAGGCGCGCATCGGCGTCGTCATCCTCGTCCTCTTCGCGATCATGTCCTTCATCGGCCCGACGGTCCTGTCCGCGCTCGGGCGGACTGCGGACCAGGTCGACTACTCCGCGCTCGGCGCGCCGCCCTCGATGGAGCATGAGCTCGGGACCACGCAGACCGGTGGGGATGTGCTGAACCAGTTGGTCTTCGGAGCGCGGACCTCGTTCGTGACCGGGCTACTGGTCGCCCTGTTCGTCGTCGTGCTGTCGACGATCGTCGGCCTCGCCGGCGGATACGCCGGCGGGCGGGTCGACTCCGCCGTCAGCAGTTTGACCAACATCGCGCTCACCATCTCCGGCTTCCCTCTCCTCGTCGTGATCGCGACCTACATCCCGAACGTCAGTGTGCTCGGGACGGCGGTAGCGATCGGCGTGGTCAGTTGGCCGGGCCCGGCGCGCGCCATTCGAGCACAGACTCTGAGCCTGAGAAGCCGCGAATACGTGATCGCGATGAAGATGGTCGGCGAGAAGCCGTTCCGGATCATGCGTTCGGAGATCCTGCCGCATCTGGTCCCGATCCTGTCGTCCACCGCGATCGGGGCCGTGGGTGCGGGCATCGTCTCGCAGGCGGGCCTGGCCCTGCTCGGACTCGGCGGCGGGCAGGTCACCTGGGGCACGATGATCGCCGAGGGGCAGCAGGGCGGAGCATTCACCCAGAATCAGTGGTGGTGGTTCCTCCCACCGGGTTTGGCCATCGTGCTGATCGTGATGTCGCTCGTGCTGATCAACTTCGGCATCGACGAGTACACCAATCCGCGCCTGCAGGGCGCACGGCGGACGCGTCGCCGGCGTCGCGTCACCCCGGTCGGCGGCGGTTCCTCGGCCACGCCGTCCCCCTCTCACAGCGACAGGAGTGGCAACGATGCCCAACGTGCTTGAGATCCGCGGACTGGACGTCCATTACGTCTCGCCCGACGCGGTGGTGCCGGCGTGCCGGAACGTGAACCTGGATGTGGAGGAGAACTCCATCCTCGGGATCGCGGGCGAATCGGGCTCGGGGAAGACGACCCTGCTCGCCGCCATCGTCCGCCTGCAACGCCCACCCGCGGAGACGGTGGCCGGCACGGTGACGTTCGCGTCGGACGCCGGCCCGATCGATCTGAACACCGCCGACGAGAAGACGCTGCGCGACATGCGGTGGTCCGAGTTCTCGGTGGTCTTCCAGAGCGCCATGGACGCGTTGAACCCCGTCATGCGCCTGGGGGCGCAGTTCGTGGACGTGCTCCGCACTCACGATCCGAACCTCAGTCGATCGGCGGCCTACGATCGGGCCAAGGAACTGCTGTCGATGGTCGGTATCAGCGGCGACCGGATTGGTTCCTACCCCTTCGAGATGTCCGGAGGGCAGCGGCAACGTGCGTCGATCGCGCTGGCGCTCGCGTGCAAGCCGAAGCTCGTGGTGATGGACGAGCCGACGACGGCCGTCGATGTCGTCATGCAGCGGACCATCCTTTCCCAGGTTCTGAAACTGAAGGCGGAGTTGGGGTTCGCGGTGGTCTTCGTCACCCACGACCTGACGCTCCTGCTGGAGTTCGCCGACCGGGTGGCGATCATGTACGGCGGCCGCGTCGTCGAAGTGGGACCGGCGCAGCAGATCTACGATGCACCGCTGCACCCGTACACCCGCGGGCTCCGCGACAGCTTTCCGCCCCTCCGGTCGTCGGAGAAGCAGTTCAGGGGCATCCCGGGGGCGCCTCCCGATCCGCGGATCCCGATGCCGGGCTGCGCGTTCAGCCCGCGGTGCCCGGTCGCGATCGATCGCTGCACCGTCGAGCGTCCCGAGCTCGAGCAGTATCCGGAGTCGGATCGATCCGTCGCATGTCACCTCCCCGCCACGACCAGGAGTGCGCAATGACGACTGAGACACCGCTCGTCCAGACGAAGAACCTGACGCGGATGTTCACCGTTCGCACCGACGCCGGAAGCGGAACGCTGCACGCGGTCGACGATGCCGACGTGACGATCATGCCCGCCACGATCACCGGACTCGTCGGCGAAAGCGGCAGTGGCAAGACCACACTCGCCAGGCTGCTCGCCCTCTACTACACGCCGACCGGCGGCGAGATCCTGGTGAACGGCGAGGCCGCGCCCACGAAGGCCTCGGGCAAGGAGGCCAACGCGTATCGCGAGCAGGTCCAGCTGATGATGCAGGATCCGTTCGCCTCGCTCAATCCGATCCACTCGGTGCGGCACGTCCTGGGCCGGACCCTGCAGCTGCACGGAACGCCCCGGGGCGCCGGCCTCGAGACCGCGGTGCTGGACCTGCTGCGGCGGGTCAAGCTGGAGCCGGCCGAGGAGTTCATCGACAAGAAGCCGCACGAGATGTCCGGCGGCCAGCGGCAACGCGTGGTCCTCGCCCGCGCGCTCGCGGTCCAGCCGCGGCTGCTGCTCGCCGACGAGCCGATCTCCATGCTCGACGTGTCGATCCGCGCGGAGATGCTCAACCTCTTCGCCGAACTGCGCGACGAGCACCGTCTCGCGCTCCTGTACATCACCCACGACATCGCCAGCGCGCGGTACCTGTGCGACGAGATCATCGTGATGTACGCGGGGCAGATCGTGGAACAGGGGCCGGCGGACGAGGTGGTGCGCAACCCGCGTCACCCGTACACCGACCTGCTGATCGAGGCCTCGCCGGACCCGGAACGCATCGGATCGACGACCCGCGCGGAGCGGTTCTCCGTCGAGAACGAGATCGGCGACATCCCGGTCGTGATCGACCCGGCGCCGGGATGCAGGTTCGCGGCGCGATGCCCGCACGCACTGCCGGTGTGCGGCGGCGAGGATCCGCAGACCATCGAGGTGGCCGACGGGCATCTGGTGCGCTGTTGGCTCTACGCGCCGGGCCAGGGCGATCGAGCCCCCTCCGGCCCCCGGCACGCCGCGGCGCCCAGCGAGCACGCTGGTGCCCCCTCGGCGACCGATGACCCCGCATCTACTCGTAAGGATTCGTGATGAGCAGAAGCTCCGTGCGCATCAGGGCGGCGCGGGCCGCCCTGTGCCTCCTCGTCGCCGCGGCCTCCGCGGTGGGCTGTTCCCGGACCGAGTACCTGTCCACCGATCCGGGGCGCAACCTCAGCATCGACTTCGCCACAACGGCGTTCGTCAAGAACTTCAACTTCCTGAGTCCGACCAATCCGGGCGAACCGCCGGGGTCGGATCTCGTCTACGAGCCGCTCATCCGGCTCAGTCCCAGCGAAGGGTACGAACCCAAGCCCTGGCTGGCGGCCTCGTGGGCGTGGAGCGACGGCGGGAAGACGCTCACCTGGACGCTCCGCGACGACGTCACCTGGTCGGACGGAACCCCGTTCACGTCACGCGATGTGGCCTTCACGCTCGAGCTGGGGATGAAGAACGCGCAGCTGCGAATGGGCAACACGGGCAAGATCGTCGGCGTCGAGGCGCCGACTCCGACCAGGGTCGTGGTCCGGTACAGCGAGCCAGCCTTCGCGAGCTTCGTCTCGTACTACGCCGTGAAGATCGTCCCCGAACATGTGTGGGCCCACCGGGATGCGGCGACCGACCACAACGTCGACCCGATCGGGACCGGCCCCTTCCTGCTGTCGACGGTCGGTGTGCAGCGCATCGTCTACAGCCTGCGGCCGGACTACTGGGGCGCCGAGTCCAAGGGCGTTCGCACGGTCACCTACAACGCCGCCGCCACACCGAACGCGATCCTCAACAATCTGCTCACGGGCAAGGCGGACTACGCCCAGAGCCCGCTCATCGGCGACCCGAAGAAGACCTTCGTCGACAAGTCCCCGACGAACCACTTCTGGCTCGCGAAGGCAGGAGCGGGCAACGCCCTGCTGTTCAACAACGCGGTGAAGCCCACCGACGATGTGAACATCCGAAGAGCGATCTACGCCAGTCTGGACGCCGGCCAGCTGGTCCGGCTCACGCCGGGCGCGACCGACGAGGCCGCGAACGTGACCGGTCTCAACGAGCCGACCTACACCGACTGGATCGCTCCGGAATTCCGCGGTAAGCGGCAGACCCACGACGCCGATGCCGCGCGGGAGGCCCTGCGGGCCAGCGGGTACACGGTGCGCAACGGCACTCTCACGAAGGACGGCCGGGACTACCCGATCACCCTCAAGATCGAACCGACGCAGGCCACCTCCCCTTGGGCGAACGGCATCAAGCAGCAGATCTTCGAAACGCTCGGTGTCGAAGCGATCGTCGACAGTTCGGTGCAGAACTCCTCCGTCGGCTCGACCGGTGACTACACGCTCACCTTGGGGCCGGACATCCTCGGTCAGGGTGCCCTCACGGGTCTGCGGTTCGCCCTGACCGCACCGACGGCCATCGGTGAGTCCGCCTCGTCCAACTGGTCTCGCGCGAATTCTCCGGCGGGCCAGGCGCTTCTGGCGCAGATGGGAAGTACCGCCGACGTCGAGAAGCAGCGCCAGAAGGCGTTCGAGTTGCAGCGGATCCTGGTATCGGAGCGGTTCACCGCTCCGATCAGCCCGTACGCCTGGCCCGTGGCCTACACGTCGAAGAAGTGGACCGGCTGGCCGAACCAGGACGATCCGCAGAACGTGCCGCCGAACGGACGAGGGGACCTGACCTCGACCATCCTCAATCTGACCCCCGTCTCCGAATCGAAATGAGATCATCGACAGTGAAACAGAACCCAGAGCGCCTGCCCGTCGGGGACCACACCCACGGGGTGGTCGAGGTGCTCCTCGCCGGCGCTCCCAACGTTCCCGACACGGCCCGGATGAGCGAGCACTCGGTGCGACCGAAGTTCTTCTGGGCGGAGGCGTCCGGGAACATGGACGCCGTGTGGCCGATCGACGTGCAGCGCACCGGGCAGTACGCCGTTCATGCCGTGATCCGGGTGCACACCGATGCGGGTGTCACGATCGCGGTCGACGGTCGGCCGCAGCCCGCGGTCCGCGTCGACGGGGAAGCGGGCCACGAGCACGGCTGGCAGCGGGTCGCGGTCGGCACCGTCGCCCTGACGCCCGGACCTCACGAGTTGTCCATCGCCGTCGAGGCCGACGGTTCGGACACGGTGGCGATCAGGAGCGTCGAGCTCGTGCACGAGGCGGACGCCGATGCCCTCGCGGACCGGGTCGAGGCCTTCCGGGCCGCGTCCGCGGAGACCCGGCGCCGATGGCGGGAGTCCGACTTCGGGATCATGTTCCAGTACGGTCCGTGGTCCTACCCGCGGTCGGGTGACGACCTCCCGCCGCTGGACCGTCACGTCGACGATTTCGACGTCGAGGCCTTCGCCGACCGGATGAAGGAGTTGGGCGCCGGCCACGTGGTCTGGTCCGCGACGTGGTGGAGCTTCCTCCTCGCCGCTCCGTGCACGGCGGTCGACGAGGTCGCCGGCGAGGGACTCACGGCGCGACGCGACCTGATCGGCGAACTGGCGGCGGCCCTGCAGGCCCGCGGCATCATGTTCTTCCTGTACTTCCACCTCGGCCACGACGAGCACAAGGGGTACGCCACGACCCAGTGGTGGCGCGAACAGAACTGGCCGGACTCGTTCACTCGGAACGGTATCGGCGACCGCTCCGCCGCGCTGGGGAACACGCGCCGGGTGCTCCGGGAACTCGGCGAACGGTACGGCGGCAACCTCGACGGGTGGTTCCTGGACGACGGGGTCTGCTACTACCCGATGGACTTCGAGGAGTTGGCGGTCGCGGCGCGTGCCGGGAATCCGGGGCGACTGCTCAGCGTCAACTCGTGGATCCTGCCGCGGCTGACCGACTTCCAGGACATCCACTTCGGTGAGGGCGCGCGCGAGGTCGAGGGAACCGACATCGCCGCCGACGGAACGCATCGCGCGGGCTCGTACGCGGGACTCGTCGCGCACGCCATGCCGACTCTGCAGCCCGAATGGGGCGTGCACGATCCGGACCAGCGCGTCGACGTCGATGATTGGGCGCGGGGCGGTCTGCGTGACTTCGTCGAGGAGGCGCGGCGGCACTCCGTCGCCGTGACGCTCGACATCCTCATGTGGTACCCCGGTGTGCTCGATCCTGTCGCCGAAGAGGTTATCGCGCAGCTCGATTCGCGAGCGCTCTAATGCCCGATCCCTGTTCCGCGCACACCAACAACACCCACCGACACCGGGAAGAGTGAAGGACGACCATGTCCACGAAGACCGCACCACCGACCGAGTACGAGCACCTGCACCGCGACGTCCCGCAGTGGTTTCTCGATGCCAAACTGGGGATCTTCATGCACTGGGGCGTGTACGCCGTGCCCGCCTGGGCGGAGCCGTCCGGCGAATTCGGAACCCCGGACGAATCTCCCACGTTCGAGCGGCATCCCTACGCGGAGTGGTACGCCAATTCGATCCGGATCGAGGGCAGTACCGCGGAGCGCCACCACCGCGAGACGTACGGCGACCTCCCCTATGAGAGCCTTCTCGACCGATGGCGGGCGGAATCGTTCGACCCGGACGACATCGCGGAGCTCGCGCGAGCGACCGGAGCGCGCTACTTCATCCCCACCGCCAAGCATCACGACGGTGTCGCCCTGTGGGACGCGCCCGGATCCGGCGACTTCAACACCGTCCGGCGCGGACCGAAGCGGGACATCGTGGGCGAGCTCGCCCACGCCGTCCGGCGGAAGGGCCTGCGCTTCGGTGCCTACTACTCCGGAGGTATCGACTGGCACGCGGTCCCCGCGCCGCCGATGATCGACAAGCCGGACTCGCCCGAGGACGAGGTCAAGGGCCGGTCCACGGGGGCCGAGTACGCGGAGTACGCGTATCGCCACGTGGTGGACCTCATCGACCGGTACGCGCCGGACGTGCTGTGGGGAGACATCGACTGGCCCGACGAGGGTAAGACCCCGGGGCCGCACAGCTTGATCGACCTCTTCGACCGCTTCTACGCGGCGGCCCCCGACGGGGTCGTCAACGACCGGTGGGGGAGGACCCACTGGGACTTCCGGACCACCGAGTACCAGCTGGACACCCACGTGCCGGGAGAGGCCTGGGAGAACTGTCGGGGCATCGGCTACTCCTTCGGATACAACGCGCAGGAGACCGCGGAGCACCGGATCTCCGGGCCGGACCTGATCAGGTACTTCGTCGACATCGTCGCCGGCGGAGGGAACCTCCTGCTCAACATCGGTCCGAAGGCCGACGGCACGGTACCGCAGGAGCAGCGGGAGGTCCTGTCCGCTCTGGGCGGGTGGAACGCGGTGTACGGCGACGCGGTGTTCGGCACCCGGCCGGTCGCCGAGGACCGGGCCGCCCCTTCGGACGCCCCGTGGGTGCGATGGACCGCGAAGGACTCCCGTCTCTTCGCCGTGGTCGACGCGTCGGGGGAGGTCCCCCTCGCGGTGGCGGCACACACCGTCGTCCCGGACTCCGCGGCCCTGATGGACGGCACGGCCGTCCCCTGTGTGGCGACGGAGAGCGGGATGCTGGTCCGTCTCCCGGATGTGCCCGCGATCGGCCCTCACGTCGTCGTGTTCGACGCCGTCGACGGGTGACCCGTGCCGGCCCGCGTGTTCGCGGCGGGCCGTCGTCGAGGCGGGGCCGTGGCACGGGGTGCCACGGCCCCGCTCGCTCTTGCGAGGAAGATTCGGCGGGGGTGCGCTTCGTCGCTAATCATCCAATGATGTCTGGGTGAACACCCGGTTGTTCGCGAATCCTTCCGGGAAGTCCGCGGGTATTGACCCACAGACATCCGATCTTTAAACTGAAACCTGTAGCCCACATCACAGTGCGGCCGAGTCCGCACCGCGCGTACCGGTCGCGGATGTCCGGTGCTAGAGATCCACAGTCCGCCGGCCGGGGTCGTGATCGACCACCCGCCGCCATCACCACGAAGGGAAGTCGATGAGACTGCGACGAGTCGGGGAGACGGGTGCCGAGCGCCCGATCGTGTCCACGGGGGACGGGCGGTGGTTCGACGCCTCCGCCGTGGTCCCCGACTACAACCCGGCGACCCTCGGAGACGCGCAGCGCCTGCTCTCCGACGCGCTCCGGGCCGGACGGCTGCCGGAGTTCGATCCCGCCGGGCTGCGCGTCGGCGCGCCCGTCGCTCGCCCGGGGAAGATCGTCTGCATCGGCGTCAACTACCTCGCGCATGCGCAGGAGACGCAGCACGAGGAGCCGGCCGAGCCGGTGATGTTCCTCAAGACCTCGGCGACGATCGTCGGTCCGTACGACGAGGTGCTGATTCCGCGCGGCTCGTCGGCCACCGACTACGAGGTGGAGCTCGCCGCCGTGATCGGAAGTACTGCAAGGTATCTCGACGACGCCAAGCAGGGGCTCGCGTGCGTCGCCGGATACACGGTCTCCGACGACGTCTCCGAGCGGGACTTCCAGATGAACCGCGGCGGGACCTGGGACAAGGGCAAGAACTGCGAGACGTTCAACCCGCTCGGACCCGAGCTCGTGACGGCCGATGAGATCCCCGACCCGCAGCTGCTCGACATCCGCCTCTCCGTCAACGGTGAGATCCGCCAGAAGGCGAGCACCGCGCAGATGATCTTCGGTGTCGGCGAGATCATTCGCTACCTCAGCCATTTCATGGTTCTCGAGCCCGGCGACGTGGTCAATACCGGCACCCCCGCCGGCGTGGCCTTCGGCTATCCGGACCCGAAGCCCTACCTCCGTCGCGGAGACGTGATCGAGACCTACATCGATCTGCTCGGCGGACACCGATCCCTACTCGAGGAGGCCTGAGATGCCCGGCGTCTTCACCGGATTCCGCACGCTCGACGTCCGGTTCCCCACCTCGGCCGACCTCGACGGATCCGACGCGATGAACGTCGACCCCGACTACTCGGCGGCCTACCTGATCCTGGAGACCGACGCGGGCGACGGCCTCGAGGGCCACGGCTTCGTCTTCACCATCGGCCGCGGCAACGACGTGCAGCGCGCCGCCATCGAGGCGCTGAGGCAGTACGTGCTCGGGCGGGACGTCGACGCCGTGCTCGCCGACCTCGGGGGGATGTGGCGCGAACTCGTCTACGACGCGCAGCTCCGCTGGCTCGGCCCGGAGAAGGGCGTCATGCACATGGCGATCGGCGCCGTGATCAACGCCCTCTGGGACCTGCGTGCCAAGCGCGCCGGTCTGCCGTTGTGGCAGCTCCTCTCCGAACTGAGCCCGCAGGAGATCGTCGACCTCGTCGACTTCCGCTACCTCACCGACGCCCTCACGCCCGACGAGGCGCTCGCGCTCCTCACGGCCGTCGAGCCGGGCCGCGCGGAGCGTGCGGCGACGCTGCGCGCGAACGGCTACCCGGCCTACACCACGTCGCCCGGCTGGCTCGGCTATTCGGACGAGAAGCTGTCGCGGCTGGCGAAAGAGGCGGTGGCCGAGGGGTTCACGCAGATCAAACTGAAGGTCGGCGCCGACATCGACGACGATGTCCGGCGGTTCGCCCTCGCGCGCTCCGTGGTCGGCGACGGCGTGCGGATCGCCGTCGACGCGAACCAGCGGTGGGACGTCGACGAAGCGGTCGCCGCGATCGAGCGGCTGCGCGAATTCGATCCGTGGTGGGTCGAGGAGCCCACGGCGCCCGACGACGTGCTGGCGCACGCCGCGATCCGGCGCCGCGCGGCACCGGTCCGCATCGCGACCGGCGAGCACGCTCACAGCCGGGTGCTGGTCAAGCAGTTCCTCCAGGCCGAGGCGATCGACGTGCTCCAGCTCGACTCCACCCGTGTCGCCGGGGTCAACGAGAACATCGCGATCCTGCTGCTGGCGGCGAAATTCGGCATCCCCGTGTGCCCGCACGCGGGCGGTGTCGGACTGTGCGAACTGGTGCAGCACCTCGCCATGTTCGACTTCGTGGCCGTCTCCGGGACGACCACGGACCGCAACATCGAGTACGTCGACCACCTCCACGAGCACTTCCTCGACCCGGTGCGCATCGTGCGCGGCGCCTACGCGGCCCCCGCGGCGCCCGGCTTCTCGGCGCAGATCCGGTCGGAGACGCTCGTGCGATTCGGTTTCCCCGACGGGGAGGCATGGAAGGAAGCACAATGAGCAACGCAGACGAATTCGCGGGATTCCGCGCCGTCGTGACCGGCGGCTCCTCGGGGATCGGTCGGCGGACGGCGGAGGAGCTGATGGTGCGTGGAGCGGTCGTGGCCGTGCTCGATCTCCAGCCGGACGACGCGCCGCCCGACGCCATGGGCGTCGCCTGCAACGTCGCCCACGACGAGTCGGTGATCGCCGCCGTCGCCACCGCGGCCGAGTACCTCGGCGGGATCGACGGTGTGGTGAACAACGCCGGGATCGGCGCGCAGGGCACCGTCGAGGCGGGAACGCTCGACGACTGGCGGAAGGTGCTCGACGTCAACGTCCTCGGGACGGTCCGGGTGACCCGGGCGGCGCTGCCGCACCTGCGCCGGTCGGAGAATCCCGCCGTGGTCAACACCTGCTCGATCGCCGCGACCGCCGGCCTTCCCGGCCGCGCGCTCTACAGCGCATCGAAGGGTGCGGTCGAGGCGATGACCCGCGCGATGGCGGCGGACCACGTCCGCGAGGGGATCCGGTTCAACTGCGTCAACCCCGGCACCGTCGACACCCCGTGGGTGCGCCGGCTGCTCGAGGCGGCGACCGACCCGGACGCTGAGGCCGAACAGCTGCGGCAACGCCAGCCCACAGGCCGACTGGTCACGGACGCCGAAGTGGCGGGCGCGATCTGCTACCTGCTCAATCCCGGCTCCTCCGCCACCACCGGTACCTCGCTCGCTGTCGACGGCGGCATGAGCGGCCTCCGGATCCCTCCGCGGAGGGGGGGCATGAGGGCGCCCCGACCCTTCGGCCGTGCGGGCCTGAAGGTGGCGCCGCTCTCCTTCGGTGCCGCGGCGATCGGGAACCTGTTCACCGCTGTCGACGACGCCGCGGCGACGGAGGCGGTGCGGACCGCCGCCGACGCCGGCATCGACTACTACGACACCGCGCCGCACTACGGCCTGGGCCTCTCCGAGCGCAGGCTCGGTGCGGCACTGGAGGACCGAACGGACGTGGTGATCTCCACCAAGGTCGGCCGCCTGCTCCAGCCCGCGACCGAGCATCGCGGCGACGGCGACGTGGAGGGCTTCGCCGTCGCTGCGGATGTCGAGCGGGTATGGGACTTCAGCCGCGACGGTGTGCTGCGCTCCATCGAGTCGAGCCTGGAACGGCTCGGCCGCGACCGCATCGACGTGGTCTACGTCCACGACCCCGACGAGCACTTCGCCGAGGCCATGGACGGCGCCTTCCCGGCGCTGGACGAGTTGCGCAGGCAGGGCGTCATCGCGTCCTACGGCGCCGGGATGAATCAGTCGGCGATGCTCACCCGCTTCGTCCGGGAGACCGACCTCGACGCGGTCCTCATAGCGGGCAGGTACACGGTGCTCGACCGGAGCGCGGCCGACGACCTGCTGCCCGCCTGCCTCGAGCGCGACGTCTCGGTGGCCGCGGGTGGCGTGTTCAATTCGGGTATCACCGCGACGGCCGACCCGCGGCCCGGCGCCACGTACGACTACGCGCCGGTGACGCTCCGCGTCCTCGACCGGGCGCGCCGGCTGGCCGCGGTGTGTCGTGAGCACGGTACGACGCTGCCGCACGCCGCGGTGCACTTCCCGCTGCGGCACCCCGCCGTGCGAACCGTGCTGCTCGGCATGCGGTCGGCGGACGAGGTCCGCGCCGACCTCGACCTGCTGGCGGCGCCCCCGCCCGATGCGCTCTGGTCCGACCTCGAGGCCGCGTTGTGAGGCCGCCCGCACTCTCTCGCCGCTACGATTGATCGATGTCGACCAACGAGGGTGCAGGGCGGATCTCGCGGACGGACGACGCGATCCTCAAGCTCAAGGAGATGATCACCGACGGGGAGCTGCCCGCCGGGAGTCGCCTGCCGCGCGAGGCCGACCTCGCCGCGCGACTGGGGTTGTCGCGCAACTCCCTCCGGGAGGCGATCCGCGCGCTGGCGATGCTCCGGATCCTCGATGTGCGCCAGGGCGACGGCACCTACGTCACCAGCCTCGAGCCGACCCTGCTGCTCGACACGATGGGGTTCGTCGTCGACTTCCAGCAGGAGGACTCGGTCCTGCACTTCTTCGAGGTGCGGCGCATCCTCGAGCCGGCCGCCACCGCGATGGCGACGCACCGGATCACGGACGAGGCGCTCGCCGTCCTGGAGGGGACGCTGGCGCTGGGCGGACCCGAAGCGTCGGTGGAGACCTTGGTGCAGCAGGACATCCTGTTCCACCAGACCATCGCCGAGGCGTCCGGCAATCCCGTACTGCGGGCGCTCATCTCGGGTCTCTCCGCGC
This sequence comes from Tsukamurella tyrosinosolvens, assembly GCF_900104775.1. Taxonomy (NCBI): domain Bacteria; kingdom Bacillati; phylum Actinomycetota; class Actinomycetes; order Mycobacteriales; family Tsukamurellaceae; genus Tsukamurella; species Tsukamurella tyrosinosolvens. The sequence goes on from NZ_FNSA01000003.1 coordinate 729,892, forward strand.
CCACCCTGCGCGCCCGGATCTGGCGCGGCACCGAGCAGGAGGACGCCCGCGCTCGCACCATCGCCGAGCACCGGCAGATCTACGACGCACTGGTCGCCGGGCAGGCCGACGTCGCCTGTGCGTGCGCGACGGTGCACATCGCCGGCGTCGAGGGATGGATCCGGCGCGCGATGGCGGACGACGCGCCCTAACCGGCGCCCAGTACCGCGGCCGTCTCGGCGAGCCGGGCCGCGAGTGCGGCGCGCACCGCCGGCGGCCCCAGCACGTCGACGTGCGGGAGCGCGCCCCACAGCGTCCAGACCGCGCGACCGATGTCGCTGAAGCCGAGCGTGCCGGCACCGTCGGGCCCGGGCGGCGTGACGACCGTCCCGAACCCGGACAGCTTGGTCCAGCCGTACTCGTCGGCGCGCAGCTCGACGAGCACCGCCTCGTGCCCGGAGCGGAACGAAGCGCGGGACTCCTCGAACTCGGCGGCCAGGTCCACGTCGGCCGGGCGCCGGGCGGGCTCGTCGAGCACGCTCACGGACGTGAACCGCGAGGTCTTGTACGTGCGGCGCTCGCCGTCGCGCAGGGCCATGAGGTACCAGGCCTGCCCGGCGTGGACCAGCCCGACGGGGTCCAGCGTGCGCTCCGCCGCGGCGCCGCCGCGCGGCCGGTAGACGGCCCGCACCCGCAGCCCGTCGATGACCGCGCGCTGCAGCTCGCCGAGGTGCGGGTCGGGCTCGGGCGCGCGGGCGAAACCGTCGGGGCGCACGTGGATCCGCTGGGCGGCGGCCGCCGCTTCCCGACGGTGCGCCTCCGGCAGCGCCGCCGCCACCTTGCGCATCGCGCCCGCGAAGGCGGGGGAGTCGGGCGCCCCCGCGAGCAGGGCCTTCGCCTCGTCGAGCGTGAGGCCCGTGAGGTCGGTGCGGTAGCCGGGGAGCAGGCTGATGCCGCCGCCCCGCCCGCGATCGGTGTAGACGGGGACGCCCGCGACGCCGAGCGCCTCGACGTCGCGCAGCACGGTCCGGGTGGAGACCTCCAGCTCCGCGGCGATCTGCGCGGCCGTCATGGTGCCGCGGTGGCGCAGCAGCATGAGGACGGACAGGAGACGGTCGGCGCGCATGGACCTCAGATTGCCAGACAAAGATGACAGAAGGTGTCATGTTAGGCCGGTTGAATCGTTCCCATGACGAACACAGCCACTGATCCCCGCCCCTCCTACGCCGCCGTCTCCGCCTGGGTGCAGTCCCTGCTCGCGAACATCACCGAGGAGCAGCTCGCGCTGCCCACGCCCTGCGACGAGTTCGACGTCCGCGCCCTGGCCCAGCACATGAACGCCGTCGGCCTGCGCGCCGTCGCCCTCGCCGAATCCGCCACCGTCGAGGGCCAGCCCTTCCTCGCGGAGGACCACGACGCCGCCACCTACGGGGCCACCCGCGAGCGCGCACTCGCCGCCTGGGACGCCGCCCCGCTCGAGCGCGAGGTCACGGTGCCGTGGGGCGTCGTCCCCGGGTTCGCGGCGCTCGGTATGTACGTCAACGAGACCCTCGTGCACGGCTGGGACCTCGCGGTCGCCACCGGTCAGAACGCCGAGTTCCCCGAGCCCGCGCTGCCCGAGGGCGTGCTCGCGGTGGTCAAGAACGTGCTGCCCGCCGTTCGCGGCGGCGACGTGCCCTTCGGGCCGGTCGTCGAGCCGCGCGAGGGCGCCGGCCCCACCGAGCGCCTCGCCAATTGGAACGGCCACCACTGGGCGGCCACCGCATGAGCACCGTCGCGCTGTTCCATTCCGTGCTCGGCGTGCGCCCGGGCGTCCGCGACGCCGCGGATCGTCTGCGGGCCGCCGGGCACGTGGTGCACGTCGTCGATCAGTACGACGGCCGCGTCTTCGATTCGTACGAGGAGGCCTCGGCGTTCGCCGAGGGGATCGGCTACCCGGCGCTCATGGCGTCGGCGCTCGCCGCGGTCGAGGGCCTGCCGGAGGACCTGGTGGTCATGGGCTTCTCCAACGGTGGAGGCATGGCCACCTACGTCGCGGGCAATCGGCCCGTCGCGAGGGCGGTGCTCTGCTCAGGAGCCCTGCCGTTGGACGTGATCGGCCAGGATCACTGGCCGCAGGGCGTGCCCGCGCAGTTGCACTACGCGCTCGACGACCCGTTCCTGCAGGCCGGCTCCGTCGAGTCGGTGCTGCGTTCCGTCGGCGAGGCGGGCGCGATCGGGGAGTACCTCCAGTACCCCGGCGCCGGTCACCTCTTCACGGATCCGTCGCTCCCGGCGGAGTTCGACGGTGCCGCCACCGCGGCGTTCTGGGGCGCGGTGCTGCGGTTCATCGGCGGCGGGAATTCGGCCGTTAGCCATTGACATGAACGCCGGTTGAGGTCCTAGCGTCGAGGCATGAGCATCGAACTGAACCACACCATCGTCGCTGCCACCGACAACCTCGAGACCGCGCGGTTCCTCACCGAACTGCTCGGTCTCGAGGATCCGGTGGACGTGGGCGGCGGCCACTTCCAGCAGGTCCGCCTCGCGAACGACGTCGTCCTCGACGTCATGACCGTGCCGGGGCCGGTGCACCCGCAGCACTACGCCTTCCTCGTCTCGGAGCAGGAGTTCGACGAGATCTTCGCGCGGATCACCGAGCGCGGCCTGGGCTTCTACGCCCAGCCCGACGGTTCCGGGGTCGGCGAGATCAACCACCGCTTCGGCGGCCGCGGCGTCTACTTCCGCTCGCCCGACGGCCACGCCCTGGAGGCTCTCACCGCTGCCTGAGGCCGCGGGCCGCGAAATCGGTTGCCCGAGGCGGCCGCGGCGGTGGATCCTCGACGGATGACGTCGACTCCCACCGTGCGTGTGGTTCCCGCGACCGTGACCCAGCTGGAGGCGCTGCACCGCGGACCCGCGGAGTTCGAGCGGTTGATCGGAGCGCCGATCCCCGACGGCTGGCCGGAGTTCCCCGAGGCGATCGAGCACACGCTGGCCGTCCTCCGGAACGGCGTCCCGGCGGAGTGGTCGATGTACCTGTTCTTCTCCGAGGAGGGTGATCTCGTCGGGTCGGGCGGCTACCACGGGCCGCCGGTCGGCGGCACCGTCGAGATCGGCTACGAGATCGCGCCGGAACACCGCGGGCGCGGCCTCGCGGTCGGCGCGGCGCGCGCCCTCGCCGCGCGGGCTCTCGCGGCGGGTGCCGAGCGAATCGTCGCGCACACCCTCGCGGCTCCGTCGCCGTCGACCGGGGTGCTCGCCGCCCTCGGGTTCGAGCGCGCGGGCGAGGTCGTCGAATCCGAGGACGGTCCGCTCTGGGCGTGGCTTCTCGTACCTGCTCGGTCGCCCGCCTGACGGCGGGCGCGGCCCGCTCAGTCCTCGAACAGCGCGCGGATGTCGGAAGCGGCCAGGCGCGCGTCGAAGCCGCCCTCGCCGCCGACGACGGACTCGAACAGCGCGGCCTTGCGCTCCTTGAGCGCCATGACCTTGTCCTCGATGGTGTCGGCGGAGACCAGCCGGTAGACCATCACGCTGCGCGTCTGACCGATGCGGTGTGCGCGGTCGATGGCCTGCGCCTCCGCCGCCGGGTTCCACCACGGGTCCAGGAGGAAGCAGTAGTCGGCCTGCACCAGGTTCAGGCCGAAGCCGCCGGCCTTGAGCGAGATGAGGAAGACCTGCACCTCGCCGGAGGTGAACTTCTCGATCGCCGCAGGCCGATCGGTGGTCGAGCCGTCGAGGTAGGCGTACTCCACGCCCTCCTCGTCGAGCCGCTCGGCGGCCTTGCGCAGGAATCCGGTGAACTGGCTGAACACCAGCACCGCGTGCTTCTCCTCGAGCAGCTCGTCCAGCTTGTCGGTGAGGTAGTCGAGCTTGGCGACGTCCTCCACCGCCAGCTCCTCGTCCACCAGCGACGGGTCGAGCGCGAGCCGGCGCAGCATCGTCAGCGACCGCAGGATCTCGAACCGGTTGCCCTCGAAGTCGTCGAGCAGGCCCAGCAGCTTCGCCCGCTGGTCCGCGAGCACCCGGTCGTAGGTGTGGCGGTGCTCCTCCGAGAGCTCCACCTGCACCACGGATTCCGTCTTCTCCGGCAGGTCCTTCGCCACGAGGTCCTTGGTGCGGCGCAGCATGAACGGGCGCACGCGCCGCCGCAGGCGGGCCAGCCGGTCGTCGTCGCCGCCGCGCTCGATGGGCCGCCGGTACTCCTCCGCGAACCACGACCGCCCGGGGAACAGCCCCGGCACCGTCAGCGCGGTGAGGGCCCACAGCTCCTCGAGGTGGTTCTCCATCGGGGTGCCCGTCACGGCGAGCGTGAACGCCCGGTCCAGGAGCGAGACCGCGGCGAACGCCTTCGACCGCGGGTTCTTCACGAACTGCGCCTCGTCGAGGATCACGCCCGCCCACGAGACCGCCGCGTACTCCTCGGCGTCAAGCCGCAGCAGCGTGTACGAGGTCAGCACGAGGTCGGCGCCCGCGACCGCCGAGGCGATCGACGTGCCCGATTTCCGAGCGGTCTCGGAGACCACCGCCACCGACAGGTGCGGCGCGAACCGCCTGCATTCCGCGGCCCAGTTGCTCACCACCGACGTCGGCGCCACCACCAGGAACGGGCCGGGCCGCTCCGGCGCGCGCTCGTGCGCGCGGCAGATCAGCGCGAGCGTCTGCACGGTCTTGCCGAGGCCCATGTCGTCGGCGAGGATGCCGCCGAAGTCGTTGTCGTACAAGAACGACAGCCAGTCCAGGCCGTCGCGCTGGTACGGCCGGAGCTCGGCCCGCAGGGTCGACGGTGCCTCCTGCCGTGCCAGGTCGCCCGCCGTCAGGGCGCCCACCCGGCGGGACCAGTCACCGTCGAAGTCGGTGGCGTCGGCGAGGTCCGCGAGGTCGTCGACGAGGCCCGCCTGGAACCGGCTGATCCGCAGTCCCCGGTCGTCGGAGCCGGGCGTGCCGGACCGCGCGCCGCGGCGCGCACCGCGGGCCGGCAGGTCCCGCGCCTCGCCGATGAGCTCGCGCAGCCGGTCGAAGCGCTCGCCGTCGATGCGGGCGAGCACGCCGCCGGGGGTGACGAGGGTGTCGTGGCCCGCGGCGACGGCGGTGAAGACGTCCCGGAACGGGACCTCCTCGCCGTCGACCTCCACGGCGACCTCGAGGTCGAACCAGTCCGTCGACGCGTTGTCGGACTCCGACCGCACCCGCACGGACACCGACGCCGAGCTCTGCGCCCAGCGGAAGCCGGGATCGTCGGCGACCTCCACGACGACCGACGGCACCGACCGCAGCACGGGCGCGACCTCGGCCAGCCACACCGCGGCCTCGGTGCCCCGGTAGAAGCCCTGCGAGTGGTCCACGCCGACGGCGGCCTCGCGCAGCGCGACGGCCATCGCCCGGGTGATCCGCTGCTGCCCGACGGCGTCCGCGAGGCCGGCCGGCTCGCGCCCGAGGACGAAGTCGCGGGTCTCGCCGCCGACGGTGTACCGCCACTTCCAGTCGACCTCGAGCTCGGCGGCCTCGGGGTAGTAGCGGGCCGTGCACAGCAACTCCGGGCCCGACACCTCCACCTCGCCGACCAACTGGTCCGGATCCCGGACAGGTGCGACGGCCGCGAGGTAGGGCAGGTACTTCTCGCGCAGCTCCGGCACCGCCTCCGCGGGCACCTGCACCGGGGTGAAGCGGCGCAGCGCGGTCGTGTGCTGCGCGGTCAGCGGCGGGTCGAGCGGGGCGAGCCGCAGCACGTCGCCGTCCTGCTGGAAGACGCCGAGGGCGCGGTGGGCGCCGAGCAGCCCGCCGGTGAAGGGCCGCGGGCCGTCGCCGAAGTCGACCTCCCGGTCCAGCTCGACGCTTCCGCCCACGGAACGGGTGACGAGGCCGAGTCGCGTCGGCGGGCCGAGGATCACGCTGCCGCGCGCCTTCTTGTTCAGCAGCGGGACGCCGGCGTCGCGGACGGCGCGCAGCTGGTCCCACAGCAGCGGGGTGTCGACCATGCCGAGGTCGGCCCACGCGTCCACGCCGTACAGCGACCAGGTGATGAGCTGCGCGAGCGGCGCGAGGACGTCGCGCTGCGCGGGCGCGACGCGCGGCGCGGTGGCGATGGTGCGCCAGCGGACGTCGCCCGCCACCCACGAGCCGTCGCGCATGCCGGGCGTCGCGAGCCGCACCTGCAGGCGCTGGCCGGAGACGACGCCGCGCTCGTCGACGTCGAATTGCAGCGCGACGGGCAGCACGGCGGCGCTGGCGCGCGGGGCCTCGGGCAGCAGGGCGGCGAGCTGGCGCTCCCACGGATCCGGCTGCGGGATCTCGCTCTCCTCGACGTCCTCCGCGGTGAGTTCGAGCAGCAGCGCGGCGCCGTGCTTGCAGTTCATCTGGACCGGGCAGGTGCAGATGCTCCGCACGGGTCGCCACCTGTGTGCGGTGGGGGCGATCGAGACCTGCGTGTCGTACTCCAACGTGCCGGCGACGACGCCCGTGACGAGGCGCTTCTCGTCGTCCCATTCGAGGTCGCCGATGAGGCCGGTGCCCACGTACTCGCCGGCGCGACGCACGGTCGGCCCCCCGAAGAATCCGATCAGGTCCTCGGGGGTGAACGAGGGCCCTCCGCCGGCAGTCGATGCGCTCATGGTCAAGCGGACAGTCTAGCGCGGGTCGGTGAACCCCCGCAGCGCCGTGCGGCGGGGGCCCGGATCGCCCAGGAGGACGCCGCGCATCGACGCCACCTGCGCGCGCAGGGCGGTGACGACCGCGGCCACTTCGCGCCGCTGCGTCGCCTCGGGCCGCACCACCATCCAGTACTCGAGTTGCACGGAGACCTCGTCGGGCAGCACCCGCACCAGGTCGGGGCGGGCGTCGGCGAGGAAGCAGGGGAGCAGGCCCAGCCCGGCGCCGGCGCACGTGGCCTCGACGTGGACGAGGACGTTCGTCGAGCTGAGCCGGTCGGTCATGTCGGGCACGAGGACGCGGGCGAGGTCCAGGTCGTCGACGGTGAGCATCGAGTCGATGAAGTAGACCAGGGGCCGCCCGGCCAGGTCGCGCGACCGTTCCGGGGTCCCGTCGGCGGCGAGGTACTCCCGCGAGCCGTACAGGCCGAGCCGGTAGGGCGCGAGGAGCTCGGGCTCGACGCGGTAGGTCTCGGGCCGCCCCACCACGACCTCGATGTCCACGCCGGAGCGGGTCGACGGTGCGCGGCGCGTCACGGTCAGCAGGTCGACGGACAGCCGCGGGTGCGCGCGCCCCAGTTCCGCGATCGCGGGCGCCACGACGCGCGCGCTGAAGCCGTCGGTCGCGGCGATGCGGACCTTGCCGTGCAGGTCGTCGGCGGTGTCGGCGTCGAGGCCGTGGAGCACCGCCTCGATCCGTTCCGCCGCGGCGACGCCCGAGCGGCCCAGCTCGGTGAGCTCCCACCCGGCGGCGCCGCGGGCCAGCAGCGGCCCGCCGAGCGCCTGTTCCAGTGCCGCCACCCGGCGCGAGGCGGTGGTGTGGTTGATGCCCAGGAGGTCGGCCGCGGCGGTGTAGCGACCGGTCCGCGCGACGGCCAGCAGGGTGAGCAGGCCGTCGGCGCTCGGCTCAGGAGTGTGCATGGATGCAGATCCGATCCGCGGATGTGGGCATTGTGTGTGCGATTTTATCCATACATACTGCGTTGAGCATGGCGTGCGTCACATCCGTTCGGCGCCGTGATCCGTCGCACAAGGAGTGGATATGACGCAGACCGACCTGGAGCAGCCGCGCGGGCTCCGGAAGATCGTCGCCGCGTCGATGGCCGGCACGGTCGTCGAGTGGTACGAGTTCTTCCTCTACGGCATCGCCGCCACGGTGGTGTTCAACAAGATCTTCTTCAAGGCCGGCGCCAGCGAGTACGACGCCATCATCGCGGCGTTCGTGACCTACGCGGTGGGCTTCGCGGCCAGGCCGATCGGCGGCATCGTCTTCGGCCACCTGGGCGACAAGCTCGGCCGCAAGAAGCTGCTGCAGGTCTCGATCCTCATGGTCGGCGTCGCCACCTTCCTCATGGGCTGCCTGCCCACCTTCGACCAGATCGGCTACTGGGCGCCCTTCCTGCTCGTGGTCCTGCGCTTCATCCAGGGCTTCGCCGTGGGCGGCGAGTGGGGCGGCGCGGTACTGCTCGTCGCGGAGCACAGCCCGAACAAGTCCCGCGGTTTCTGGGCGTCGTGGCCGCAGGCCGGCGTTCCGGGCGGCAACCTGGCCGCCACCGTCGTGCTGCTGATCCTGACCAACGTCCTCTCCGAGGCCGACTTCCTCGCCTGGGGCTGGCGCGTCGCGTTCTGGCTGTCGGCCGTGATCGTCCTGGTGGGCTACTACATCCGCACCCAGGTCGACGAGTCGCCGCTGTTCAAGGAGGCCCAGCAGGAGATCGAGAAGGAGAAGGCCGTCTCGTACGGCGTCGTCGAGGTCGTCAAGCGCTACCCCCGCGGCGTGCTCTCGGCCATGGGCCTGCGCTTCGGCGAGAACATCTTCTACTACCTCGTGGTCACCTTCTCGATCACGTACCTCAAGACCGTCGTGAAGATGGACACCTCCGACATCCTGATGTGGCTGCTCATCGCGCACGCCGTGCACTTCGCGGTCATGCCGCTGGCGGGTGCGCTCACCGACCGGGTCGGCCGCCGCCCCGTCTACTGGCTGGGCGCGGCGCTCGCCGCGACGTGGGGCTTCTTCGCCTTCCCGATGTTCGACACCGGCCACGGCGTCGTGGTCGTCGCCGCCGTGACGATCGGCCTCATGTTCCACGCGCTGATGTACGCGCCGCAGCCCGCGATCATGGCGGAGTCCTTCCCGACCCGCATGCGCTACTCGGGCGTCTCGGTCGCCGCCCAGGTCACCTCGGTCGTCGCCGGCTCGCTCGCGCCGATCATCGCGACCAAGCTGCTCAAGGACTTCGGTTCGTCGGTGCCGGTCGCGGTCTACCTCGCCATCGCCTGCGGCATCACCTTCCTGGCCGTCTTCTTCGTCCGGGAGACCAAGGGCATCGACCTCGCCACCATCGACGAGGAGGACCGGGCGGCCCTGCGGGCGGAGCGGGCCACCGGGGCGCGCGCGTGAAGGCGATGGTGACGGGCGGCGCCGCGGGGATCGGGGCGGCCGTCGCGCGCCGCCTCGCCGCCGACGGTGCCGCCGTCACCGTCGTCGATCGCGACGGGGCCGCGGCCGCGGACCTCGCCGGGGAGATCGGCGGCACCGCGCTCGCGCTCGACCTCACCGATACCGCCGCCCTCGCGGACCTGAGCCTCGACGTCGACGTGCTGGTCAACAACGCGGGCGTGCAGCACGTCGCGCCGATCGAGGACTTCGACCCGGCGTGGTTCCACCGCATCCTGACCCTGATGCTGGAGGCGCCGTTCCTTCTCACCCGCGCCGCGCTGCCCGGCATGTACGAGCGCGGCTTCGGCCGGATCGTCCACGTCTCGTCCGTGCACGGGCTGCGCGCCTCGAAGTACAAGGCCGCCTACGTCGCGGCGAAGCACGGCGTGGAGGGCCTGTCCAAGGTCACCGCGCTCGAGGGCGGCGAGCGCGGCGTCACCAGCAACTGCGTGAACCCCGGCTACGTGCGCACCGCGCTGGTCGCGAAGCAGATCGCCGAGCAGGCCGCCGCCCACGGGATCAGCGAGCAGCGGGTGACCGACGAGGTATTCCTCGCCCGCCCGGCGATCAAGCGCCTCATCGAGCCCGACGAGGTGGCGGGCCTGGTCGCGTGGCTGTGCAGCCCCGCCGCCGCGATGGTCACGGGCGCCGCGTACACGATGGACGGCGGCTGGACGGCCAACTGATCGCCTGGCAGTCTCCTGGCAATGCGCGCCTGAGTTGGAACGCCGCAGTCGCAACGGCTACCGTACGAAGGGCCTGTGACCAGGTATTGCTGTGCTGTAGTCAGGATTGTTGATCAGTGGGTGTGGACCAGACGATGAGCGAACGCGGCGTCGAGCCGACGCCTGAGCCCGTGGCGGTGACGCCCGCGCCCGAGCAGCCCGCGCCCGCGAGTGCACCAGCGGCGGCGGCACCGTCGAAGCCCAAGCGCGCCGGCGGGCACCTGTACGAGCTCGACATCGTGCGCATCGTGACCTTCGCGGGCGTCATCTTCGACCACTGCGTCTCCGGCACGACGTTCCCGTTCAGCGTCGCCTCGAACGCGATCCAGACGATCTTCCACTACACGCGCAACGCCTTCTTCGCGCTGACCGGCTTCGTGCTGGTGTACCAGTACCGCGATCGCAAGCTCGACCCGATCGACTTCTGGCGCCGCCGGTACAAGGCGGTGGGCCTGCCGTTCCTGACCTGGAGCGTCTTCTACTGGCTCTATCACATGTACGTGATGTGGCCGCCCGCGTTCTCCAACGTCACGCGGACGTTCGAGACGTGGGAGTCGACGAAGGCCGCGCTCAAGGTGCTCGCCTACGACCTGTTCACCGGCGACGCCTGGTACCACCTCTACTTCGTCTTCGTGACGATGCAGGTGTACCTGATCTTCCCGTTCCTGCTGAAGTTCCTCCGCTGGACGATGGGGTACCACAAGTACCTGCTGGCGGCGAGCTTCGTCTTCCACCTGATCCTGCTGCACTACATGACCACCGCGCGCCCGGAGATGTTCAACTACGGGCTGCTCGCGAAGCTGTGGAACCACCTGCCGGCGACGATCTTCCCGTACCAGTTCTTCACCCTGCTCGGCTGTGTCGCGGCCATGCACATCGAGGAGGTGCGGGCCTGGTTCTCGCGCTTCCGCGGGCGCGTCATCACGATCGCGATCGGCGTCGTCATCGTCACCCTGATCGCGTACGGCTATAAGACCAGCATGGTCGGGATGTTCCCCACGGACGCGGCGAACGTCTTCCGCCCCTACGCCGCCGTGATGTTCGTGATGATCATCCTGGCGCTCTACGCGGCCGGCACCTACTGGTCCGACTACCGCACCGCGGGCTCCTTCTGGGACAAGTTCCTCAAGACCGCCTCCGACCGCTCCTTCGGCATCTTCCTGGTGCACGCCTTCGCGCTGCAGGAGCTTGCGCCGACGATCCAGCGCTTCCGGTTCGACGTCTACGCCCCGATCCTCACCATCGGCACGTTCATCGTCACCGCGTTCTTCACCGTCGCGATCAGCGAGGTGCTGCGCCGCACGCCGGTCAGCCTGTGGACCACCGGCCGCAAGATGATCCCGATGGCGAAGCAGAGCCGGAACGTCTCGATCGGCATCGGCGTCGCGATGATCGTGATCGGCGCGCTCTTCTACTGGCCGCTCGACGTGCCCGCCGGCGCGGTCTCGGTGACCCTCGGCGCGGTCCTGCTGCTCTGGCAGGCCCTCGGCCGCACGGTCTTCGCCGGCCCTGCGGGCGCCCGCCCCGCGGTCGTCACGTCCTAGCGCTCGCGCGCCACCCGCCCGTCTGCCGCCGTCCCTCCGCCCGGCGCAATCCCGCCAGCGCGCGGGTTGCGGCGTGGTATCCGCACATGCCGTGGGCGGCGGGGCCGGGTGGTGTTGCGGCGGAGCAGATGTACATGCCGGGCACGCCGAGGTCGTAGGGCTGCAGGGTGATCCGCGGCCCGAAGACGAGCTGGAGCGGGTCTTTGGAACCGGTGTTGATGTCGCCGCCGACGAAGTTGGCGTTGTAGCGGGACATCTCGGTGGTGGAGCACACGGCGGTGCCGACGATGCGTTCGCGGAAGCCGGGGGCGAAGCGTTCGATCTGGGCGATGATGGCCTCGGTGGCGTCGCCTGTGTAGCCGTTCGGCACGTGGGCGTAGGACCAGACGGGGTGCACATCCCCGGCGCTGCGCGTGGGGTCGGCGAGGTACTGCTGGCCGACGAGGACGAAGGGCCGCTCCGGCATCCGCCCGGCGGCGATCTCCCGTTCGCTCCCCGCCGTTTCGGCGTACTCGCCCCCGAGGTGGACAGTGCTGGAGCGCCGCGCATCGTCGTTGCTCCAGGGGACACCGCCCTGCACGGCGAAATCCACCTTGAACGCCCCGGGCCCGCGCCGGAAGCGCTCGAAGGCACGTCGCACCCGGTTCGGCAGCCGATCGCCGACGATGCCGGCCACCTGCGCGGGATCCAGGTCGAAGAGCACGAGATCGCTGCCCGGCAGGTCGCCGAGCGACGTGACGCGGGCACCGGTCTCGATATCGCCGCCGAGCTCGGTGAGCTCCGCCGCCAGCGCCGTGGCGATCGCCCCGGAGCCGCCCTCGGCCACCTGCCAGCCGTAGGCGTGGCCGGCCGACAGCAGGCCCAGCCCGATCGCCGAGGTCATCGGCTGATGCAGCGGCCGGAAGGTGTGCGCGGCGATGCCGCCCCACAGCGCTCGCGCCTGCGGGGTGCGGAACGCGCGGGCCAGCAGCGACGCGGGCAGCGGGGCCGCCGCCCCGAAGCGCGCCAGGAGGATCGGGTGCTTCGGCACGCGGAGCAGGGGCGAGAGGATCGCCGGACCCACCTTGTCGATGTTCTCGACAGTGCGGGCGAACAATCCCCGCCACAGCGCACCGTCGGCCCCGAGACCGACGGCGGTCTCGGCGACGGACCGCCGCAGCACCCCGCCGGTGCCGTCGTCGAGCGGCTGCACGCAATCGATGTCGGCGGAGCGCCACCGCAGGCCGTGCCGCGCGAGGTCGAGCGACCTCAGGAACGGCGAGCCCACGGCCATGGGATGCATGGCGGCGCAGTGGTCGTGGATCAGTCCCGGGACGATGCCTTCGAAGGAGCGGATGCCACCGCCGACGGTGCCGGCCGCTTCGAGGACCGTGACGTCGACTCCCGCACGGGCCAGGGTGATGGCGGCGGCGAGGCCGTTGGGGCCGGCGCCGACGACGGTGGCGGTGCTCATGCCCCGACCGCCCGACGATCGCCGCTGGGCGTGCCGGTGCGCATCTTCGACCAGGTGGGGGTGTGCGGGGTGGGGCCGTCGGGCAGCCAGGGCTGCGTCTCGGTGACCTCGTGCACGTTCCAGGTGCCCTCCTCGACGACGCCCAGGGCGGCGTCGATCACCTTGTACGCCTGCGTCTTCTTGTGCACCGGCTGGGATTCGACCCAGACGATGACGCATTCGCCGGGCTCGAACCGCGCCTCGTCCTGCACCGCGCGGATCATGTCCACGTCGTGCAGATGTCCGTCGCCGAAGTTGAAGCCGAGGATCGAGTTGCAGAGGAACTCGGCCTCCCGGACGGTGCGGCTGTCGATGTCGGGCAGGGTGGCGAGCAGCACCGAGAAGAGGCCGCGCCCCTGGCTGTGCAGCGAGCGCCAGCCGATGGTCATCTGCAATGTGATCTCCGCCCACAGCGGCGGATAGCCGGCGGCGATGAACTGGTCGATCTGGTTGGGTGCGGACCGGGTGACCCGATTGAGCTTCTCCTCCGCACCCGGCGTGAAGGTCCACAGCGCGGTGGCCCAGTTGCCGGCGTACTGGCGCATCGACGGCAGGAACGAGACCTTGTCCGGACGGAAGTTGCCGAGGATCGGGAAGAAAGCGAGGCCCGCGGTGATGACGATCGTGAGCCAGGCGGGGTTCATGTCCCACAGCGCGTAGCCGCTGTCGGCGGGGAAGTCGATGAACAGGAAGATCGCGGTGTAGCCGAACAGCAGGTTCCACTCCAGCGGCACGGCGAGCGGGAAGGTGGAGATGATGAACAGGTGGTAGAGGCACATGAACACGGCCGCCACGACGGTCACGGTGCGGTTGGTCGAGAACAGCAGGATCAGCGGCGCGATGATTTCGACGACCACGCCGGGGCCGTGCGCCATGAAGCGCGCGAAGCCGGACGGGCGCATGTCCTGCGGGAAGTCCTTGTACTGCAGCTTCTTGAACCAACTGCCGGGCACGAGCGGGCTGTTGGAGACCATGGGCGGGATGACCATGGTGAAGTGGTGGTTGCACTTGGACAGGCCCGCGCCGACCCAGACCACGCCGATGACCAGCTTGAGCGCGATGATCATGTTCACGAAGCCGTGCTCGCCGAAGAGGAGCGGCAGAATCGCGAAGGCCAGCATCGGCGGCAGGTACTGCTCGCCGCGCGCGGCGAGGAAGATCGTCTTGTCGCGCAGCCCGATCAGGATCAGCAGCGCGACCGGTGCGATCAGCAACTCGGGGCGCATCAGGCCGTGCGAGGCGTCGATGCCGAGCGCGGCCATCGCGCCGTCGAAACCGCCGAGGCCCCGCACCCCGGGCAGCGCGATGGCCACCAGGAGCGAGACCAGCATCGCGAGATACACGACGACGTCGAAGGGAGTGCGGCGATCACCGTTCGTGCCGGGGACCCACTTCCAAGGGCGCAGCCGGATCGTGCCGGGCCGGGCCCAGAACAGGATTCCGCCGGTCATCGGTTTCGCCTTGCCGGCGAGCGGGCCCCACGAGCCCGCGACCCCGATCGCCTCCAGCAGCACCGTCCACAGCACCAGCTTCTGGTACACGATGGGCTGGTTCCACCATTCGCCCAGGGCGAAGGGCTGCATCCCGGAGGTGAGCGTGGCCAGCGCCACGCCGCCGAGGCCGTAGAAGACGAACAGCTTGACGACGTAGATCACGTGGATCATGTACGGGGTGCCGAAGCCGAATTCGGCCCACTGCGTGCTGAGGACGCGGATGCGTTCCATGAGGGGGCGCTGGAGGAATTCCTCGGGTTCCACTGCGGGAAACACCGGATCCTTGAATCCCATGATGACTCTCCTTGTTCGGGTGATGCGTGGGGTGATGGCTAGGACACGGCGACCGGGGGTGAGGTGCGCGTGCGCAGGGTGGGCTTGTCGAGCTTGCCGACGGCGTTCTTGGGGAGGCTCGGGAGAGTCGTGATCTCCACGGGCAGTTTGTACTTGGCGAGCTTTTGCGCGGCGTGCGCGAGGATCTCGTCGGGTTCGAGGGGCGTGCCCTCGCTCAGTGCGACGAACAGGACGGGCACCTCGCCGAATTTCGGGTCGGGACGTCCGACGACTGCTGCCTCGGCGACGCCCGGCAGCTGGTAGACCACCGATTCGATCTCCTTGGGGTAGATGTTCTCCCCGCCGCGGATGATGATGTCCTTGGCCCGGTCCACGAGCGTGAGGTAGCCGTCCTCGTCCAGGAATCCGATGTCGCCGGTCCGGAGCCTGCCGCCGACGAGCGTCGCGGCGGTCTCGTCGGGGCGGTTCAGGTAGCCGCGCATCACGTTCGGGCCCGAGATCACCACGTCGCCCGCCTCCCCGGCCGGCAGCCGGGCGCCGTCGGCGTCCAGGACCTCGACGGTGACGCCCGGAATGGCGGGCCCGACGGTGCCGGGCTTGCGGACGCCGTCGAACGGATTGACCGTGGCGACGCACGTGCACTCAGAGAGGCCGTAGCCCTCCACCAGCGGAAAACCGAAGCGCTGCTCGACCTTCGCGAGCAGCTCGACGCTCGCCGGGGCCGCGCCGCAGACGCCGAAGCGGATCGACGAGGTGTCCGGCCGCACGTCGGCGGGGAGGTCCGCGAGCATCTGGTAGATCGTGGGCACCGCGGAGAAGTAGGTGGGCCGCGCCTGCTCGACCTGCGCGAAGAAGGTCTCCGGGCGGAACCGGCCCGCCACCGTCGTCCGGCCGCCCGCCAAGAGCGGCGAGAGGGTCCCGGCGATGATCCCGTTCGCGTGGAACAGGGGCAGGATGAGCAGGCTGTGATCCGTCGGCGTGAGGCCCAGCGCCGCCACCACGGAGTCGCACTGAGCGCTCAGGTTGGCGTGGTCGAGGCGGACGCCCTTCGGGCGGCCCGTGGTGCCCGAGGTGTAGATCAGCAGTGCGAGGTCGTCGTCGTGCGCGGCGACGACGGGGGCGGTGCGAGCCTCGCCCAGATCGCGGGTGAGAAGCGGCGGAGCGCCGAGACCGTCGCCGCGGTCGTTGTCGGTGACCAACACCGACGAGCCCGCGTCGGTCACCTGGTAGCGCACCTCGTCGGCCGTGAGCGCGGGGTTGATCGGCGTCACCGCCGCGCCGAGACGCCACGCTGCGAACAGGGTGACGATCAGATCTGCGGTGTTCGGCAGCAGCACCGCGACCACGTCGCCGGGGCCGACGCCGCGACAGGCCAGGGTACCCGAGGCGTGTGCGATGACCTGCTCGAACGTGGCGTTGTCGAGGCTTCGGAGGTCGTCCGCGACGGCGGGTGCCGACGGTGCCGTGCGGGCCCGGTGTGCGGGGAGGAGGGCGAAGTGCATCGGGGGCCTTTCGGGAATCGTGACGCGGCTGCTGATGCGAAGAAATCTAGGCGCGCGTGACCGACGTCACATCGTCCGCGCGACCCAAGGTTTCGCCCTGCTTTGTCTCCGACGAACAACGACGGGTTTCGCCGATCGCCCCGCCGGGGCGGACCGCGGTGGCTACGCTCAGGCGTCATGTCGGGTACCGAGGGCGTGTCCTCCGCCGCGTCGGCCGTGATCGTGCGGATGGAGCCCCGCGCCGCCGAGGTGACCGACGCGGTGCGGGACGTGATCCTGGCGCAGATCCCGGAGCTGCGCGGCGATGCCCAGTTGGTGCAGCTGTTGCGCGCCAGCGTCGAGGGCAACATCGCGACGATCTTCGCCGCCATCCGGCACGGCATCGACGTGGCCGGCGTGACGGCGCCGGTCGCGGCTCTCGAATACGCGCGCCGTCTCGCGCAGCACGACGTCACGCCGAACGCCCTGGTCCGCGCGTACCGCCTCGGTCAGCAGGAACTGCTGCGGCTCGTCTTCGTGGAGGTCCGCGCGGGCGGCCTCGACTCGGACACCGCTCTGGCGGTCTTCGAGGCGACCTTCACCGCCACCTCGCAGTACATCGACTGGATCTCCGAGCAGGTGGTCGAGGTGTACCGGCAGGAGCTGGACCGGTGGCGGGAGAGCCGGGAACGGATCCGCGGCGAGCAGATCCGACGGATCCTCGCCCGCACGAAGGATTCCCGCGGCGTCGACGAGCTGAGTTCGGCGCTGCGCTACCCGCTGCGTGAACACAGCCTCGCCGTCGTGATGTGGTACCCGCAGCCCGTGCTGGAGCGGGGCGAGCTCATCGGGATGGAACGGTTCCTGCACCTCGCGGCGAAGCACCTGGGCGCCGTCTCCTCGCCGTTGTTCATGGCGCACGACCGGCAGACGGCCTGGGGCTGGATCCCGCTCGCACCCACGGCGGTCGACGGTGCCGTGCCCGCCTTGCGTCGCCTGGCGGACGGGGACCGCAACGCCCCGTCGCTCGGGATCGGAGCGCCGCGCCGCGGTGTGGGCGGCTTCGTCCGGTCGCACGAGCTCGCCGAGGACGCCCGGGCGGTGGCGCTGCGCGCCGCGGGTGAGGACCGCGTGACGGTCGCGAGTGACGACACCGGCGTGGTGATCGCGGCGATGCTCGGTGGCGACCTGTCCACCGCCGACGTCTGGGTCCGCGAGGTGCTCGGACCTCTCGCCGAGCCCACCGAGTCGGACGCCCATCTGCGCCACTCTCTGCAGGTCTTCCTCGAGGCGGGGTCCAGTTTCACCGCCGCCGCGCCCGTCCTGCACCTGCACACCAACACCGTGAAGTACCGCGTGCGCAAGGCCATCGAGCGACGCGGTCGCCCGCTCGAGGACGGCAGGCTCGACGTCGAGATCGCGTTGCTCCTGTGCCGGCGGTTCCCCGCGATCCTCGAACCGAACTGGCGCTGAGGCGCATCGGTTCGTCGCGGGCGACAAAGCCGCGCCCCGGTTCGGTGCGCAGCGGACATGGTCGCGATGGCCGTCCGCGACCTACCGTGAGCCGCAGAGCAGTCCGCGCCACGGAAGGAAAGCCATGTCCGCCACCCTCATCACCGATCCGGGCCCGGGGGCCTTCGCCGACCGCACCGTCGTCATGTCCGGCGGCAGCCGGGGCATCGGCCTCGCGGTCGCGGTCGCGCTCGCCGAGCGGGGCGCGAACGTCGTGCTGTTGGCCAAGACCGACGATCCCGACCCCCGCCTGCCCGGGACGATCCACACCGCGGTCGCGGAGATCGACGCCGCGGCCGGGCGGAAGGGCGCTGCGGTCGGTGTGGTCGGCGACCTGCGTTCCGACGACAACATCGCCCGGCTCGTGAGCACCGCCGTGGAGCGGTTCGGCGGGATCGACGTGTGCGTCAACAACGCGAGCGTGCTGAGCACCATCCCGACCGCGGAGATCACCATGAATCGGTACGACCTCACGCAACAGGTGAACACGCGCGGTACCTTCGCGCTGACCAAGGCGTGCCTGCCGCACCTGGAGCGCGCCGAGGAGGGCCGTGTGGTCACGCTGTCGCCACCGCTCAACCTGTCGCCGGACTGGTTGGGACGCTACCCGGCGTACATGCTGGGCAAGTACGGGATGTCGCTGCTCACCATGGGATTCGCGGCCGAGTTCGCGGATCTCGGAATTGCGGCCAACTGCCTGTGGCCGGAGACGACGATCGCCACGGCCGCGGTGCAGAACCTGCTCGGCGGCGACGAGGCGACGGCGCACGCCCGCAGCCCGCAGATCATGGCCGACGCCGCGGCGGTGCTGCTGGCGCAGCCGCTCTCGGTAACCGGGCGGTGCTTCCTCGACGCCGAGCTGGTGCGCGGCGCGGGCGTTGCGGACCTGCGCCCGTACGGTGGCGCGGAGCCGATCGACTACGACCTGTTCGTCGATCCGCCTGCGTGAGCGCGGTCAGGGGAGGAGGCGGCGCAGGCGCTCGCGGGTGGGGGAGTCCGCGTCTGCGGAGTTGAGTACGAGCTGCTGGTCGGGTGCGCCCGCGTAGCGGAAGATCTCCCAGTCGAGGACGAGTTCGCCCACCTCGGGGTGGCTGAGGATCTTAGTGCCGAAGTCCTGCCGCGCGACGTTGCGCATCGCCCACCACTGGCCGAACTGCTGATCGGCGATCGTGAGCTCGCCGACGAGAGCGGAGAGCGCCGGATCGGCCGGGTTCGCGGCCGCCTCGCGGCGCAGGATCGCGACGCACGAACGGGCGACCGACGGCCAGTCCACGAAGAGCTCGCGCATCGCCGGGTTCGTGAAGATGAGGCGGACGTAGTTGAGCTCGCGGGGATCCATCGTGTCGAAGTCCGCGTAGACCTTGGCGGCCAGTGGGTTCCACGCCAGGATGTCGGTGCGTGGCCCGAGCACGAGCGAGGGGGTCTCGGAGAGCTGGTCGAGCAGCCGCAGGACCTGCGGTCGGACGCGCGACGGGCGGCGCCTGGTCTGTTTCGCCGGCGCCTGCGCGGCGTGGTCGAGGAGGCTGACCGCGTAGTCCGCCTGGTCCGGGTCGAGCCGGAGAGCCCGCACGAGGGCGTCGAGGACGTGCGTTGTCGGGCTCAGGCGGCCCTGCTCGATGCGCGTGTAGTAGTCGGTGCTGATCGCCGCGAGCTGCGCCACTTCCTCCCGCCGCAGCCCGGAGACGCGGCGCGTGCCGGTGTTCGCGAGGCCGACGTCGGCGGGCGCGAGGCGCCCGCGGCAGGTGCGCAGGAAGTCGCCGAGTTCCTTCAGGTGCGGTGTGGCGCTCGTGGATCCAGCCATGTCGCCAGGCTAGTCCCGGACCTGCATCGTCTGCCTGGGAAAGATTCTTCCTAGGCAGAATCCTGTCCTTCCCGGGTGCGGCGCCCCTCCCTAACGTGGCTTTCACAGCCACCACACACGAGAGGAAACGTCATGGCAGAGAACATCACCACCGTCACGGCCAAGGGGTGGGCGTGGGACATCGCCGTCGATCTCCACTTCCCGCCCGGGTTCGACGAGTCGAAGACCTACCCGACGGTCGTCTCGGCCCATCCGACCGGCAGTTGCAAGGCGCAGACCTCGGGCAACGTCTACGGCGCGGCGCTGGCGGCGGCGGGATTCGTGGTCGCGGCCTTCGACGCGTCCTTCCAGGGCGACAGCGGCGGCGATCCGCGATCGGTGGAGGATCCTGGCTTCCGAACCAGTGACTTCAGCTTCGTCATCGACCACCTGGTGACGCTGCCCTACGTCGACGCCGACAACATCGGCGTGCTGGCGATCTGTGGCGGCGCCGGGTACGCGGTGGCGGCGACGAAGATCGACCGCCGGATCAAGGCGCTGGGCACCGTCGTCGGCAGCAACGTGGGCCGGCTCATGCGGGAGGGCTTCGCCGAGTACGACCCGATCGGCATGCTCGAGGAGATCGCCGCGCAGCGCACCGCCCAGGCGCGCGGCGCCGCCGAGCAGATCAACGACCTGCTGCCTCCGTCGGTGGAGACGGCGAAGGCGGCCGGTGTCGGCGACATCGACGTTCTCGAGGCCACCGCCTACTACAAGACCGACCGCGGCCAGGCGCCCGGCGGGAAGACGAGCTTCAACTTCGCGTATCAGGGCGCGTTGGCGGACTGGGACGCCTACGACCGTGTCGAGACCCTGCTGACGCAGCCCCTGATGGTCGTGATCGGCGACCAGCCCGGCGCCTTCGCCTCGCAACGGCTGAGCATGGAGCTCTACGGCCGCGCCGCGTCGAAGGACAAGCACCTCGTCGTGGTCGACGGCGCCTCGCACTACGACCTCTACGACCGCCCCGGCCCGACCGGCGTCGCGCTCGAGAACCTCGTACCGTTCTTCCGAGCCCGCCTGGGCTGATCACGGACCGGGCTCGACCCGTTCCGCCGGTGCGTCGGCGGCCGCGATGAGGAGCTCGCAGCCGCTGCGGAGGAGTTCCTCGAGATCAGCCTCCGGCCGCCGGAGCCACTGGTCGTAGGCGGCGAGCGCGACGCCGAGAGCCATCCACGCGAGCGTCTGCGGGGTGTGGTTCTCCGGGGAGAGGCCGAGGCGGCGCGCGACGTGCTCGGCGATCACCTGCCGCCAGTCCGCGTACATGAGCATCGAATGCGCCTGCAGCGCGGGCACGGTCAGGAGTAGGTGCATCCGGCGGCGATGGTGCTCGCGCTCGGATTCGGGCACCTGGTTGAAGGCGACGATCGCGTCCCGCAGCTCGGTGCCGAGCGTGCCGGTGCCGTCCGCCTCGTCCAGGAGCCCGCGCAGCCCGTCCAGGTGATCGTCGAACTCGCCCCACGCGAGCGAGTTCTTCGACGGGTAGTAGCGGAACAGCGTGCGCCGGGCGATCCCCGCCGCGGCCGCGATGTCGTCGACGCTCGTCTCGTCGAATCCGTTCTCGATGAACAGGTCGATGGCGATGCCGCTGAGGTGGCCGCGCGTCGTCGCGGAGGGGCGCCCGCCGAGCGGTCCGCTACGTCCGCGAGGGGCCATCGTCGCTGCCTACTTTCTGCGCGTTCCCGCCGGTCGGGGACTGTTCGCGATCGTACGTCAGGACTGATTCCGCCGAATCTCTATGATTTTGCACTGAGTGCCATTACTGTGTGACGGGAACCACAACGGCAAGCCTGAGGAGGTTGGTTCACATGTCCGACAAGGAGACTGCGACGCAGGACGAGCTCGTGACGGAATCGTTGGTGGAGGAAGTATCCATCGACGGCATGTGCGGCGTGTACTGATGACGACCGCGCACGCGCCGGCTCCCGGCGGCCCTGTGGCCGCCGGGGCCGACGCCCCCACCGTGTCCTTCGACCCCGACACCGCCTGGGCGATCAACCCCCGCGTCGCGGTCCGCCCCGAGCCCTTCGGCGCGCTGCTCTACCACTTCGGCACCCGGAAGCTCTCGTTCCTCAAGAACCTCGTCGTCGTCG
Source organism: Tsukamurella tyrosinosolvens (assembly GCF_900104775.1). Lineage (NCBI taxonomy): Bacteria > Bacillati > Actinomycetota > Actinomycetes > Mycobacteriales > Tsukamurellaceae > Tsukamurella > Tsukamurella tyrosinosolvens. Next base: position 751,414 of record NZ_FNSA01000003.1, read on the forward strand.
ACGTGGTGCGGTCCCTGCACGAGCATCGAAGCGCCGCAGCCGCGCTCGACGCCGCGGGCATCGCCGCCGACGACCGCCCCCCGTACCTCAGCGCGCTCGACGCGCTCGCCCGATCCGGGATGATCGTCCCGGCCGCCGACCAGGAGTGACAGAGATGACCACCCTCGAAAGGCCCCGCCCCGCCCCCGTCGGCCGCCTCGTCGACCAGTTCGAACGCGGCCTCGAAGCCCCGATCTGCCTGACCTGGGAGCTCACCTACGCCTGCAACCTCGCGTGCGTGCACTGCCTCTCCAGCTCCGGCAAGCGCGACCCCCGCGAGCTCAGCACCGAGCAGTGCAAGGCGATCATCGACGAGTTGCAGCGCATGCAGGTATTCTACGTCAACATCGGCGGCGGCGAGCCCACCGTGCGCCCCGACTTCTGGGAGCTCGTCGACTACGCCACTGCGCACCAGGTCGGCGTGAAGTTCTCCACCAACGGCCTGCGCATCGATGAGAAGGTCGCGCAGCGCCTCGCCGCCTCCGACTACGTCGACGTGCAGATCTCGCTCGACGGTGCCACCGCCGAGGTCAACGACGCCGTGCGCGGCCCCGGCTCCTTCGCCATGGCGATCACGGCCCTCGAGCACCTCGCCGCAGCGGGCTTCCGCGACGCCAAGATCAGCGTCGTCATGACCCGGCAGAACGTCGCCCAACTCGACGATTTCAAGGCCCTCGCCGACCGCTACGGCGCCACCCTGCGCATCACCCGCCTCCGCCCGTCGGGCCGCGGCGCCGACGTCTGGGACGACCTGCACCCCCTGCCCGAGCAGCAACGCGAGCTCTACGACTGGCTCGTCGCCCACGGCGACGGCGTGCTCACCGGGGACTCGTTCTTCCACCTCTCCGCGTTCGGCGGGAACGACAGTGCCGGGGCCCTCCCCGGACTCAACCTCTGCGGCGCGGGCCGCGTCGTCTGCCTCATCGATCCGGTCGGCGACGTCTACGCCTGCCCCTTCGCGATTCACGAGAACTTCCTGGCGGGCAACGTCACCGGCGACGGCGGCTTCCAGGAGGTGTGGCAGCGCTCCGAGCTGTTCCGCTCCCTCCGCGAGCCGCAGAGCGCCGGCGCGTGCACGCAGTGCAGCTTCTTCGACTCCTGCCGCGGCGGCTGCATGGCCGCCAAGTTCTTCACCGGCCTGCCCATGGACGGGCCGGATCCGGAGTGCGTGCAGGGCTACGGCGAATCGCTGCTGGCGGGGGAGCGCACGAAACCCACCGCCAACAAGGACCACTCGCGCGGCGTGCCGCTCACGCTGATGACCCGGCCGCCGTCGCGCGACTGCGACGAGAACCCGCTCGCCGGGTTCGCCCCCACCACCGCCACCGGCTGCTCAGCCACCGGCTGCTCCTGAGAACCGAGGAACCACCACCATGTCCCGACTCTCCGCACTCGCCGAGCACAACCCCTGGCGGCGCAACCCCTGGTTCGAGTCCGTGCACGAGGCGCAGAACCGCGCGCGGAAACGCCTGCCCCGCACCGTCTACTCGTCGCTCATCGCCGGCACGCAGGGCGGCGTCACCCTCGACGACAACACCCGCGCCTTCACCGAGCTGGGCTTCGCGCCGCACGTGGTCGGCGCGAAGGCCGAGCGCAACCTCACCACCAAGGTGATGGGGCAGGAGCTCTCGTTCCCGGTGATGATCTCCCCGACGGGCGTCCAGGCCGTCGACCCCGACGGCGAGGTGGCCGTCGCCCGGGCGGCCGCCGCGCGCGGCACCGCAATGGGCCTGTCGAGCTTCGCCAGCAAGCCGGTGGAGGAGGTGACCGCGGTCAACGACAAGGTCTTCTTCCAGATCTACTGGCTCGGCAGCCGCGAGGAGATCCTCGCCCGCGCACAGCGCGCCAAGGACGCCGGCTGCACGGGCCTCATCGTGACCACCGACTGGGTCTTCAACATCGGCCGCGACTGGGGCAGCCCCGAGATCCCGGAGAAGGTGGACCTCAAGGCCCTCGCACGCCTCGCCCCCGAGATCGCCCTCAAGCCGCGGTACGCCCTCGACTGGATCCGCGACGGCCGCATCATCGTTCCCGACCTCACCACGCCCAACCTCGTGGACCGCGGCGCCACCGGCCCCACGTTCTTCGGCGCCTACGGCCAGTGGATGAACACGCCGCCGCCCACCTGGGAGGACCTGCAGTGGCTCCGTGAGCAGTGGGGCGGCGAGTTCATGGTCAAGGGCATCACCCGCCTCGACGACGCGCGCCGCGCCGTCGAGATCGGCGCCACCGCCATCTCCGTCTCCAACCACGGCGGCAACAACCTCGACGGCACGCCCGCCTCGATCCGCGCGCTCGGCCCCATCGCCGACGCCGTGGGCGCCGACCTCGACGTCCTGCTCGACGGCGGCATCCGCCGCGGCAGCGACGTGGTCAAGGCGCTCGCCCTCGGCGCGAAGGCCGTCATGATCGGCCGCGCCTACCTCTGGGGCCTCGCCGCCAACGGGCAGGCGGGCGTCGAGAACGTCCTCGACCTGCTGCGCATGGGCGTCGACTCGACCCTCATGGGCCTGGGCCGCGGCGACGTCGCCGAGCTCAGCCGGGACGACCTGATCATCCCCGAGGGCTTCGACCGCGTCCTCGGCGCGTGAGATGACCGAGCTCGCCGCGCTGACCTGGCCGGAGGTGCCTCCGGCCAGGCCGGTGCTGGTCGTGCCCGTCGGCTCCGTCGAACAGCACGGCCCGCACCTTCCCCTGGACACCGACACCCGCGTCGCCGCCGTGATCGCGCGCCGAGCCGTCGAGCGGTGCGCCACCGCGCCCGGCGCCGACGGTGCCGTCGTCCTCGCCCCGGCGCTGCCCTACGGCGCCTCCGGCGAGCACGAGGCCTTCCCGGGGACGATCTCGATCGGCACGGCCGCGCTGGAACGGGTGCTGGTGGAGGTGGGGCGCAGCGCATCCCGGTGGGCGGCGCGGATCGCCCTCGTCAACGGGCACGGCGGCAACCTCGACGCCCTGCGCGCCGCGGTGGCACTGCTCCGCTCCGAGGGCCGCGACGCCGCCTGGTTCCCGTGCGTCTTCCCGGGCGGCGACGCCCACGCGGGGGAGACCGAGACGTCCGTGCTGCTCGCCGAGGACCCGGAGGCGGTGCGCGAGGACCGGCTCGCGCCGGGGGAGACGGCACCGATCGGCGCGCTCCTCGACCGGCTTCGCGCCGAGGGCGTGGCCGCGGTCGCGCCGACCGGCGTCCTCGGCGATCCGACCACGGCCACCGCCGAGCGCGGCGCGGCGCTGCTCGACGGTGCCGTCGACCGCCTCGTGGGCGCGCTCGGCCGGTGGGCCGTCGACGACGACGGGCGGCTGCGATGACCGCGCCCGAATCCGCCGTCCTGCCGCGGGGATTCACCGTCCGGCTCGACCCGGCGTGCCTGCGGCCCGGCCCGCGACACCTGCTCGGCGGCTCCCCGATGCGACTGCTCACCCTGTCGCCGGCCGCCGTGGATCTCATCGACCGCGCCGGCACCGTCACCGTCGACGACGCCGCGACCGCGGGGCTCGCCCGGCGGCTGCTGGATTCCGGCGTCGCGGCGCCGGTCCCCGCGGCGCAGAACGGAACCGGCGACATCACCGTCGTGGTACCCGTCCGCGACGACCAGGCCGGGGTCGACCGCCTGCTGCGGGCGGTGCGCGGCCTGCCGGTCGTGGTCGTCGACGACGGCTCCGCGGTCCCGATCCGCGTGCCCGACGACCCCGCGGTGCGGCTGCTGCGCCTGCCGGAGAACCGCGGACCGGCCCACGCCCGCAACCGCGGAGCCGCGCTCGCGGACACCGGCCTCGTCGCCTTCCTCGATGCGGACACCGTGCCCCGGCCTGGCTGGGCCGACGTGCTCCGCGCGCGGTTCGCCGACCCGACGGTGGCGGTCGCCGCGCCCCGCATCGTCGGCCTCGAGGACGCGCCGTGGACGCGGCCCGTCGCGCGGTACGCGGGCCTGCATTCGAGCCTCGACCTGGGCCCGCGGCCCGGCGCCGCGCAGCCGGGGAACCCCGTGGCCTACGTGCCGTCGGCGGCGATGCTGGTGCGGCGTGGCGCCTTCGAGGCCGTCGGCGGGTTCGATCCCGACCTGCGCGTCGCCGAGGACGTCGACCTGTGCTGGCGCCTCGCCGACGCCGGATGGACGGTGCGCTACGAGCCCGCCGCGCGCGTGGGGCACGACCACCGGACCACCGCGCGAGCGCTGCTGAACCGCCGCCGCTTCTACGGCACCGGTGCGGCCGAACTGGCCCATCGGCACGGACCGCACGCCGCGCCCGTGGTCACCTCGATCCCCTCGGCGCTCGCCGCCGCGGGCGTCCTCTCCGGGACGCGCGCCGGGGCCGCCGGCGCGGTGGCGACCTACGCCTGGATGTTCGCGCGGCTGCGCGGCCGCCTGGGCCAGGTGCCCGGCGCCGACGCGGTCGCGGCCCGGATCGTCGCCCGCGCAGCCTGGTTCGGCGTGCACCAGGGCCTCGCGGCGCTGCTCCGGCACTACTGGCCGGCGACCGCGGCGGCGGCGCTGCTCTCGCGCCGCGTCCGGCGCCGAGTGGTGATCGCGGCCGCGGTGGAACCCGTCGTGACGTGGGCGGCGGCGGTGCACCGGGAACCGTCGGCGCCGCACCCGGACCCGGTGACGTGGGCCGTGCTGCACCGCCTCGACGACCTCGCGTACGGCCTCGGCGTCTGGCAGGGCGCCCTGGCGCGTCGCGACCTCGGGGCCCTGCGGCCCAGGATCACCCGCTGACATGGCGGGCGGCGCGCGGCGCACCGCGGACGCGGTCGTGGTCGGCGCGGGCAGCGCCGGCCTCGCGGTCGCGCACGCCCTGAGCCACGACCGGGACGTCGTGCTCCTGGAGGGAGGCCCCCTCGCCGCTCCCTCCGCCGCGACGCGGCGCCTCACCACCCTGCCTCTCGGCGGCGACCGCGCCCGCCGGTACGCCGAGGCCCGCGGCCGAGACGTGGTGCGGGGTAGGGGACTGGGCGGCTCGGCCGCCGTCAACGGGGGCTACTTCCTCCGCGGTCACCGGGACGACTACGCCGACTGGCCGTGGCCGCACGAGCGGATCGCCGCGACGTTCGACCGCCTGGACGGCGGAGCCGCCGGCGGCGGCACCATGCGGGTCTCGGCGTGCCGGGACGCCGAACTGGGGCCGGTGTCGGCTGGATTCGAGTCCCATTGGCGTACAAGCGGGATCGACTCGGCGCGCACCGCGCCGTGGGCGGGTGCGGGACTCCATCGCGTCCGATCCAACCGGCGGGCCGGCGCGCGCTGGACCGTGGCCGACGCCTTCCCGCCCCGCGCCGACGGCACCACCCTCCTCCGCGCCACCGCGACCGCACTGATCGAAGCCCGGGGCGCGATCGTGGGCGTGCACACGACGGCGGGACGGATCGACGCCCCCGAGATCATCCTCGCGGCGGGCACGCTGGGATCGGGCGCGCTGCTCGCGCCGTGGACGGGACCACTGACCACGCTGGAGCACCCGGAACGCGTCGTCCGCTTCGCGCCGCGCACCCCGTTGTCGCCGGTCCCGCTCCTGCAGGCCGTGCTGCACACCGACGACGGGCTCGAATTCCGCTGTTATTCGGACGACTTCGCGTCCTACATCCCGGGTGTGGAGCGACGCGGGGTGCCGATCGGGGTCGCCGACATGAGCCGGCCGACGCGGGGCGTCCTCGCGGCGAACGGGGCCCTCGACCTCGGCGAGCCCGACGAGGAGTCCAGGACGCGTCTGGCGCTCGGCGTCGACGACGTCGTGGCCATGCTGCGCTCTCCCGCGTTCGCCGATCTCGTGGAACCCGGGTCGATCGCCGTCGACCCCGTGATCGGCATGTCCTCGCACACGTGGGGCACGCTCCCCCTCGGGGAGCGCACCGATGCCGGCGGGCGGGTCGACGGGCTCGACGGCGTGCGGGTCGTCGACGGCTCGGTGCTCCCGGCGCTCCTGCGGAGCGGCCCGCACGCGAGCATCCTCGCCGCGGCGTCGCTGATCGCCGAGACGATCCGCGCCGAATGATCCGGAGCGGGGGAGCTACCGGCCGGCCGCCGCGGCCTCGAACAGCCAGGACATCACCAGCGCACCGGGATCCGGCACGCCGATGACGGCGTCGCCCAGGTAGCTGGCCCGCCCGCGCGAGGCGGTGCTGTCTGCGGTCGCAGCCACGCCCTGCGCCGCCGCGGCGGCCGCGTCCGCGAGCGAGCCCCCGGCGTCGAGCACGTCGGCGGCGGGGGAGATCGCGTCCACCACGGTCTTGTCGCCCACCCGCGCGCCGCCCAGCTCGACCACGGCGTCGAGCCCGGCCCGCACCCCGCGGCCGAAGGCGGCGCCGTCGGCTTGCAGGGCCCGCCCGAGCTCGGTGAAGAAGGTCCCGAAGACGGCGCCGGAGGTGCCGCCCGCCCGCACCAGGTAGGAGGTCGCCATGGCCTCGAGGACCTCGCCGTCGGTGCCGCGTAGCGGCAGGGGGAAGTGGGCGAGCGCGGCCTCCATGTTGGTGCCGAAGTCGCCGTCCCCGGCCTTGCGGTCCAGCTCCGTCAGCTCGTCCACCGAGCGCTGCACGCGGCCGACGAAGTCCGAGAGCCAGGCGTTCGGCTCGCCGATGTCGGCCGAGTCGTCCGGCCGGGCGTGTGCGAGCGGGTCCAGGTTCGACGGTGCCGTCGCCGCGTGCGGCCAGCCCGGGGCGGCCGTCGGCGCGTCCCACAGCGCGATGAGCTCGTCGTCCAGCGGGACCACCGTGAGCGAGGCGCCGGCCATGTCGAGCGCCGTGACGAAGCGGCCGACCAGTGAGCGTGCGACCTCGATCCCGCGCTCGGCCAGCTGCTTGACGGCCTCGGCGAAGAGCACGCCGGTCTCGAGGTCGGTGACGGCGCCGAGGTTGTTGACGACCACCAGCGCCCGGTCGCCGGAGCCGAGGCCGGTGCCCGGCAGGATCCGCGCCAGCAGGTCGGTGACGATCTCCTCGGCGGCGGTCGCGGACCGCTCGTCGCGGGCGCGCTCGCCGTGGATGCCGACGCCGAAGGCCATCTGCCCGTCGGGCAGGTCGAAGGAGGGAGCGTCGGCGCCGGGCACGTTGCACGCCGAGAACGAGACGGCCATCGACCGGGCCCGGGCCGCGGTACGGCGGCCGACCGCCGCGACGTCCGCCAGCGGCAGCCCCCGGTCCGCCGCCGCACCGCAGATCTTCTCCACCACGACGGTGGCGGCGGTGCCGCGGCGGCCGGGACCGGAGGTGTCCTCGGTGGCGACGTCGTCGTCGACCAGCACGAACTCGGTGGAGACGGCCGGGGCGTCGCCGTCGGGGGCGCCCACGAGGCGCCGGGCGACGGCGAAGTTCATCACGTCGCCGGTGTAGTTCTTCACCACGTGCACGACGCCGGCGCCCGTGTCCACGGCGCGGGTCGCCGCGGCGACCTGCACGGCGTTGGGGGAGGTGAAGATCAGGCCCGGGCAGGCGGCGTCGAGGAGGCCCGCGCCGATCAGCCCGACGTGCATCGGCTCGTGCCCGGAGCCGCCGCCCGAGACCACGGCGACGCCGGAGGAGCGGGGCGTGCGGCGGGCGACGAAACCCGCGTCGTGCCAGGCCGCGTCGGGGTGCGCGGCGAGGACGCCCCGCAGCCCGTCGGTGAAGAGGGAACCTGCGGAGTTCTCGAAGCGCGCGCGATGAGTCACGACTTCACGTTAGCGAGGGATGTGCAACTCCGCGTGGCCTTCCCGGATGACCGTGAACGCCGAGGTGGGGAACTTGGCGAAGGTGAAGGTGGGGTCGAGGATCTGCGCCGCCTCGGCGAGCCCGGGGTCGTGGCCCACGACCAGCACCGTCGCCGCGTCGCCCCGCTCCGCCTCGACGATCTTCAGGATCTCCGTGCCCGTCGCGCCGTACAGCGCGGGGAGGTGCCGGACGGGCGCGTCGACGGCGGCCTGCGCCAGCGTCGCCTGCGCGCGCTCGGCCGTCGAGCAAAGCACCAGGTCCACGTCGTGACCGAAGCGGCGGATCGCCTTCCCGGCGAGCCCGGCCTGCCGGACGCCGCGCGGCGCCAGCGGGCGATCGTGATCCTTGACCTTGTCGGGGTACGCGGACTTTCCGTGCCGCAGCAGGATCAGGGTGTCCATATCGGACATCCTACGGGGTGAACCAGGCCAGCATCCGGCCCGAACCGGGCGCCGCCGGACCGTCGTCGAGCTCCAGCAGCACGACGGTGCCGGGCGCGAAGCCGGGGAGCTCGGCGCCCGGATCGAGTTGCGCCGCCGCCTCCGGCAGGCCGGGGAAGTGCGCCACCACCAGCAGCACGTCGACGTCGCCCGGCACGCCGTTGATCTCGTCCAGAACACGGCGGCCGGGGCACTCGTAGAGCTCCTCGGTCGCCGTCATCGGGCAGCGCAGCTCCATCGCGTGGAAGGTCTCGACGGTGCGTCGCGCCGACGAGACGAGCGCGTGCCCCGGCGCGAGCCCCTGCTCGGCGAGCCAGGCCGCGGACCGTCGGGCCTGATCCCGGCCGTTCGCGCTGATCGGGCGGGCCTCGTCGGGGATCGACATGCCCGACTCGCCGTGTCGCATGAGCGCCAGCACCGTCATGCCCCGATCTTGCCCTGCCGGGAATGCGTACATTGGTGACATGGCAGGAAAAGAGCTCGATCCCGCGCGCAAGAAGGCCGCGCTGGACGTCGTGAAGCAGCACCCGGGGATGGTCGCCGCCATGGCCGCCCCCGCGCTGGTGGTCGTCGCGGTCGGCTGGTTCATCGGTGGCGCGGGCCTCGGCCTGCTGCTGCTGGTGGCGTTCGGCGTGCTCGGCGCCGTCGGACTGTCGCGGCTGCTCCGCGCGCGGTAGCCGTGCGGGTCGACGCCTGGTTGTGGGCGGTGCGGCTGACCAAGACCCGGTCGGCCGCCGCGACGGCGTGCCGCGGCGGGCACGTGCGGGTGAACGGAGCCACCGTCAAGCCCGCCCAGCACATCGTGGTGGGTGACGAGGTGCGGCTGCGCCTGGCAGGCCGGGAGCGGATCGTCGAGGTCGCCACGCTCATCCCGAAGCGGGTCGGCGCCCCGATCGCCGCCACCTGTTACATCGACAACAGCCCGCCGCCCCCGCCGCGGGAGATCGTGCTGTCCATGCCGCAGCGCGACCGCGGCGCGGGGCGCCCGACCAAACGCGAGCGACGCGAGACCGACCGGCTGCTGGGGCGCGAATGACCGCCCCGATGCAGGCGCGTGTGCGTCGCGCCGAGCCCGGCGAGGCCGCGGCGGTGGCAGCGCTCGCGGCGCGGACCTTCCCGCTGGCCTGCCCGCCGACGCTGCCGCGCGAGCACATCGCGGCGTTCGTGGCGACGCAGCTCAGCGAGGCCGAGTTCGACCGGCACCTGGCCGATCCCGCGCACCGGGTGCTCGTCGTCGACGGGCCGGGCGGCCCCGTCGGATACGCCCTGGTGCTGCACGGCGCGCACGACGAGGGGCCGGAGGCGCTGCGCGGCGCACCGTCGGCCTACCTGTCCAAGCTCTACGTGGACCCCGACCACCACGGCGGCGGCGTCGCCCGCGCCCTGCTCGACGCGGTCCGCGCCGACGCCGCGGGGCTGCCGGTGTGGCTGGGCGTGAACGCCGACAACGCCCGCGCCAAGCGGTTCTACGCCAAATCGGGCTTCGTGACCGCGGGGGTGCGGGAGTTCACCGTCGGCGGCACGACCTTCGTCGACGACGTGCTCGTCCTCGACGACAGCGGGGCGTAGAGGCGGGTGAACTCGTCGCGGCCGCGCAGCTCCAGCTCGTCCGTGAACCGCCAGTGCTGCGACTCGGCCTCCCGGGCCCCCATGATCGCGGGCTCCGACGCCACCGGCAGCGAGGTGTCGCGCTTGGCGACCTCGGACAGGCGCGCGGACTCGTTGACCGGGTCGCCGATCACGGTGTACTCGTAGCGCTCGATCGCGCCGACGTTGCCCGCGACGACCACGCCGTAGGAGACGCCGATCCCGGCCCGCAGGTCGGGCACCGCGGCGGGCAGACGGTCCGCGATCAGCCGCGAGGCCCGCAGGGCGCCGCCCGCCGGGTCCGGGTGCGGCAGGGGCGCGCCGAAGACCGCGAGCACCGCGTCGCCCTCGAACTTGTTGACCAGGCCGTCGTTCTCCTCGACGGCCGTCACGATGACCTCGAAGAACCGGTTGAGCAGCTCGACCACCTCGGTCGCCGGCCGCTGGCGCGCGAGCGTCGTGGAGCCGACGACGTCGACGAAGAGCACGCCCACCACCTGCTCGGAGCCGCCGAGCTGCACGCCGAGGCCCAGCGCCGACTCGGCGACGTCGCGGCCCACGTGCCGGCCGAACAGGTCGCGCAGGCGCTCCCGCTCGGCGAGCCCGGAGGTCATCTCGTTGAACCCGGCCTGCAGCTCGCCCATGTCGGAGCCGTCGAAGATCCGGACGGCCACGTCGGTCTCGCCGTCGCGCACCCGGCGGATCGCGCCGCCCAGCACGCGCAGGGGAGCGATCAGGGCGTCGACGTTGAGCAGGGAGATGAGGGGCCCGGTCAGGAGCGCGATCGCGGCCAGGGCGGCGACGGCGACGAAGATGTCGAGCTTGGTGGTGTCGTCGCGGAAGGTGCCGAACAGCACCACGAGGAAGATGCCCAGGATCGGGACGCCGGAGCCGATGGCCCAGGCCGTCGCGGCCCGCATCCGCAGCCTGCCCTTGCGGGGCGCGCGATAGCCGGCCTCCAGCGCCTGCGCGGCCGCGGGCCGGAGCGCGAACTCCGTGATCTGGTACGAGATCGCGCAGACCACCACGCCGGACAGGCCCGTGACCAGCGCGATCTTCGGGATCAGATCGGGGTTGATGGTGCCGTAGCCGACGGTCATCACGACGGTGCCGACGCCCCACAGGAGCGCCTGCAGGGCGGTCAGGCGCCAGGGCCCGACGATCGCCGCCTTCGCCTGCGCGGCGTTCGGCTCCTCCCGGCGGATCGACCAGCGCAGGGACCGGACGAGGCGGACGGTGCCGATCGTCGCGCCGAGCACGAAGGCGATCGCGATGTACAGCGGGACCACCAGGTAGTTCATCCACCAGGCGTCCCACGGGATCGACGGTTCGGGGATGCCGACCGTGGCCAGCGCGATCGCCAGGCCGACGCCGATGAGGTTGGCGACGATCACGCCGATCGTGATGACCAGCTGCACCCGCACGCGGGTCAGGCGCGAGCTGTCGTCGGCGGACCCCAGGAGGATCGACCCGTAGTCGGCGCGGAGCCGAGGCAGCTTCATGCTGCTAAGTTACCGGGTAATCACCGCCAGACGGGGGCGCGTTTCTCCGGGAACGCCGTCATCCCCTCCTGCGCGTCCGGGATCATCGCGTTGGTCGCCATCACCTCGGACATGGCCGCGTAGGCGTCCGGCTCGGTGCGGTCGATCTGGTCGTAGAAGGCGCGCTTGCCGATCGCGAGCGTTTCGCCGCTCGATGCGGCGATGCGCTGCGCGAGGTCCGCGACGGTCGCCTCGAGCTGGTCGGCGGGGACGGCGGCGTTGATCAGGCCCCACTCGACGGCGGTCTCGGCGTTGATCATCTCGCCCGTGAGCAGCATCTGCATCGCGCGCTTGCGGCCGACGGCGCGGGAGAGCGGGATCATCGGCGTCGAGCAGAACAGCCCGATCTTCACGCCCGGCGTCGAGAACCGCGCGTCGGAGGCGGCGATCGCCAGATCGCACGTCGCGACGAGCTGGCACCCGGCGGCCAGCGCCATGCCCTGCACCTGGGCGATCACGGGCTGCCGCGCGCGGTGCACCGCGGCCATCAGGTCGGTGCAGGCGGCGAAGATCTCCCGCTCCTCGTCGAGGGTGCGGCCCACCATCTCGCTCAGGTCGTGCCCGGCCGAGAACGCCGGCCCCTCGGCGCGGATCACGATGACCCGCACCGCGGGGTCGGCGTCGAAGCCGTCGAGCGCGGTGGTGGCCGCCCGCATCGTGGCGAGCGAGAGGGGGTTGCGCCGGCCGGCGGCGCCGAGGGTGAGGACCCCCAGGTCGTCGGCGATGTGCGTGCGTACCGGTGCGAGCTCCGTCATACCTCGACGGTAACCACTACACCTCGCCGTCCGCGAGGAGTCGGTCGAGCTTGGCGTAGCCGTCGTTGACGCCCTTCTCCATGCCGCTGGCGAGCATGCCGTCGCGGCTCTCGAAGCTGTCGAGCAGCGAGACCGAGTGCATCCGCGTGCGGCCGTCGCCGAGGTCCTCGAAGGTCATGGTCTCGAGCGACACCGCGTCGGGCCACTCGTCGAAGGTGAAGGTCTGCACGATCCGGTCCTCTCGAACGTCGTGGAAGCTGCCGTGGAACGAGTAGCGCTCGTCGCCGCGGGTGTTGTTGTACGCCCAGCTGCCGCCGGTGCGCGCGTCCCAGTGCACGATCTCGGTGGCGATGTCCGACGGTCCCACCCAGCGCGCGTAGAGCTCGGGGTCGGTGTGCGCGCGGTGCAGCTGCGCCGGGGTCGCCCGGAAGTCGCGGGTGATGGTGATGCTGGGGAGGGTGGCGGAGGCCTCGATGGCGGCCTCGGCGTTGACGTTGGTCATGATGCTGCTCCTTCTTCGGTGGGGTTGGGGTTCTCTTGTGCGTTCATTTCGGCCAGCACCGCGTCGAGGCGCTGGTAGCGCTGTTCGGCGCGGCGTCGGTACCGCTCGATCCACCCGTTCATGAGGTCGAAGACCTCGGCTTCCAGGTGGGCGGGCCGCGCCTGGGCGCGGCGGGTCCTACTGATCAGGCCGGCGTTCTCGAGCACGGTGAGGTGCTTCGAGACGGCCTGGATGCTCACGTCGTAGCGCTCCGCGATCTCCGTGAGCGTGGCGTCGCCGTCCGAGAGGCGGGCGACGATGTCGCGGCGCGTGGGGTCCGCGAGTGCCGCGAACGCCTTGGACAGGTCGTCGGTGTCGTCGTTCGTGGTGCACCTCCTTCGTGTTCAACCAATCTGTTGAATAAGACGGTACGCCCTTGCGCCGGGGTGTTCAACCCCTGAGTTGAAAAAGGTTCGACATGGCCGTCCGTGGCGCGCCCGACCCGTGCCGGTGCTAAGAACGACGCATGCGATCAGCCGTCCGCACCGCGTCCCGCGTCCTCCTCGTGCTGCTCGCGATGGTCGTCGTCGCGGCGCCACTGCCCGCGCAGGCCGACCCGGTTCCGCCGGCGGGCGGTGTCCTGCGGGTGGGCACCGAGGGGGTCTACCAGGTGTACAGCTACCACGACGACGCCGGGAAGCTCACCGGCTACGACGTGGAGATGATCACCGCCATCGCCGAGAAGATCGGGCGGCGAGTGGAATTCGTCGAGACCCCGTGGGACTCGATGATGGCGGGCCTGGAGGCCGGCCGCTTCGACCTGGTCGCCAACCAGGTCGCCGCGAGCCCCGAGCGGGCGGCGAAGTACGACCTGTCGGACACGTACCTGCAGACCGGCGGATCGATCCTGGTGCGCAAGGGCGACACCTCGGTGCGCTCGCTCGCCGACATTCGCGGGAAGACGGCCGCGCAGAGCATCACCAGCAGCTGGTCCGGCGTCGCCGAGAAGGCGGGCGCGAGGATCGAGGCGGTCAACAGCTTCACCGACGCCGTCAACGTGCTGGCCCAGGGCCGGGTCGACGTCGTCGTCAACGACACGGGCGTCGTCCGCAACTACCTGACGGTGAACCCCGGCGCACCCGTCGAGATCGCCGCGGAGACGCCGGACAAGGCCGACTCGGTGTTCGCGGCCCGCAAGAACTCCGGACTCATCGCCGAGATCAATCGCGGCCTGGCCGACATCCGCGCGGATGGCACGGCGCAACGCATCTCCGACCGGTTCTTCGGCGCGGGAGCGCAGGAACAGCACGGCTCCAGCACGTGGGACATGGTGCGGCGCAACCTGGTCCCGATGCTCGAGGCCACGGTGACCAAGACGATCCCGCTCACGGCGATCAGCTTCGCGATCGGGCTCGCGATCGCGCTGGGCGTCGCGCTGGCGCGGATGTCGAAGCGGCGCGCGGTCAGCGGGCCCGCCCGTGCCTACATCTCGATCATCCGCGGCACGCCGCTGCTGGTGCAGTTGGTGATCATCTTCTACGGACTGCCGTTGGCGGGTGTGGTCTTCGACCCGTTCCTCGCGGCGATCATCGCCTTCTCGCTCAACGTCGGCGGCTACGCGGCGGAGATCATCCGTGCGGCGATCGGGGCGGTGCCGCGCGGGCAGTGGGAGGCCGCCACCACGATCGGCATGGACTACCGCACGTCCTTGCGCCGGATCATCCTGCCGCAGGCGGCGCGCACGGCGACCCCGCCCCTCGCCAACACCCTGGTCTCCCTCGTCAAGGACACGTCGCTGGCATCCGCGATCCTCGTCACCGAGCTGTTCCGCCAGGCCCAGATCGCAGCGGCGCCCACCTACGACTTCTTCATCATGTACGTCGTGGCCGCCTGCTACTACTGGGTGATCTGCCAGGCGCTGAGCCTGGTGCAGTCCCGGCTCGAGGATCGATTCGAAAGGTACGTGGCGCGATGACCGACCTGATCTCGGTGCACGGCCTCACCAAGTCCTTCGGCGACGTGGAGGTGTTGCGCGGCATCGACTTCGCCGTCCCGGAGGGCTCCGTCACCGTCATCATCGGGCCATCCGGGTCCGGCAAGACGACGGTGCTCCGTTCGCTCAACGCGCTCGAACTCCCGGACGGGGGCACCGTCACCGTCGGCGATGCGACGGTGGACTTCGGCGCGGCGACGCCCGGGAAGGCGGAGCTGGCACGGTACCGCGCGCAGAGCGCGATGGTCTTCCAGTCGCACAACCTGTTCCCGCACTTCACCGCCCTGCGGAACGTGACCGAGGGGCCGATCGTCGTGCAGAAGCGCCCCGCCGCCGAGGTCGAGCCGGAGGCCCGCGATCTGCTGGCGCGCGTCGGCCTCAAGGACCACGCGGACAAGTACCCGCACCAGCTCTCGGGCGGGCAGCAGCAGCGCGTCGGGATCGCGCGGGCCCTGGCGCTACGGCCGCGGGTCGTGCTGTTCGACGAGCCGACGTCGGCGCTCGACCCCGAGCTCGTCGGCGACGTCCTCACCGTGATGCGCGACCTCGCGACCGAGGGCCGCACGATGGTGGTCGTGACGCACGAGATGTCGTTCGCCCGCGAGGTCGCCGACCAGGTGCTGTTCATCGACCGCGGCACCGTGCTGGAGGCGGGGCGCCCCGCCGACGTGATCGGCGCGCCCCAGCACGCGCGCACGCGGGAGTTCCTCGACCGCATCCTGCGCCCGCTGTAGGGCCGCAGCGCGGGCCGCCTATCGTGGGGCCATGGATCACGTCCGCCGGCGAGTGACCACCGAGGCGCAGCTCCGCGAACTGATCGCGGAGCCGATCGACCGGGTGCGCGACAAGGTGGTCACCGAGCTCGCGGACATCCATCGCGCGTTCCTCGCCGCGTCGCGCCTGTACTTCGTCGCCACCTCGAACGCCGGCGGCGACCTGGACGTCTCCCCCAAGGGCGATCCCGCAGGGGCCGTGACGGTGCTCGACGGGCGCACGATCGCCCTTCCCGACCGCCCCGGTAACCGGCGCCTCGACGGCTTGAAGAACCTGCTGCAGAACCCGCACATCGCCATCGAATTCGTGATCCCCGGCCGCGGCGAGACGCTGCGCATCAACGGCACCGCGACGGTGCTCGCCGACGCCGAGTACGCGCCGCTCATGGCCGTGCAGGGCACGCTTCCGCTGATGATCACCGAAGTCGCGATCGACGAGGTCTTCTTCCACTGCAGCAAGGCCTTCCTGCGCTCGGAGGCGTGGGACCCGTCGACGTGGGCGATGGCAGAGTGAGCGGCATGTACCGCTTCCGACAGGTCGACGTCTTCTCCTCCGCACCGCTCTTGGGCAACCCGGTGGCAGTGGTGCACGACGCCGACGACCTCACCGACGAGCAGATGGCGGCGTTCGCGCGCTGGACCAACCTGAGCGAGACCACCTTCCTGCTGCGCCCCACCGATCCGGCGGCGGACTACCGGCTCCGGATCTTCACGCCCGGCGGTGAGCTGCCCTTCGCCGGGCACCCGACGCTCGGCAGCGCGCACGCGTGGCTGGAGGACGGCGGCGTCCCGGCATCGGCGGGCACCGTCGTGCAGGAGTGCGGCGCCGGCCTGGTGCGCCTGCGCCGCGGTGCGGCTCTCGCGTTCGCGGCGCCGCCCCTGGTCCGTTCCGGGCCCGCGGACGCGGCCGTCGTCGACCGGATCGCCGCGGGCCTGCGCGTCCCCGCCGCGGAGATCCTCGCCGCGGAGTGGGTGGACAACGGGCCCGGCTGGGTCGCGGCGCGGCTGCGCGACGCGGACGCCGTGCTCGCGCTGCGGCCGGACTTCGCGGCGATGGGGGAGCTGAACGTCGGCGTCGTCGGCGCGTACCCGGCGGGCGGTGACGCCGATGTCGAGATCCGCGCCTTCTGCCCCTCGCTCGCGGTGCCCGAGGACCCCGTGACGGGGTCGCTGAACGCGGGCATCGCGCAGTGGCTGATCGGTACTGGCGAGCTGCCGGACCGCTACACCGCGTCCCAGGGCACCGCGCTCGGCCGCCGCGGCCGCGTGCACGTCGAGCGGGACGGCGACGCGATCTGGATCGGCGGCGCCACGAGCACCACGATCTGTGGTGAAGTCTCCGTGTCCTGAGCCGCTCAGTCCTCCTCCAGCGCGCACGTGATCTCGGGGGTCTCCGTGATCGCGTGGCGGGCCGGGGCGTGGGCATACCCGAGTGCAACACCGGAAGTGCAGGAGTTACACCTGCTCGCCGCCGCGGAGAACCCGCAGGAGCTCGAGGTCGGCGGATAGCTCCAGCACGTCGGCGCGCAGGCCCGCGGACAGCTCGCCGCGGTCCTTCAGCCCGAGTAACCGGGCCGGGGTGGTGGCGCCGGCGCGCGCGGCGTCGGCAAGCGGCACCCCCGAGTGCCGGACGGCGCGCACCACCACGTCGAGCACCGACGAGGTGCCGCCCGCGATGGCGCCCGGCGTCCCGTCGGGCGTGGTCAGGCGCGCGACGCCGCCCCCGACGGTGACCTCGAGCGGCCCGAGCGAGTACTGGCCGTCGGGCATGCCCGCGGCCTGCATCGCGTCGGAGACCAGCGCGACGTGGTCCGGCCCGACGGTCGCGAAGACCATCGCGACCGTGCCGGCGGCCAGGTGTACCCCGTCGCCGATGATCTCCGCGACCGCGCGGCCCTCGCCCGCGACCTTCAGGGCGGCGCCCACGGCGCCGGGGTGCCGGTGGTGCATCGGGTGCATGCCGTTGAACAGGTGCGTGATGCTCACCGGACCGTCCGGCGTGCCGAGCGCGGCGGCCACGGTGTCGTAGTCACCGGCGGTGTGTCCGACGGAGACGACGGCACCGGCGTCGGTGAGCTGCCGCGCCAGGTCGGCGAAGTGCGGCGTCTCGGCGGCGAGGGTCATCGACCGGATCCGCCCGCCCGCGGCGTCGAGGAGCGTCGCGAGCAGCGCCGGGTCGCCGTCGATGATGTACCGCGGGTCCTGCGCGCCGCACACCTCCTGCGCGAGGAACGGCCCCTCGAGGTGCAGGCCGGCGACGGTGCCGTCGTCGACGAGCGGCGCGAGCGTGGCGATCCGCTCGAGGAGCTTCTCCGGCGCCGCCGAGACCAGCGAGGCCAGCAGTGTCGTCGTGCCGCGGCCGAGGTGGTGCACGGCGGCCGCGCGGGCACCGTCGGCGTCCGAGTCGGGGAAGCCGAAGCCCCCGCCCCCGTGGCAGTGCACGTCGATCATGCCGGGCAGGTACACGCGGTCCGACGGTGCCGGGAGCGTCGCGGCCGGGAACGCGGAGGCCGGCCCGACCTCCGCGACCCGGCCGTCGGCGAGGGCGAGGACACCGTCGTCGATGGTCCCGGAGGGCGTGACGACGGTGCCGCGCAGGAGCTCGCTCAAGCCGTGGCCTCCGCTTCCATGTCCTCGTCCTCGCGACCGGGTGTCTTGAGGTTGCGCCGCTTGATGATGAAGCTGAACGAGAAGTAGTAGATCACGGCGTAGATGAGGCCCATCGGGATGAGCCACAACGGGTTGGTCGCCTTGCCGAAGTTGAGCACGTAGTCGATCGCGCCCGCGGAGAACGTGAAGCCGTGGTGGATGTCGAGCCAGTTCGCGATGAGCAGTGAGCTGCCGGTCAGGAGCGCGTGCACCAACAGGAGCGGCCACGCGACGAAGATGAACGAGAACTCGAGCGGCTCGGTGATGCCCGTGAGGAAGCTGGTCAGCGCGACCGAGAGCATGATGCCGCCGACGGTCTTGCGGTTCTCCGGCTTCGCGCACCGGTAGATGGCGAAGGCCGCGGCGGGCAGGCCGAACATCATGATGGGGAAGAAGCCCGTCATGAACGTGCCGGCGGTGGGATCGCCCTGCAGGAAGCGCGAGATGTCGCCGTGCACGACCTCGCCGTTCGCGGCGGTGTAGTCGCCCAGGATGAACCACACGACGGAGTTGATGATGTGGTGCAGCCCGAGGGGGAGCAGGAGCCGGTTGACCGCGCCGAAGACGCCGCCGCCCACGACCGAGTGCTCCGCGACCCAGTTGCCGAGGCCGGTGAGGGCCCAGTTGAACAGCGGGTAGGCGAACGACATGAGCACACCCACGACGATCGCGCCGGACGCGGTGAGGATCGGGACCAGGCGCCGCCCGGAGAAGAAGCCGATGTAGTCGGGCAGCTTGGTCTTGTAGTACCGCTGCCACAGCACCGCCGACATGATGCCGATGACGATGCCGCCGAGGACGCCGAAGTCGACCACCGCCGGATCGCCGGCTTTGTCCACCTTGCCCGCGAGCACGACGGGCGACATGGCCTTCTCGACCGCCTGGAAGGAGAGGTAGCCGACGAGCGCCGCGAGCGCGGTGGAGCCGTCCGCCTTCTTCGCCCAGCCGATCGCGATGCCCACGGCGAAGAGGATCGGAAGGTTCGAGATCAGGGCGTTGCCGGCGCCGCCGATCACCGCGGCGACGGTCTTCATGGAGTCGAACCGGCCGAGGAGATCGTCCTGGCCGAGCCGCAGCAGGAGGCCCGCCGCGGGCAGCACCGCGATGGGCAGCATGAGGCTGCGGCCGAGTTTCTGGAGACCGCTCAGATCGAGCCGTCGTGCTGATATACCGGATCCGGATGAGGAACTCACTTTTCGCTCCTGTCGAGGGACGAGTCCACTAGGGTGACGACAGGTTATAACCAGTTCGGTCCGGCGCGAGTCGGTTTCCCCGAACCTCTCCGAAAGGCGGCAGGAATGTCGAAAGCGCAGGACATCGTGAACGGACTCGGCGGTGCCGACAACATCGAAGAGGTCGAGGGCTGCATCACCCGCCTCCGCTGCGAGGTGAAGGACACCGGCCTCGTCGACCAGGCCGCCCTGAAGAAGCTCTCGCACGGCGTGATGGTCGCCGGCTCCGCCGTACAGGTCGTCGTCGGCCCGACCGCCGATGCGCTCGCCGAGGAAGTGCAGGACCTCCTGTGACCGAGGTGTCGGCACCCGTCGCGGGGCGGCTCGTGCCGCTCTCGGCCGTTCCGGATCAGGTGTTCGCGGGGGAGATGGTGGGCTCGGGGGTGGCCATCGAGCCGTCCGTCCCCGCCGACGGTGCCGAGGCCGTGGTGGTCTCGCCTGTGGCCGGGACGGTGCTCAAGCTGCATCCGCACGCCGCGATCGTGCTCGCGGACGGGGGTATCGGCGTTCTGGTACATGTCGGAATCGACACTGTGAATCTGAATGGCGAGGGCTTCACGCTACTGGCTGCGGAGAAGGCGAAAGTGGCCGTGGGAGATCCGCTGATCTCCTTCTCTCCGTCGGGTATTCGGGATCGGGGTCTGAGTGCGATCTGCCCCGTGGTGGTGATGGATTCCCAACCCGGGTCCATTACGAATCTTGAAGAACGTGATGTGGCGGCGGGGGATTGGATCTTTACTGTGTGAATGACACGTCGCCCCGGCGTGTTCATCTGGTCACAGTGATCGAATGGAGGCGTAATCCTCTCACTATTTTGAGTACCGTGAGCGCGAACGTTGTCGGTTGGGGAAAGGTGGATGGCCTGTGGTGAGCTCGACGGGACGCCTCGGTGAGGGGGGCGTGCGATGGATGCGAACCTGATCCAGCACCTCATCACCGTTCCGCTGTTCACCGGCATCATCGGCTACATCACCAACTGGACCGGCATCCTCATGCTGTTCGAGCCGAAGAAGTTCTACGGCATCAAGGTCCCCGGCATGGCGACCCTGTATCCGTTGCTGCCCCGCCGGGTTCAGGTGATCCCCGCGATCATGCCCGACGGCCGCGTCGGGTGGCAGGGGATCGTGCCCTCCCGCGCGGAGAAGATGGCGAGCATCGCCGTCGACAAGTCGTTGAACAAGGTCGGTAGCATCGCCGAGTTCTACGAGGTGATGGATCCGGAGCACGTCTCCGAGGTGCTCACCCGCGCGTCGCTGCCGATGATCCCGTCGATCGTGGAATCCGTGATGCAGCGGGAGAACCCGCGCCTGTGGTACTCGCTGCCCGAGGACGTCAAGCTCCTGGTCTTTCGCCGCGTCTCCGCGTCGCTGCCCAAGGACGTCCGGAAGATCACGTCGACCATCGGCGAGAACATCGATGACTACATCGACGCCAAGCTGCTGGTGATCCGGTACCTGACGAACAACCCGTCGGTGCTCAAGGACATCTTCTACAACATGGGTCGCAAGGAGCTGAAGTTCATGCAGAACTTCGGTTTCTACTTCGGCTTCCCCATGGGTTTCCTCCTCGTGGCGCTGCTTCACTTCTTCCCGTACTGGTGGCTGCTGCCGCTCGGCGGGATCGTCATCGGCTACGTGGTGAACTACATCGGCATCCTCATGATCTTCGAGCCGATCCATCCCACCTGGTGGGTGCCGTGGAAGCAGGGCCTCTTCCTCAAGCGGAAGAAGGAGATCGGCGAGCAGTACGCGATCGTCATGGCCGACAAGGTCATCACCATCGAGAACATCTGCGACGAATTGCTGCACGGCCCGCGGTCCGACCGCACGCGCGCCACCGTCGAGTCGGTGCTGCGGGACTCGATCGACAACGCCGCCGGCTGGGCCCGCGGCTTCGTCAAGCTGTCCGTGGGGTCCGAGGCCTACGACCGGGTGCCGCAGTTGGTGGGCGCCGAGGCGCTCAAGGTCGCGCAGGCGACGGTCAGCGAGCCGAAGTTCGTCGCCGAGCAGCAGTCCAAGGTCCGCGAGTTCGTCATCGAGCGGATGAGCAAGCTCAGCCCGGAGGATCTCAGCGAGCTGCTCCGGTCGGCCATCAAGCAGGACGAGTGGTTGCTGTTCCTGCACGGCGCGGTGCTCGGTTCCTTCGCCGGGTTCCTCCATCTAGCGATATTCGGGGTGTGACAGACGTGAGTGAGAAGTCCCGTTCCTCTGCGGCGTCCGGCGACGCGGACGCCGACGAGAACCGCGAGGTCGCGGTCCGCGACGGGGGCGAGGTCGCGGCGGCGGACAAGGACAAGCAGGAGTCCGGCGGGCTCCTCGGCCGGCTGGGGCGCGTCTCCAACTCGGCGTTCAGCGTGACCCGTGAGCTCGGCGGCTCGGCGCAGCGTCTCACCCAGCAGTTCGTCAGCGAGGCCGGGCACCTCGTGGACGTCGCGCTGACCACGGAGGTCGCGCCGCGCATCGTCGTGCACGGCGAGGTCGTCGACGAGTTGCTCGAGCAGGCGCCCGAGCCCGTCGCCACCACGGAGGAGCTGCGCCGCATGGGCGATCGCCTCCTCGCCCAATCCGCCGAGCCGGCCGGCGCGCAGGCGCCGCACCCGGCCTACGAGCACCTCCTGCAGGAGCTGTGCCCCGACGAGGCCCGGATCCTGCGGCTCCTTGCCAACGACGGTGCCCAGCCCGCCATCGACGTGCGCACGAACCGCCCGTTCGGCGTCGGCGCGGAGACCGTGGCCGCGGGCGTGTCGATGATCCCCGAGGTCGCCGGTTGCCGGAACCCGGACCGGATCGCCGAGTACCTCGGCAACCTGCACCGCCTCGGGCTCATCTGGTTCTCCAAGGAGCAGGTGGACGTGCGGCGATACGAGCTGCTGCAGGTGCAGCCGCAGGTGATCGACGCGATGAGCAGCGCGGGCCGGTACGCGAAGACGGTCCGTCGCCGGATCGAGATCACCCCGTTCGGCCGCGCCTTCTACGGCACCTGCTTCTCGCCCTCGTCCGGCTTCTCCGACTAGGGGCCGCGCTCAGCTCGTCGGCGGAAGGTGCTGGGGGAGAACCGCCTCGCGGGTGATCGCGAGCGCCGATTCCAGGTCGCCGTAGCGGAGCTGGGCGATGCGGATGAACAGGAAGTCGACGACGGCGAGCTGCGTCAGGCGGCTGGCCAGCGCCGCCGCCCGCAGCGGTGACTCCTGCGCGACGGTGAGCAGGATGCGGTCGGCCGCCCGCCCGAGAGGGGACTCGGGCGCGTTGGTCACGGCCACGCCGAGGGCGCCGCGCTGCCTGGCGAGCGTCAGGGCGCGGTGCACCTCCACGGTGGTCCCGCTGAACGACACGGCGACGGCGACGGAGTCGGGCGTCGCCAGCGCGGCGTGGACGAGCTGCATGTGCGTGTCC
The DNA here is from genome assembly GCF_900104775.1 of Tsukamurella tyrosinosolvens. Lineage (NCBI taxonomy): Bacteria > Bacillati > Actinomycetota > Actinomycetes > Mycobacteriales > Tsukamurellaceae > Tsukamurella > Tsukamurella tyrosinosolvens. Next base: position 773,977 of record NZ_FNSA01000003.1, read on the forward strand.
GGGGAGTACTGGCAGGACAGTCCGATCCGCTGGAGCTTCTGCGACAGGTCGAGCGCAGCGAGGCCACTGGCACCGACGCCGAAGGCGTGGCAGCGCCCGTGCTCGGCGATCGCCTGCGCGACGGTTTCGAGGGCGTCGTGGTCGATCAGTCGTGCGGTCTGTTCGAGGGAGCGGGCCTCGTGGAAGGCGATCTTGGCGACCACGCCGGCGAGGTCGTCCTCGTCGTTGATCGCGCCCTCGGCGATGTCGGACCGCTCGAGTTCGACCTGTCGCCGGGAGAGCTCCTGCGCCAGGGCGATCCGGAGGTCGGGGTAGCCGCCGAAGCCGAGCGCGCGGGCGAACCGGACGACGCTGGCCTGGGATGCGCCCGCGGCTTCCGCCAGCTCGGTGATCGTCGCGGCGACCGCGCGCGCGGGATCGGCGATCACGGTCGCGGCGATCTTGGCCTCCGCCGGGCGCAGGGTCGGAACCACGGAACGTATGCGGTCGATCGTGCCGTCCACAGCTCCCCTTCCGGCGTCTGGGCGAGTATCGCACAGCGAGTTCTGAAAATATTCTTCCAAAAATATCGATCGCGCGTAATCTTTCGTCACATCGCTCGGTGTGGAAGGAACGACATGCACGAGATGGCCACCACGGAGGGCCGGAACAGCCGGACCATGGACCTCGACGAGTTCACGGTCCACGAGCTGCTCACGGCCATGAACGACGAGGACCGCCTGGTCCCGGACGCGGTCCGTCGCGTGCTTCCCGCCGTCGAGCGCACCGTCGACCTCGCGGTGTCGGCCCTGCGCTCGGGTGGTCGGTTGATCTACCAGGGCGCCGGCACGAGTGGGCGGCTCGGCGTGCTCGACGCGGCCGAGTGTCCTCCGACGTTCGGCGTCTCGCCGGGCCTCGTCCTCGGGGTCCTCGCGGGCGGCGATGCCGCGATGTTCCGGTCGGAGGAGGGTGCGGAGGACTCCGCCGAGCGCGGGCGAGACGATCTTGCGGCCCTCGGCCTCACCGCCGCCGACGTCGTGATCGGGATCGCGGCCTCCGGCCGCACCCCGTACGTCCTGGGCGGCCTGGATTACGCGCGCTCGGTCGGAGCGTCGACGGTGGCCCTCTCGTGCAACCCGGGGGCGGCGATCTCCGCGCACGCGGAGGTCGCGATCGAGATCGACAACGGCCCCGAAGTCCTCACCGGTTCCACCCGGCTCAAGGCGGGCACCAGCCAGAAGCTGGTCCTCAACATGATCTCGACGGCCGCGATGGTGCGGATGGGTAAGGCCTTCTCGAATCTGATGGTCGACGTGGCGCCGAGCAACGTCAAACTCGCGGACCGCGTGGTCCGCATCATCGGCGAGGCCACGGGCTGCGACGAGGCCGCGGCCCGCGCGGCCGCCGACGCGGCGGACGGCCACGCCAAGACCGCGATCGTCATGATCCTCGCCGACGTGGACGCGCCGACCGCCCGCGCGCGGCTCGCCGCGGCCGACGGCTTCGTCCGCGCCGCCATCCGCTCCACCGAATCCTGATCCGCAGGGAGGACCGCTCCGATGAACTACACCGAGCTCGGCGAGACGATTCTGGGACTCGTCGGTGGACCTGGCAACGTCGCCTCGCACACCAATTGCATGACGCGCCTGCGGATCAACGTCGAGGATCAGGCGGCCGTCGACGTCGCCGGCATCCGCGGACTCGACGGTGTGCAGGGCGTCGTCGACGGTCCCCAGCTGCAGATCGTCGTGGGGCCCGGCCACGCCGAACGGTTGCGGGAGGGTTTCGGTGACGTGCTCGCCGCGGCCCGGGCCGCGGAGTCCGGATCGGAGGCCGACGCCGTCGTGGCGGCCGCGACCGTGGCCGACGACGTGCGCGAGGCCGAGCTGGACTCCCTCGCCACGCGCACGCAGGCGAAGGTGAAGGCGCGCCAGACGAGCCGCCTGCAGGTCGCGCTCAAGCACGTCGGCAACATCTTCATCCCGCTCTTCCCGGGCTTCATCGCCTGCGGCATCATCGCGGCGATCGCCAACATCTGGAAGCTGATCGACCCGTCGGTCACCGGCAATCCGTGGTTCCTGGTGTTCGCGGCGATGGGCACGCTGCTCATCGGCAGCCTGAACCTGATCGTCGGCCTGAACACCGCCAAGGAGTTCGGCGGCTCGCCTGTGCTCGGTTTCGTCGCCGGCGGCCTGCCCTACCTGCCCGCACTCGCCGGCATCGCGGCGAACCCCAAGACCGGCGCCGAGGCGATCCCGCTGACGATCCCCGTGGTCGGCCAGCTGAGCCCGGGCCTCGGCGGCGTGATCGGCGTGATGGCCACGGCGTGGCTGTTCGCGGCGATCGAGAAGCGGCTGCGCGCAAGGGTACCCGCGAGCCTGGACCTGTTCGTGGTGCCCGTGCTCACCGTCCTGGTGGGCGCGGCGGTGAGCCTGTTCGTGATCATGCCGATCGCGGCGCTGGTGATGCGCGGGGTCACGTGGTTCCTCGTCGACTTCGCCCTCGAACAGGGCGGCGTCTTCGGCGGCTTCCTGATGTCGGCGCTGTTCCTGCCGCTGGTGATGCTCGGCCTGCACCACGGGCTGACGCCGGTGCACGTCCAATTGATCGCGGATCTCGGCTACACGCCGCTGCTGCCCATTCTCGCCATGGCGGGTGCGGGGCAGGACGGCGCGGCCATCGCGATCTGGCTCAAGACCCGCAATCCCAAGCTCAAGCGGATCATCAAGGGCGCCTTGCCTCTCGGCCTGGTGGGCATCGGCGAGCCCCTCATCTACGGCGTCTCGCTCCCGCTGTTCTACCCGTTCATCACGGCCTGCCTCGGAGCCGGTTTCGGCGGCGCCTTCGTGGCCTGGGGGATGGAGGTCAGCGGCGGGTTCGGCGCGCAGACCATCGGGCTGTCGGGCGTCCTGATGACCGGCGTCATCTCGGCCGGCGGGTGGCTCTGGTACCTCGGGGGTATCGCGATCGGTGCCCTTGCCGGGTTCGTGCTCACGTACCTGTTCGGATTCAAGGAATCGATGGAAGCCCGCCTGGCCTGAGCGGCGCACCGGAGGAGGATCATGCTCCACTCGCTCTATCCCACGGACGATCCCGCTCTGCGCCGGAGCGTGGCGCGGGCCGCCGCCCGTGCCGGACGGCCGCTCGTCTTCACCTCCCTCCACATCCCCGAGAGTTCGGGACTGCGGGCCTTCGGCGCGGAGCTCGCGGGCCTGCACCGCGAGCTCGGCATCGAGTTCTGCGCCGACGTCTCACCGAAGGCCCTCGCGCTGCTCGGGGTGGACCTCGCGGGGCTGGGGATGCTCCGGGACTGGGGCGTCACGACGGTCCGCATCGACTTCGGCTTCGCACCGGAGGAGGTGCGCGCCATCGCGGCCGCGGGCCCCTTCCGGATCGCGGTCAACGCCAGCACGGTGACGCCGGACGACCTGGACGGGCTCGCCGGGCTCGACCTGATCGGCTGGCACAACTACTACCCGCGACCGGAGACCGGCCTCACCGAGGAGTTCTACACCGGCCAGAATGCTCTTCTGCGCGGGCGGGGGCACGACGTGGTGACGTTCATCCCGGGGGAGCGCGACTTCCGCGCGCCGCTGCACCTCGGGCTGCCGACGCTCGAATCGCACCGGCACGCCAACGCCTACGTCAATCACGCGCGGGCGCTGGCCGCCTGCCCGGACACCGCAGTGGCCTGCGCGGAGGGGACGGTGCTGCCGCAGCACGAGGAGTGGATCGAACGACGCGAGCGGCACGGCGAGATCGTGGTGCCGCTCGCCTCGGTCCCCGGGGCGATGCGGCACCTGCTCGACGCGCCGCTGCGCCTCCGGCCGGAAGGCGCCGCGGCCTCGCACCGCATCGAGGGCACGCGCGGCGGGGCGATCCCGCCGGACGCGGTCAACGGGACGCGGCGCGCACGGGGCAGCCTGCAGGTGGACGTCGCGTCCATGGGGCGATACGGCGGCGAGGTCCACCTGATGCGCGCCGACCTCCCGCTGACCGCCGCGCAGGTCCGGGTCGGCGAGATCGCCGGACCCTACGTCGATCTCGTCGACCTGCTGCGGCCCGGACAGGCGGTCCGCTTCGTCATCGATCCCGCGGCGGGGTGACCGCGGCGGCCCGTGGATAGGCGAGGCGGCGCAGCAGCCGCTCCGCCGGCCCGCGTCGGCCTGCGCGCTCCAGCCGCACCGCGATCGCGACGGTGGCCGCCCAGACGGCGATCGCCAGCAGCGTCGCAGACCAGCTTGAGAGGTGCCGGCCGACACCCAGTCCCCACGCCGCGAGGAGCGGCGAGAAGACGACCGACTGCGCGAGGTACCCGCTCATCGACCGCTTGCCCAGCGCCTGCACCGCGGTGGCGAACGTCCCGGCACCGGTGCGTTCCAGGCGCACCGCGAGCAGCCCGAAGACCGCCACGTACCCGACGCCGCCGAACAGTCCACCCAGCGTGTGCAGCGGCAGCAGCCCCCAGTCCGCGTCGCGCCCGATCGCGAGGACGCCCAGGTTCTGCAGCGCGAGCAGCACTCCCGTGCCCCAGCCGATCGCGATCCCGACCACGGCGCACCGTCGGAGCAGCGCGACGTGCGCCGACGGCGCGTCCAGGACCCGGTGCCGGGCGGCGAGCATGCCGAGCAGGACCGCGGCGGGGACGATCAGCCCGAGAACCACCGTCGGCAGCATCGTCCCGGCCCACGTCGTGATGCGCTCGGCCATCGCGTCCCAGTACCCGGGGATCGCGTTGGCATCCGTGAGGTGCGGGGTCGGGGTCCCGGTGTCGGCGTCGGCGAGGGCCCGCGCGCCCAGGAGGGTGAGCGCCGAGAACGCGGCGGACACCAGGACCAGGATCCCGGCCCAGATCGCGAGGGTCCGGTCCGATCGCCGGAGGAACAGCCACACCAGGACGAGCCCCGTGATCGCGTAGGCGCCGAGGATGTCGCCGTACCAGAGCAGCGCGGCGTGGACGAAGCCGAACGCCAGCATCCACCAGTGCCGGCGCCGCAGGATCCGGCGCGCGACGCCGGGCTCGGTGCCCGCTGCGATCTGGCGCGTGTACAGCTGGACGATGCCGTAGCCGAAGAGGAAGGCGAACATCGGGTACACGCGGCTGTCGATGCCGGTGATCGCAACGGTCTGCACGATGCGGTCGGCGACGGAACCGTCGGCGCTGTGCGCACCGGTACCCGTCGCCCGGCCCCAGAGGAAGAACGGCGCGTTCGCGACGGCGATCAGCACGAGCATGATGCCGCGGGCCAGGTCGGGCGCGATGCTGCGGCGGCCGTGGATCGGCGTCGGCGCCGCGACGGAGGAAGGCGTTTCGGCGCCCGGCGTGGAGGTCATGCGCAGAACCTAAGGTGTGCCCCAAGGGCAGGGTCAAGACGTAGGCTCGGCGCATGCCCTGGAGCACGCGAGAGCTGGCCGAGCTGGCCGGAACGACGGTCAAGGCCGTCCGGCACTATCACGAGATCGGCCTGCTCGACGAGCCCGAACGCCTGTCCAACGGCTACAAGCAGTACGGCGTCGCGCACCTCGTGCGGCTGCTGCGGATCACGCGCCTCAAGGAACTCGGCGTCCCGCTCGCGGCGATGCGCACCGACGCCGCGGAGGACCTGCCGACCGCGATCCGCGCGCTCGACGGCGAACTCGCGGAGCGGATCACCCGGCTGCAGCGCACCCGGGCGGAGCTCGCGACGGCGCTGGAACACAACGCCCCGCTCGACACCCCGGCGGCCTTCCACGCCGTGGCCGAGTCCTTCTCCGACCGCGACCGCGCCCTCGCGACGGTGCTCGGCGGCGTCTTCGACGACGCCGCCCTCGGCGACCTCAGCGCGCTCATGGCGGAGTCCACCGACGCCGACGAGCTCTTCGATGCGCTGCCGCCCGACGCTGACGCCGCGGCGATCGAGGACCTGGCGGGCCGGCTGGCGGCGACGATCCGCGAGCAGCACGCGCGGTTCCCGTGGATGGCCGACCCGAACGCGGTGTCGGTCCGCGGGCGGAACGCCGCGGAGCGGGCCCTGGGCGCCGCGTTCCTCGAGTTGTACAACCCGGCGCAGATGCGCGTCCTGGCCCGGGCCGCGGCGCTGCTGGACGAGTGACGCGCGCGGCTACGGCGCGTCGGCGGTCTCCGTGACCGTCATCTGCACCTGGTAGCGGTCGGAGCGGTACCAGGAGTAGCTGTGCTCGACGCGGGTGGCGCCGGCGAAGGCGACGCGGTCGAAGGCGAGCAGCGGTGTGCCCGACGGGACGCCGAGCACGCGGGCCAGTTCGCCGTCGGAGGAGATGGCGCCGATGGACTGCTCGGCCCGGTCGATCGTCTGCCCGTACTCGGTGCGCAGCAGCGTGTAGATCGACTGCGTCAGGTCGTGCGCGTCGAGGCCGGGCGCGATCGCCTGCGGGTACCAGGCGTCGTCGACGGAGATCGGCACGCCGTCGGCGAGGCGCAGCCGCTTGACGTGGTAGGCCTTGTCGGCCGCGCGGATCTGCAGGGCCGAGGTGGTCGACGGTGGCGGCACGCGCAGTTCGGTCTGCAGGACCACGGTCGACGGGTTGCGGCCGAGCCGGCGCATGTCCTCGTGGAAGGACGCGAGGTGCAGCCGCGACCGCGCGGGCCGGTCCGCGACGAACGTGCCCTTACCGCGGATCCGCACCAGCGTGCCCTCGGCGACGAGCTGCCGTAGCGCCTCGCGCACCGTGATCCGCGAGACGCCGTACTCCTCGCACAACTGGCGCTCGCTCGGAAGCGCGGCGCCGGGCTCGAGCCCATCGGTGCAGCGCTGCTCGAGGAGCGCCCGGAGTTGCTCGTGTTTCGGAATCGGGCCGTCCGAGATCATGACTGCATCTTGTCACACCAGGTCATGACCAGTGGGCTATCGGACGCCGGAGGCGCGGAACTGCACGCTGATCCGCGGCCCGGCGTGCGGCACCTTGGGCACCGCGTGCTCCCAGGTGCGCTGCGCGGAGCCGCCCATGGCCAGCAGGTCGCCGTGGCCCACCGTCAACCTGGTGGACGCGCCGCCGCCGCGCGGGCGCATCAGGAAGGGGCGGGTGGCGCCGAGGGAGACGATGGCGACGATCGTGTCGTGCGTGCCGCCCCGGCCGATCGTGTCACCGTGCCAGGCCACGGAGTCCGCGCCGTCCCGGTACAGGCACAGGCCCACGGAGGTGAAGGGCTCGCGCAGGTCCGGCCAGTACAGCTCCGTGAGCTCGGCCATCGCCGCGCCCAGTGCCGGGTGGGGGAGGGCGGCCCCGTCGCCGTAGTAGCGCAGGAGCCGGGGCACGGGCAGCGTCCGCTCGTACATGCGGCGGCGCTCCTCGACCCACGGCACGTCGCGCTGCAGCGCGAGGAAAAGCTCGTCCGCGCCGGACTGCCAGCCGGCGCGCACGTCGAGCCACGCACCGTCGGACAGTTCCCGGCGGTGCGGGGCCAGCGGTGCGGCGTCGTCGAACAGCGAATCCTGCATCGCCCGCGACGTTACGACGACCGACTGACACGTTCCGCGCGACCTCCGTAGGGTTGAGGGGTGCGATTCGGACTCTTCCTCCCGCAAGGCTGGCGTTTCGACCTCGTCGGCATCGACCCGGCGGACCACTGGTCCGTCATGAACGGCCTGGCCCAGCGCGCCGACACCGGCCCGTGGGACTCGGTGTGGGTGTACGACCACTTCCACACCACCCCGGTCCCGAGCCGCGAGGCCACCCACGAGGCGTGGACCCTGATGTCGGCGCTCGCCGCGACGACGAACAGGGTCAAGCTCGGCCAGATGTGCACGGCGATGAGTTACCGCAACCCCGCCTACCTGGCGAAGGTCGCCGCCACCGTCGACCTGATCTCCGGCGGCCGCACGCAGATGGGCATCGGCGGCGGCTGGTACGAGCACGAATGGCGGGCCTACGGCTACGGCTTCCCGTCGGCGGGGGAGCGGCTCGGCCGCCTCGACGAGGGCATCCAGATCCTGCGGCAGGCGTGGACCGAGGGCTCGGCCACGCTCGACGGGAAGTACTACCAGGTCGACGGTGCCGTCTGCGAGCCCCGGCCGCTCCAGGACGGCGGCATCCCGCTGTGGGTCGCGGGCGGCGGCGAGAAGAAGACGCTGCGGATCGCGGCGCAGTACGCGCAGTACACCAACTTCGACGGCACCTTCGAGGGCTTCGCCCACAAGTCCGAGGTGCTGCGGAAGCACTGCGCGGACGTGGGCACCGACTTCGATGCGATCACCCGCTCCGCCAACTACAACATCACGATCGGCGAGGCCGCCCGCGACGTGCAGACCCGGCTCGACGAGACCCGCAACCGGCTGCTCGAGCACGTGCCGGAGGCGGCGGTCGACGCCGAGATGGGCGCCTACCTGGGCATGCCCGGCGTGGGCACGCCCGGCGACATCGTGGCCAACCTCAAGCGCCTCGAGGCCGAGGGGATGACCTACGCGATCTGCTACTTCCCCGAGATCGCCTACGACACGTCGGGACTCGAGCTGTTCGAGCGCGAGGTCATCCCCGCGTTCGCCTAGCCGCCGGCGCCGGGGGCGAGCGCGCGGAGCCGCTGCGCGCCCTCGGTGAGCACGTGCTCGCGCTTGGCGAAAGCGAAGCGCAGCAGGTGTCCCCAGCGCTGTTGGTCGTCGGCGAGCGCGCTCACCGGCACCGCCGCGACCCCGATCCGTGCGGGCATCTCCCGGCAGAGGGCGCCGGCGTCCTCGAAGCCGAGGCCGCGCGCGTCGGCGACCACGAAATAGGTGCCCTCCGAAGGGTGTACCGTGAACCCGGTGTCGCGCAGCGCATCCGTGAGCAGGTCCCGGTTGTCCTGCAGCGCGGGTGCGAGCTTCTCGAGCCAGGAGGACTCGTTGTCCAGGGCGTGCGCGACGGCGTGCTGCAGCGGCGTCGCGCCCGTGAAGGTGAGCCACTGCTTCGCGGAGCGGCACGCGTCGGCCAGCTCGCGCGGCGCGGTGATCCAGCCGACCTTCCAGCCGGTGACGTTGAACGCCTTGGCGGCGCCGGAGATCCGGACGGTGCGCTCGCGCATCCCGTCGAAGGCGGCGAGCGGGCGGTGCACGCGGCCGTCGAAGAGCAGGTACTCGTAGACCTCGTCGGTGAAGCAGAGTAGGTCGCGCTCCACGCACACGTCGGCGATGAGCTGCAGGTCCGCGTCCGAGAGGACCGTGCCGGTGGGGTTGTGCGGCGAGTTCACGATGATCGCCGCCGTCCGCTCGGTGACCGCGGCGCGCAGCAGGTCGGGGTCGAGGGCGTACCGCCCGCCGTCCTCGACGAGCGGCACGACGACGCGGTGCGCGCCCGCCATCGCCACCGTTGCGGCGTAGGAGTCGTAGAAGGGCTCGATGAGGATCACCTCGCGGCCGGGCTCGACGAGGCCCAGCACCGCCGCAGCGATCCCCTCGGAGGCGCCGACGGTGACCAGTACCTCGCCGTCGGGGTCGTAGTGCAGGCCGTACTCGCGCTCCACCTGCGCGGACACCGCGCGGCGCAGCTCGGGCAGGCCGTCGCCCGGCGGGTACTGGTTCAGACCGCCGTCGATGGCGTCCTTCGCGACCTGCAGCATGCCCGCCGGCCCGTCGGTGTCCGGGAAGCCCTGCCCCAGGTTGACGGCGCCGGTCTCGGCGGCGAGCGTCGAGATCTCCGCGAAGATCGTCGACGTGAACGGCTGGAGGCGTCGGACGGTGCGCATGTCCGCAGCCTAGTGGCCCGCGCGGCTACCGTGGGGGCATGACCTCCGCCGTCGTCGTCGGATCCGGCCCCAACGGGCTCACCGCCGCCGCGTCCCTGGCCCGCGCGGGCCTCGACGTGACGGTGCTCGAGGCGTCGACCACCCTCGGCGGCGCGTGCCGCTCCGACTCGCTGCGCGGCACCGTCGTGGACCGGTTCTCGACGGGGCACCCCCTCGCGTACGCCTCGCCCGCGCTACGGGACGTGGGCGTCGAGATCGACTGGGGCACGGCGGAGATCGACGTGGCGCACCCGCTGTCGCCGGACTCGGAGGATGTCGTCGGCACCCTGGCCGACGTGCCGGACTGCGGGCCGGACGTCATGCCGGTCTTCTTCGGCCCCATGACGGACGTACCGCGGCACCCCGTTGCCGCGACGCGGTGGGGACCGAGGTTCCTTCTACCAGCGGCGGTCACCGCGGCCGCGCTCGGGCGGACCGGCGGCGCCGTCTTCGCCGGGGTCGCGGCGCATTCCATCTCGCCGCAGCACCTGCCGATGACGTCGTCGATCGGATACCTGCTCTCCGGCGTACGGCCGTGGCCGGTGCCGATCGGCGGCTCCCAGCGCATCTCGGACGCGCTCGCCGCCCTCGTCGTGGCGCACGGCGGGACGATCCGGACAGGGGAGCGGGTGACCGCCCTGCCCGACGCGGACCTCGTCGTCCTCGACACCGGCCTGCCCGCGGCGCGGGACCTGCTCGGCGACGGCGCGCCCGGGTGGCTGCGGCGCCGCGCCCGGCAGTGGCGGTTCGGTCCCGCGGCCTTCAAGGTCGACCTGGTGCTCGACCGCGGGATCCCCTGGGTGCACGAGGAACTGCGACGGTCCGCCTTCGTCCACCTGGGCGGCACGGCGCGGGAGATCGCGCACAAGGAGCTCATGGTGAACCGCGGCCGGATGCCCGAGCGGCCCGTGATCATCCTCTCGCAGCAGTATCTCGCCGACCCGTCGCGGTGCCACGGCGATCTCGTGCCCGTCTCGATGTACGCGCACTGCCCCAACGGTTTCCCGGGCGACCTCACGGAGTCGATCGTCGCCGAGGTCGAGCGGCACGCGCCCGGCGTGCGGGAGCGGATCGCCCTGACGCGGTCGGTCGGGCCGGCGACCCTGCAGGCGGGGAACGCCAACCTCGTCGGCGGCGACATCGCCGCCGGTGCCGCCCTGCCTGCGCAACTGGTGCGCCGGCCGAAGATCGTGGATCCCTATCGCCTCACCGACCGCGTCTTCCTGTGCTCGTCCGCCGCCGGCGCGCCCGGCGTGCACGGCATGGTCGGCTGGCACGCCGCGGAATCCGCGCTGCGGTCGCTCTGACCCGCTATCTCGGAGGGGTGCCCAGCGTCGCCGCGACGGCGGCGACCGCCGCGACGACGATCGCCCGGCGCGCCGCGATCGTGTCCCCGGCGGCATCGTCGGGCGAGGCGAGGGAGGTCAGTGCGGGGGAGGCGGAGGGCCACGCCGTGATCAGGCCCAGTGTGAGCACGAGCGCGTCGACGGCACCGTCGCCGTACCGCGGCCGCAGCGCGTCGACCTTCTCGCGGTACGTGGTGCCCTCGTCATCGGTGCTCGACGGCCGCTCGAGGTTGGCCCACGTCGAGAGCCTGAGGGTCGAAGGCTCGGCGAGCAGGTAGTCGTACAACCGACCCGCGTAGCCGGGGAGGTCGTCGGCGTCGAACCGGACCGCGTCGGCCATGGTGCGAAGGGAATCCACGACGATCAGGTCGAACAGGTCCTCCTTGGGGCCGAAGTGCACGTAGATCGAGCGCTTGTTGGCGGACGCCTGGTCGGCGATGCGGTCGATCCGTGCTCCGGCCAGCCCGAACTCGGCGAACTCCCGGCGCGCTGCATCGAGGATCCGCCGCTTCGTCTCCGTGGCGTCGGGTGGCACAGGAGGAGAGTACCGCTCTGTTCGACCTAAGGTAACTAACTAGTTATTGACAAACGCGAGGCGCTGCTGCACTCTCGGTGGTGGCGCCCGCGGCGTGCGGGCGGAACGAAGGAGAGACGATGCCGAAGAAGATTCTGATCACCGGGGCCAGTTCGGGTTTCGGTGCCGGCGCAGCCCTCGAGCTGGCGCGGCAGGGGCACGAGGTGGTTGCCGCCGCGGAGACCTGGCCGCAGGTGCGCAGCCTCCGCGCCGCAGCGACCGAGGCGGGCGTGCGGCTGGAGGTGATCAAGCTGAACCTGACCGACGAGATCGACATCAAGCACGCCTCGTCGTTCGACCCCGACGTGCTGGTGCTCAACGCCGGTGTGATGGAGGGCGGCTCGATGGTCGACGTGCCGCTCGCGCGTGTGCGGGAGTCGTTCGAGATCAACGTCTTCGGTCACCTGGCCCTCGTGCAGGCGATCGTGCCGAAGATGGTTGCGCGGAAGTCGGGCAAGGTCGTGTGGACCTCCTCGATGGGCGGGATCCTGGTGGTGCCGTTCCTCGGTGCCTACTGTGCGACGAAGCACGCCATCGAGGCGATCGCGGGTTCGATGAAGGCGGAGCTGGCGCCGCACGGCGTCCAGGTCGCAACGGTGAATCCCGGCGTCTTCGGGACCGGCTTCAACGACACCGGCGCGGAGAGCTACGTCCAGTGGTACGACGCCGATTCCGCGGTCGTGCCGATGCCCGATTTCGGTGACAGCCTCGCCGACCAGGCGGATCCGCAGGAGATGATCGACGCGATGGTCGAGATCATCCCCGCCGACGAGCACCTGTACCGCACCATGCGGCCGCTGGCGACCATCGATGCCGCGAAGCAGTGGCAGGAGACGGAGTGGACCCAGAATGCCTGACATCACCCTCGCGCACGCCCAGGAACTGATCGCCGCAGCCGATCGTGCCGCCCGGGAGGCCGGCGTCAAGGCCGTCTTCGCGGTGCTCGACAAGGGCGCGAACCTGGTCGCCTTCGCCCGCACCGACGGGGCCTGGCTCGCGTCCAATGAACTCGCCGTCGCCAAGGCCAGGACCTCGGTGATGTTCGAGGCCCCGACGGCCGGGCTCGCCGCGCCGATCCAGATCGGGCAGCCCGCGCTGCACTTCGATCACATCCATGCCGGCGGCCTGCTCCTCGTGGGCGGTGGCGTGCCGGTATTCGATGCCGACGGAAAGCTGCTCGGCGGGCTGGGCGTCTCCGGCGGCGCACCCGAGCAGGACGCCGCGATCGCGGAGGTCGCGGTCGCCTGAGGTGGAGGTGTCGGCTGGCTCGTTGCCGGCATCGCCATGTCGCCTGAGGTCGCGCGGAGCGTCACTGCGGCCCGCCCATCGCTGAACACTGTTGCCTTCGACGAAGATTCGCCACTGCTTGGTGGGGGGACCCACTACCGTACCGGTTCTGTGGTGTTGGATTCTGACGATGCGTTGAAGTGAATCCTGGCAATAGGCTGCTCACGGCGGGATGGGGGGAGGACCCGACTCGCGGCTGTGGTTTCGGGATGGGGGTGCTGTGGAGCAGGCGCGCGCGGGTGCATGCGGGATTTTCGTCGGCGCGCTCCTCATCGCGATGGCGACTGCTGGGTGTGCCGTACCCGGTATCGCTTTCCCCGAGCCGTCGGCATCGATGGAAGCGGCGGCGCCGTCCGGTGCGGCACAGGCCAGGCCGCCGAGCAATCTCCCGATGCGGCGCCTCGCGCCGGGTGAGCGCCCGCCCCAATTCGTCCTGTTCTCCTTCGACGGCGTTGGCGCCAGCCCCAACTGGGACCTCTTCCTCCGTACGGCGGCGCGGAGCAATGCGCGCTTCACCGCGTTGATGACGGGCCTCTACTTCCTCACCGACGAGGCCCGGCGGCACTATCGGGGGCCAGGACATCGACCAGGAGAGGCGGCGATCGGCTTCGGTGGGAGCAAGGCCGAGGTGGTTCAGCAGGTCGACTATCTCAATCGGACGTGGTTCGGTGGACACGAGCTCGGCACGCATTACGTTGGGCACTTCTGCCGCGGTGATCGCTACCCAGGAGAACGGTGGTCCACCCGGGACTGGAATCACGAATTGGACCAATTCTTCGCATTGATGCAGAACTGGAGGCGTAACACCGGAATCTTCCACGGACCGGACCTCGCCTTTCCTCGTACGGTTGTGAAGGGCGGTCGGACACAGTGCCTCGAGGGGGCTCCCGATAAGCTGTTGCCGGCCATGGTCGAACACGGCATGACCTGGGATTCCTCGCAGCCGGCAGCGGTCAGGGGTCTGGCTTGGCCGAAGAAGATCCGGGGGATCTGGGAATTCGCGATCCCCTACGTCTACTCGCCACCGTTGAAGCGCGCACAGACTGCTCTCGACTTCAATTTCTGGGTCTCGGTCAATGGGGCGAAGAATGTGCCGGGCGACTCGCCACGTCTGCGGCGTATCGTCAGGGAGACCTACCGCTACATGTACGATAGAGCCCATGCGGGCAACCGTGCTCCCCTCGTGATCGCGAACCATTTCAACGAATGGAACGGCAACGCTTTCAATCCGGCGACGGCCGATTTCATGGCGGACGTCTGCGGTCGCACCGGCACCCTGTGCGTCACGCACACGGACCTCGTCGCGTGGCTCGAACTCCAGGACCCCGCGGTCCTCGCTGCGCTCGCGCGGGCGCCGTTGTCCGCTGTCGACGGGAGGAGATGAGTGGTCGGACGGCAGGTGGACAGCGCCGCGCGGCGCATCGCGGAGCTCGGCGCCATCGTCGACGCCATCCGTGAGGTGAGCGCTGCGGACGGCGTTGAAGGAGCCTGCCGCGCCCTCGTCAAGGCGGCGTCCCGAGCGGTTCCGCGCGCCGAGATCGTCTTCGTGGCTCTGGCATCCGCCGAGACCGGCGATCTGGCCGTCGCCGCGTCGACGGGCCTGATCTCGCCGGAATTCCGGTTCGGGAGGGCGCCGCACGGCCACGGACTGTGGGGGAAGGCCGCTGAGCAGCTCCTTCCGGTTCGCACCGGCGACTACGCGGCCGACCTGTCGTTCGAGCACGACGAACTGCTCGACGACGCATGCCGGGCGGATGGCATCGTCTCCGCGATGTGCGCACCACTCGTGGTGGGTGGAGCCGCGATCGGCGCGGTGTTCACGAACGGTCGCGCCCCCGACATGTTCGACGAGGGCGACACGACGCGGCTGGCGGAGATCGCGCACGCCGCAGCACCTGTCATTCAGAGTGCCGCGTCCCTGGCGCGACTGGAGGCTGCGGTGTCCGGCATCGCTGCCACACGGAACCGGCTGACGCGCTCGATCGCCGCGCACGACGCCCTGCTTGCGCGAATCCTGCGCGGGGTGGGCCGGGCCGAGGTGGTGGACACGATCGTCGACACGTGCGAGGGGGTCGTGGCAGCGCTCGGCGTCGACGCCGCTGATCGCGCGGTCGCCACGGCCCCGGAGGAGTCGGAGTTGGATCCTCTGCGGGACAGGTGGATCCTGGATGGCATCGCAGATGTGCGGCGGACTCAGGGCAGCGCGCTCGTCGAGCACCGCGAGGGGATCGCGCTCTTCGTGCCGGCCCGGGCGGCCGATCAGTACGTCGGTGCCGTCGTTGCCGTCTTCGAACGCCCCGTCGACGACACCGACATCCGAGCAGTGCAGCGCTTGGTGACGCTGTTCGCGCTTGTGGCAGTGCGGCGGCTCGAGCCGCCCGACGCACCGAACGGGGACATCGACGAGGTCCAGTTGCGCGGACTGGTGACCGGACGTGGTCCGGTGAGTGATGCGGCGCGAGCGCGCCTCGCGCGCCGGGGTTTCGTTCTGGATGCCGATCGCGTCGTCGCGGTCGTCGCCGTGCCCCAGCGGATCGCCCCCGAACAGGTCGCCGGTGCGCTCCGCGCGGGCGGCCAAGCGCACGACGCCGTCTTCGTGCTCGATCACAAGGTGGTGATCCTCACGGAGTGTGTCGGCGTGAAGTGGGTCGCGAACGAGGTCGCGGCGACGGTGCGGAGCCGGACGGGTGTCGCGCCACTCGTCTGTGCCGCCGCCGTGAGCGACCCAGTGGGCGGCGGACTCGCCGACGCGCACCGGGCGGCCGGGGCCGCGCTGGAGTTGCTGCAGTCGCTGGGCCGTTCCAGTGGCGCGTTCGACGTCGACGAGTTCCCGGCGCACTTGCCGCTCCTACGATCGGTGACGGTCGACACGGTCGTGCGCTTTCTCGACGACATCATCGGTCCGGTCGTCGAGTTCGACCGCCACAGCTCGTCGGAGCTGGTGCGGACGATGCAGGTCTTCTTCGAAGAGAACATGAATACCGCCGCCACCGCGCGGGCGCTGGACCTGCACCCCAACACGATCATCAAACGGCTCCGCCGCGTGACTGAGTTCCTCGGGCCGCGGTGGCAGGGCGACCCGGAATCACTCGCGATCCGGATCGCCCTGAACCTCCACTCCCTCGCAGTCGGCACCGATGACGACCGTGCCTGATGCCGCGGCGGATCAGCTGATCTGGCAGACCCACCCGCCGCTGTCGTCGGCGACGTAGACGCCGGAGACGCCCATGCCGGTGGTGCAGGGCTTCCCGCCCGGGTCGTCGTCGCGGACCTGCGGCGCGGTCGTCGTCGGAGCTGTGCCGTTCTCTTCCGGGTTGTCACCTGCACCGTGGTTCGGGTTGCAGATGCTGCCTCGGTCGGGCCCGTTGCAGTCCGGTTCCTGCTGGCCGCCGTTGTCGGGGGCCTGCGGCTTGGTCGTGCCGGGCTTCGCAGTCACAGTGCGAGTCGGCCCCGGCTTCTGCGTGACGGTCTTCGTGGGGCCGCTGTTCCCGGCCGCCGGTTTGCCCGGTTGCTCGGCCGCCGGCGTCTGGTGGTGGGCCGTAGCTGTGGAACTGGACGAGGTCGCCGAGGACGTCGTCGAAGCGGGCTTCGAGTCGTTCGTGCAACCTGCACCGAACAGAGCGAGCGCGGCGATGCTCGCGAACATCGCGGTCTTGTGCTTACGCACCATTGTTCTCCTTCTCGAGGTGGTGATCTCGTGGTCGGTCAGTGTGTCTCCCGGCTATCACCCGCTCTCAGCCGTACGGCCCCGCCGCTCGAGGACGAACCCTCCGAGGACCGCCGAGATGAGGGACGTGGCTACCACTGCCTCCGCGGGGAAGAAGGAGATGAAGTCGATGAACGAGCCCATCGGGGGCGGGGGGTCGCCGGGGACCTGATGTCGCAGGGGAGGCAGGGCGAAGAGCATCGCGGCGAGCATCGAGCACGCCGGGAACAGGAGACCGCGGTGCAGTTGAAGGACGTAGTACGCAGCCGCGGCGGCGGCGGCCGCGACGCCGTACATCAACAACATCACGAACCCGGCGAAGACGATGGCCGGAACAGTGCGCTTCGCGATCAGGTCGATCTCGAGCACGCCCCCGTCGGAATTCTGAGCTTCCGGCGTGATCGAGAACGAGTCGGCGGAATCTCCTACGACAAGTGCGACGGGGATCGTTCGGCCGTCATCGGTCGAGGTGGCGGTCGCGGTCACCGCGATCCGGTACCGGTCGAAGGGGTAGTCGATGGCGGTTCCCGTGACCGCGATGCGGCGTTCCTCGACCGACGGGATCCCGCCGACGGGCGCGGTGATCGGGTCAGTGCGGTAGGTGGACAGTTCGATCGAGGTGGCGCGGGCGAATCTCCCTCGCTGATCGGCGAGAGTGCCGACCGGCTCGATAAGGATGTCGGCGACGGCGGTACTCGACGTGGTGTCCACCCGTTTGAGGAGGACCGTGACCCGCGCTGCATCGATCCGTTCGAGTTCCTCGTCGGTGGGGCCGGCGGCTGCGCCCGTATCGCTGTGCGCGCGGTCGATGAGGAAGAGGACCGTGGTGGTGGTCAGGACGACGAGCAGGGCGCCGGCGACGAGTGCGAGCCGCCGCGCTATCACGATGTCACGCCCCCGACCCGATCGGAACCGCACGTGGCCCGTGCTCGGCCACCGTCGAAATCGCGCTGACGATCATCGGCCACCATGCGTTACGGACGTCGATGACGTCGCCGTGACCGGTCTGGGGGATCTCGATCAGAGCAGTGCTGCCGCCCTTGCGGCGGAGCGCCTCGACGTACTCCGCCGCCTCGCGGGGCGGTACTACGGTGTCGTCCGTCCCCGTGATTGCCACCACCGGCACACGTGGGTCCATCCGCTCGAGCGGATCCACCAGCAGATAGCGGTCCGGGTACTGCTCGGGCGTGCCACCCATGACCCGCAGGACGTGGTCGTTCTTGGTCAACGACAGTCGCATGTCGAGGACGCCCGCCAGCGAGACGGCGGCGTGCGGTCGAACCGCCGGGTTCGCACCCGGGGCTCCATCGGGAAGGGTGCCGCGGCCGGCCGTCCATGCTGCGAGTTGCCCACCGGCGGAATGCCCGACGACCGTGACGCGCGTCAGATCGATCTCGGGCGCATCCGACTGCAGCCGGGTGAGGTGATCGACGCCGGCGGCGAGGTCGGTGAAGGTCGTCGGCCACCCGCCACCGTCGCCGACACGGCGGTAGTTCAGGCTCCACACCACGAATCCACGCGCCGCAAGCGCTTCCGCCGCGGGGCGGACGTACTCGGCGGTCGCGCCCTTCAGCCAGCCCCCGCCGTGAATGAGCACGATCGTCGGCATCGTACCGGTCCCGCCTCGCGCCGACGGTCGGAAAAGGAAGCCGCTCAACGTGTCCGGCTCGACGCCGGGGATGGTGAGGTACCGGTGTTTCGTCTCCTCGACCGAGCTCGAGGGGGCGGGCGGATCGTCCGACGACGTGCGACCGAACGCGGCAACGATGGCTGCGGCGAGCAATAGGGAAGCGACGACCGCGATCGTGGCCCATCGTTGCGGGCTGATCATGCGTCGCTCTTCGCGGGGGCCCTTCTGCGGGAGTGTCATCCGTGGCCGTCCGTGCAGACCCACGCCTGGATGGCTCCGCCTCCGTTGAGCCGGAGCGCCGACTCCTGCGCCGCGGAGAGTGTCGCGCCGTGCCCGCCGTGCCACTGCTGGTCGTTCCAGGCGACCGCGCCGCACCCGTCGTAGAAGGTCACGAGCACGTCGCAACCTTTGCGGCCGCCGCAGTACGCCTTCGCGTCCGCTTCTGCGGCCTCTGCGCTCGGATGGTTCGTCGTGGGCCAGGCGGTGCCGTCGTCATCGACCGCGATCGCGCCCCAGAGGGTCGCCGCCTGAGCCGGCGCCGGTGCCGCGAAGGTGATCGTGGCGGCCGCTGCGACGACGAGAGTGATGATGCGTTGCTTCATGGAGTGTCCTCGTCTTGAGCGGTCACTTCGCCGGCTTGGCGCGGGCGCCGGACGGAGTGGAAGTCGGTTCCGATGGGACCGCACGGGTCGTGGGAGCAGCGATCGAGGGGCGGTTGCCCCAGTTCGACAGCGCGATTCTCACTTCGGAATTCGGTTGTGGAGTCCCGGAGATCCGGACGACGTTGTGCGGAGCCGACGTCTGGATCCAGACGGTCACCGGCGCCGGACCGGAGGCGGCACCGTGTGTTGCTCGTATGCCTGCCAATTCCGCGACGTCGGAGGACGTCGCAGTGCCAGTGACCCTGGTGGTCGCCACTCCGTCGACCTGCTCCTCGCCGGCGATCGTGGCGTCCCTGAGGGTTCGGAGGATGTCGGGGATGCCGTCCTTCGCGTCGAACAGGGCGCCCACGTCGTAGAACGATGTTCCGGCCCGGTGTGCGATGAAGCCGGCGCCGGCAATGTCGGCGTACATGGTGCCGTCGACGAGGACGAAAGCGGCGGGCTTGTCCCCGCTCGCGCGCACGATGGCCGTTCCCTGCGCGGTCGGCCTCGGCCGGACGATCAGTTCGCCCTGCGCGGAGACCACCTGCTGACGATCGAGCCGTCCGGACGTACTCAGGACGAAGCGCACCGAATCGACTGCGCTCGCCGTGTGGAGGGCGGAGGCGACGAGTGCGGTGGCGGCATCCGAGCCGGCTGCGGAACTGCGCGCTGCCGCACCGTCGCCACCGCCGCCGCAGGCGGTCACGCCGACCGCCGATACGGCGGTGAGCGTGAGGATGGCCGTTCGGGAAAAGGACCTCATGTCGCTCCGTTCCATTGGTGGGTCCGTCCGGATCCGCCTCATGCTAACCACATTCTGAAGCACTCTCGGAATCTGCAGATCTATTGTGCGGCTGCAAATTTCGAGAGTATTGGAGGCCTACACCGCACCTGCTCGATGGTGGTGGAACGGGACACTCCCCGGTGACTTGCGGCCGCGTTAGGGTGCAGATCCGGTGGTCCGACGGAGTGGTCGCCGGGGGGAAAGGAGCGAGCGGTGTCCGTTCGCCTACGGCGGGACGTTTTCGGCTCCGGTCACGCGGAGACCGCACTGATCGTCGCGGTGGTGACGGTGCTCCTCACGCGCGGCTATCTCGCGCTGACGGGGTATCCGCAGATCGGCGGCGGGAGTCTGCACATCGCCCACGCGTTGTGGGGCGGCGCCCTCATGATGGTGGCGCTCGTAACGGGCTGGATCCTGTTCACCCAGGTCGCACAGGTGGCGGTAGTACTCCTCGGCGGGGTGGGATTCGGCTTGTTCCTCGACGAGGTGGGCAAGTTCGTCACCAAGGACAACGACTACTTCTTCCGGCCCGGCGCCGCGATCATGTACACGAGCGTCCTCGTCCTCGTCGTGGCAGTGCGATCGGTGCGGACCCTGCGCGGTCTCTCCGTCGAGGAGTGCCTCGCGAACGCGGCGCACCAGGCCGCGCTCGGCCTGTCGGGCGGGCTCACCGAGTATCGACTTCGGGCCGCGCGCGGCCTCCTCGACCGCGCTCGCGAGCTGCAGGGCGATCCGGCGGTGATCGCGTCCGTCGGTTCGCTGCTGGACCGGGCGGGAAGGCGCCCGGATTGGTTGTGGGCGCTCGGTCGCCGCATGGTTGCTGCGATACCGCCGGGCCTTCGGAGCTCGGTGTGGGTGACTGTGTTCGGATGGTTGCAGGTGGCGCTGGCAGTGCCGGTCGCGATCGCAGGAGCTGCACAGCTCGCGACGGCGGGACTCCTCCCGCGCCACTCTGATTCGACGCCCTTCCTCGGGCCCATGGGTGTTGCGGACGGCCTGCTCTTCGTCGCCGCCGTCGTGACCCTGGCACTCAACGTCCCCGCGTTGCTCGGGCGAGGTCCGGATCCGGTGCGCCGCGTCCAGAACATGCGGTTATCCGCGCTGATCTCGACGCTCCTGGGTGCGGAGGTGCATTTCCTTCAGGAGCAGTTCGTCGCTCTCGTCCCGCTCGGTTTCGGACTCGTCTCGATCGCTGTCTTCTCTCACCGCGTCTCGGTCCTGGTCCTCGGGCCCGCGCCCGCACCCGATGACACTGTCGCAGATGAGCAGCCAGCGGTGGTCGGGACCGCAGCGCCTCAGTCGCCGGTGCCGGGCGCCGTGCCGGAACACGGGTCGTTCCCGGTGATAACGGCGATCGGCGTGGTCCTGATCCTCGGTTTCGGTCTCGTGACCGGTGCTCTCTGGCGGCCTGCGGGGCGGATCCCCTGGTTCTCCGAGCTCGCGGTCGGCGTGCCCGCGATCGAGGAGGGGCGGTGGTGGACGGTGTTCACCGCGGGCTTCTTCGCGATCAGCCCAGGGCAGTACCTGACCGGGGTCCTTGCGTTCGCGCTGGCAGTCGGGTGGGCGGAGCGACGCCTCGGTTCGGGGCGGGTGCTGTTCGTCATAGTCACCGCGCAGGTAGCTGGTCTGGTGGGTGCGATCGCGATTGTCGCAGGACTACGCGCGCTCGGAAGTGACTGGGCCGCAGAACTTGCCGCGGTCCGTGACCTGGGCTGTACGACGGCTGCGATGGGGGCCATTGCGGCGTGCACCGCGACGCTCCGGAGTCCATGGCGGTTCCGTGCGAGGTCTGCTCTGACGGCGTACGTTGTGGTTTCCCTGTTGTTCTGGGGAACGTTCGCGGATGTCACTCATATCGTGGCGGTCGGGATGTGGTTGGTATTGGGGGAGCGGTTCCTGTCGACGGTGGAACGCGGATGGCGGCCGCGCACCCGGCGCGAGGTGCGGCTCCTGGCGTTCACCGGCGTGCTGGTGATCGCCGCGGTCAGGATTCTCGTGGTGGTCGACCCGGGAAGCGGCCCGCTCGGTGCGACTGCGGGCTCGGGCACCGTGCTGTGGTCGACCGTCGCGCAGGTCGCGGTGATCGCCGTGATCGCGGACCGGCTGAGGACGGGCCGGCGGTGGGCCCGATACACGGCCCTGGTGCTCGGCGGCCTCGCGGTCGTGGCCGCCGTGGTCGCGGTCTGGCTCGGTGGCGCGGGCATGCTCTCCGAGCCGGACGCTGTGCTCGCCGTGGGAACCGCGTTCCTGTGGGTGCCCGTTCTGGTGCTTCTCGTCCGCGATCGGGCCGCCTTCGCCGTCGGCCGCGACCGCGACGGAGACGGCGAACCCGCCGCGGCGCGCGCGGCCGTAGTCGAGTACGGCTGCTCGACAATGGGGTGGATGGTCACCTGGCCGGGTAATCGGTATCTGCCGGGCCCCGGAGGGCGCGGGATCCAGGCCTACCAACGGTATCGGGGGGTCGACATCGCCCTGGCGGACCCGATCGGTCCGCCGGAGGCGATGCGGGGGCAGATCGCGGGATTCCTCCGGGCTGCCGAGGACCGGGGAACGGTGCCCTGTCTGTTCTCGGTGACCGGGCGCGTCGCGGAGGTCGCGCGTTCCTTCGGAATGTCATCGGTCCGCATCGCGGAGGACACGCTGGTCGACCTGGAGGGGCTCGCGTTCACCGGTAAGGCCTGGCAGGACGTCCGCACGGCACTCAATCGCGCGCAGCGCGACGGCATCGAGTTCCGTCTCGTCCGTCTGTCCGAACAGCCCTTCTCGATCGTCGCGCAGGTACGAGCGATCTCCGAGGCGTGGATGGGCGAGAAGGGACTACCGGAGATGGGGTTCACACTCGGCGGTGTCGAGGAGGCCATGGACCCGGAGGTCGTCGTCGGGATCGCCGTCGACCGCGACGGCGACGTGCACGGGGTGACCAGTTGGCTTCCCGTCTACGCCCCGGGCGGCCGGTTGCGCGGGCGCACGCTCGATGTGATGCGGCGCCGCCCCGGTGGTTTCGGGCCCGTTGTCGAGTTCCTCATAGCGTCGTCGTGCCGGGCGTTCGCAGACGACGGGCTGGAGTTCGTCTCGCTCTCCGGCGCACCCCTGGCGCGATCGGACGGTGCGCTCGACGGCGCGGTCGACAAGGCGCTGGACGCCGTCGGCGCAGCTCTCGAGCCGGTCTACGGCTTCCGGTCGCTGCACGCCTTCAAGGCGAAGTTCCGGCCGCGGACCGAGCCGATCTTCCTGTGCTATCGCGAAGAGGCGGATCTCCCGCGGATCGGACTCGGCCTCACCGCCGCGTACCTGCCGGGGGTCGGCCTCCGCGAGCTCGCGCGGATCACCTCTCGCGCGAACCGGACGAGTTCGACTGGAGTGAAAGGCCCTTCATGAGCAATCCTTCGTACGGAAACTTCCAGGGACACGCGGCCGCGCCGCGGCCGCGCCGGCGATGGCCGTGGGCCCTGGCCGGCGCGTTCGGCGTGGTTGTTCTCCTGCTCGCGACGTTCGTGGGATGGGTCGTGCTGACCGATGAGCCACCTGCTGAAACCGGGCCGCAGCCCGCAGCAGTGCTCCTGTCGAAGCCCGACGTCGAACGGGTGACGAAGGTGGGTTTCGCCGACGAGACCGACGACGATCCCCGCCAGGAGCCCGACGAGTTCCGGGGAGCCGACGTATGCCGGACCGCATGGCAGCCCCTGCGGGGTGTGGTCGTGGGCACCGCCGTGACGGCGGACCGGACCTACGACAGTGGGTCCTCCGAGCGGCCCCAGGTCGAGCTGGGGGTGGCCCGGTTCTCCGACGAGACGGCGGCGCAGTCGGTGGTCGATCGGATCAACAACGATGTCGCGAGATGCGCGCAGAGCTTCTTCGTCCGCGAGGACCGCGAGGCCAATGATTGGCGGGTCCAACAGTCGGCGGGCGAGTGGTATCTGCGTCCCGTCGTCCCTCGTGAAGGCAACTGGTACTGCGCTGCCGGGGTTCGTTCGGAGGGGCGTTTCGTGGTGCGAGCGCTGCAATGCGGAACGGGATCCAATTACGTATCGGCGCTGTTGAACGCGCTGGCGCGGAGGATCGCGAGCGCATGAACCTCCGGTCCGTTCAGGTTCGTACCGGTGCACGACCGCAGTAGGATCATCTAATGCGAGGCATGGACATCCAGTTCTTCCGCCAGGACTTCGCGGAGACTGCCGAGTGGACGATCGCGGCGCAGCGTCACGAGGTTCTGATCTGGCGTTCCGGAACGGCACGTTCGAAGGAATTCGCGTTCGAGAGTGGGGCGTCGGGTCGGATTGAGCCGAAGGTGAGCAGCGTCTGGGTGGTGCCGGCCGGTGACAAGTCCACTGCGTCGGCTCAGCACGCCGAGTACGACTTCGCTCGGGTCTCGCTTCCCGTGGTCATGTCGGAGTCGACGATATTGAAACCGGTGGTCGCACGGCGAGATCCGCTGCTGCACAACGTCGTCGAGCGGGTCGCGAGCGCGGCGGGCCGCGATGACGTCGTCTCCCGTCTGCTGGTCGATTCTCTGCTCGACGTCGTGCGTCTACACATTCTCGACCAGTACGGCGTCAGGACCGAGCCCCGGTGCTCGACGCGTTCGCTCGACGCCTCCGCGCAACGGAGGGTCCTCGAGCGGATCAACGACGGCACCGAGGCCGAACTCGATCTCAGTGCACTGGCGGAGGCCGAGGGAATGTCGCCCGATGCATTTCGTCGTGCATTCGCCCGCGCATTCCGCACCACGCCCCACCGCTACCTGATGGACCGTCGGATCGCGCGATCGAAAGGACTTCTGGTGACGACGACGTTGTCGATCACCGAGATCAGCGAAGCGCTGGGATTCGCGAGCCCCAGCCATTTCGCGACGACGTTCAAGCGCCGCGTCGGCCGGAGCCCTTCCGCCTATCGAGCGGCGCCCTGACGCGGTTTCGTGAAGTCGCGACATTTCGTGGAAGCGGCGATGTGGGCGCGCGCATATCGTTCGGAACGTCGCTCGCGATGGGTCGAGCCGAACGGAGAGGAATCGGCAGTGTCCGCCGAGAGCGTCGAGCCGATGAAGCGGACGGTGGGCCTCTACGACGAACTGTTCGCACGTGTTCTGTCGGGGGCTTCCACGAACGAGGTCGTGGAGGCGATGGTGACCGGCTGTGCCGCCGTCACTGAGGCACTCGTGGTCGACGGCTCCGACTGCGAGGTGGCGCGGGCGCCGCTGGCGTCCACGCTCGACCCGCGACGCGACCGATGGGTCCTCGACGTCGCGACCCAGGGACGTCGAACCGGCCGGCCGGTCGTCGTTTCGCGCGGCGACACGACCGCGATCTACTATCCGACTGCGGTGGCCGGACGGTACGTGGGCGGCATCCTCGTCCTGACCCCGGCGGGATTCGGTGACGGGTTCATTGCAACGATAGGGCGCTTCGCGGGCCTGTACGCCCTTCTCGCGGCCCGAGATCTCGCGCTGCTGAGACCGGGAGGGGGTGTTGACCTTCCCGTGGTCCGAGACCTGCTGGCGCACCAGGGGGCGGTGGACGCCGACCTTCGCACGCGGGCCGAACGGGCCGGTATCGATGTCACGGCCGAATGGGTGGTCGGCGTCGTCGGCCCCTCGCCCAGAGCCGATCTGCGCAGAATGTCTGATTCCGCGGGCGCCCGCTTCGACTACGTCACGGTCTTCGGGGGTGCGGTCGCGGTGATGCATGAGGTGGGTGATTCGGCGGGCACCGCGGCGGAGGTCGCCGCGGACATTCGACGGGTCGTCGGCTTCGATGCGCTGGTGTGCGCCGCCTCGACGAACGACGGCGCATCGGGCGGGTTATCGCGTGCACACGCGACCGCGATGGAGGCGGTGCGCGTACTGCGAACCGCTGGTCGACGGTGCGGAGCGGTGGATGTGGCGAGTTTGCCCGCCTACCTGCCCCTGTTGAGATCACTCACTGCGTCGGAGGTTGACGGGTTCGTCGACGCGCAACTCGGCCCACTGCGAGAGTTCGACGGGGCGACGTCCTCCGAGCTGGTGCGCACGCTCAGGGTGTTCTTCGACGAGAACATGAATACGGCGGCGACCGCCCGGCGGCTCGGCTTGCACCCCAACACGGTGATCAAACGCCTGCGACGCGTGTCCGAGTTGCTCGGCGGCGAATGGGCGGACGGCTCGGGCGCGGTGAGCCTGCGACTTGCGCTGAGTATCGACGGGCTCGCCGCCGATCCTCGCGGGTGAACCGACGACATCGGCGATCCAGTTGGATATTGTCGTTCTTGACAGATTGTTGGGTTTTCCCAACAATAGGCTGCATGAGTCCGGTGAGGCGGGAGGGATCGCTCCCCATCTTCAATCGCATCGGTGTGCTGCGCGCCGAGCGCCGGATGAGCCGGAAGGAGTTGGCGGCGGCGATCGACGTCAACCCGCAGACCGTGGGCGCGCTGGAGCGCGGGGATCACTATCCCAGTCTCGATCTCGCGTTCCGCGTGTGCGCGGTGTTCGACCTGCCGGTGGAGGCGGTGTTCTCCCGCAGTGAATTCGGGCCCTTGTCGACAGAGCTGTACGGACGCAACGAGAGAGGCGGAGCACGATGACGACCACGAGCATGATCACCCGCTACCAGGAGCGCCGCGCCCGGAAGTTCCGGGAGAACGAGGAGCGGTGGTCCACGATGCTGCCGTCGTGGCGCACCAGGTCGCGGCGACGAATGCTGGTCGCCGCGTTGCTCGTCGACTACCTCCTCATGTTCGTCGTCGCGGTCCTCTGCCACTTCGATGTGCCGAACGCACCCTTGTTGTGGCTGCCCGCGTGCCTGGCGCTGTTCCCGATCTGGATCGCGGTCCAGATCGTCTCGGGCCGGCAGGGTGACGCCCCTGCCGCTGTGCTGGACGAGTGGGAGGCGGAGCAGCGCAACGAGGCTCGCTCCATCGGCTTCTCGGTCACCTCGAGCCTGGTGCTGCTGGCCGTCGCGTACACGGTGATCACCTCCGTGATCGCGAAGCCGGACGGGAACAACGCCTGGCACTACGCCTCCGGGCTGTTCACCCTGGTCGCGTTGCTGATCGGCATGACGACGCCCGCGATGATCCTCGCCTGGACCCGGCCCGACGCCGACGCGGAGGACGCTGCGGGCTAGGTCACCGGGGCTTCGTCGTGGTCGGGGCGGCGGTGCCGGTGCCGTACGGGTCGTCGCCGGCCCCGTGGTTCGGGTTGGTGCAGATGGTGCCCTCGCCGGGCCCGCCGGTGCAGGTCACGTCGTACTCGCTGCCCGGGCCGGTGGGCTTGGTGGGGCGCGGCGCCGTCGGCGGGACGGGGCGCGTGGGCGGGGCGGTGACGGTCTTCGTCGGCTGCACCGTCTGCGCCGGCGGATCCTGATGGTGCGTGGCCGATTCCGTGACGGTCATGCTCGACGGTGCGGTGGGCGCGGTCTCGGCCCCGTCGTCGGAACATCCCGCACCGGCGGCGAGCAGGGCGACGATGCCGGCCGCGCTCGCGAGCCTTCGCTTGAACAACATGGTGTGTCTTCTCCGTTCTGGGGTTTCCCGCTCGGGTGGACGACCCCAGGGTAGACCGTTCAGCAGAGCCACCGGATGGCGGTAGAAATACTCGCTGGACCTCTCGGGCGCCGTCGCCCAGGATCGTGGGAGACGCTGCGATCGAGTGAAAGAGGCGGGTGACCATGCGATTCCACGACTACCTGGCTGCGCTGGTGGCGCGGTTCGGCGAATTCCGGCGGAACCACGTCGAGATGTACGAACGGCATCACATTCTGCTCGAACCGTGGACGCACGACATCATGCACTGGGGCGCGGACGGGACGCTGCACGGCAGCATCGTCGCGGATCGCGCGCGTCCGCCCGTGACCCGCGGCGGGTGGTGCCCGTGCCGCCCGCTCGACGCGGCCGGCGACGCGAGCCGCGTCTCCGACGTGGAAGGTCGCTGCCCGGAGGGCTTGTAGTTTGTAGTTAGTAACTACTAATCTATCCGGGTGGCATCTCGGATGAGCGGACCCGAACGCAGGGCGCAGATACTCGGCATCGCCGCGCGCGAATTCGGCGCGCACGGACTCCACGGTGCGTCGATCGAGGAGGTGGCCCGGGAGGCGGGGATCACCCAGGCGTACGTCTTCCGGATGTTCGGCACGAAGAAGGCGCTGTTCCTCGAGCTCGTCACCGATGCCTTCTCCGGGCTCGTCGACGCGATGGCGCGGGCGGGGGAGGGCACCGTCGGCATCGACGCGCTCGCGCGGATGGGTGCCGAGTACTACGAGAACCTCGGCGACGACACAGCGCTCCGCCTTCAGCTCCAGGGATTCGCCGCCTGCGGCGACCCCGAGGTCCGCGCCGTCGTGCGTGGCTGCTTCGCGCGCCTGTGGGACACCACCGCGCGCGGCACCGGGCTCGATCCCGTCACCGTCAAGACCTTCCTGGCGTTCGGCATGCTGCTCAACGCGGGGGCCGCGCTCGACGTCGCCGACGTCGACGAGCCCTGGGCCGACGGGGTCCGCACCCTCATCCGGCCCGGGCTGTTCGAGCACATCACCACCGCGACGAACGGACCGGCGTCGTCGTGAACCGGTTGTCCGGCGCGCTGGTCACCGTCGCCCTCTGCGCGGCGGTGATCGGGAGCGTCGGCGCACCGCTCATCACGGCGGTCGCGCGCTCGGAGCACGTGACGCTGGGCGCCGCGCAGTGGACGCTGACGATCACGCTGTTCACGGGCGCGATCGCGGGGCCGGTGCTCGGCCGGCTCGGTGCAGGGCCTCTGCGTCGCCGCACGATCCTGGGCACGCTGGGCGCGGTCGCCGTGGGCGGGGTGCTGACGGTGCTGCCCCTGCCGTTCGGGGTGCTGCTCGTCGGGCGCGCGCTGCAGGGTGTGGGCATCGCCCTGGTGCCGCTACTGGTCAGCGTCGCGCGCAGCGCCCTCCCGCCGGAACGGGCGGCGAGCACCATCGCCTCCCTGTCCGTCGCCTCCACCGTCGGTATCGGCGTCGGCTATCCCCTCATCGGGCTCGTGGACCAGGTGCTCGGCCTCCGCGCCGCCTACGGGACCGGCCTCGCGATCACGCTGCTCGCGCTCGCGGTCGCGTGGCGCACGGTTCCCGTCGACGCGCCCGGGTCGCGCCCGCGTCTCGACGTCCCCGGGGCCGCGCTGCTCGGTGTGGGCACCCTGGGCGTGCTGCTCCTGGTCGCGGAGCCCGCGCTGTGGAGTCGGCCCGCCGTCGCGGTGGGTGTGCTCGGTGGCAGCGTGGTAGTGCTCGCGGCGTGGGTGATGGTCGAGCTCCGCGTCGCCGAGCCCCTGGTGGACCTGCGGCTCGTCGCGCGCCCTTCGGTGGCGGCCGCGAACGCGGCGATGCTCGTCGCCGGCGTCGGGATGTACCTGCTGTTCAGTGATCTCACGCGCTACGTCCAGGTGCCCGCCGGGGCGCCGTACGGTTTCGCGCTCCCCGGCGTCGCCGCGGGAGCCGCGCTCATCCCGTTCTCCGTGCTCGGTTTCGTTGCGGGGCGGGCGGCGCCGCGAGCCTCGGCGCGGCTGGGTCCGCGTGGGGCGTTCGCGGCGTCATCGGCGTGTGTCGTCGCTGCGGCGGGGGTGTTCGTCGTCGGCCGCGACAGCCTTCCGGCGGTGTTGGTGGCGCTCGCGGTCCTGGGGCTCGGCGTCGGTGGTGTGTCCGCCGTGATGCCCCGTCTCGTGCTCGACGGTGTCCCGCAGTCGGAGACCGCCAGCGTCATGGCGGTCAACCAGATCGCCCGTGCGGTCGGCTTTTCCGTCGGTAGCGCGCTCGCCGGGCTCCTTCTGACGCGCGCCACGCCCGACGGTGCGCTCCTGCCCGCGCAGGGCGGGTACGTCGCCGTCGCGCTGTGGTCGACGGTGCCGGCGGTCGCGAGTGCGGTGATCCTGATGGGTGCACGCAGGGGGGGCGGTGCCGGCGCGCGCGACGTGACCACCCGGATCATTGTTCGATGTTGTGTTGCGATGTCGAAAATTTGTCGGTGGGACGGCGTAGCGTCGAAGCATGGACGAAGACGCTGGCATAGATGAGGATCGGCCACCCGATGGTGGCGTCGCGGATCGGTTACGTTCGATGGAGCGGCAGCGGTGCCGGACGGTGTTCGAGCAGTACCGGCTGGCGGCGGAGCTGCTGCGGGAGCGGGTGTGCGAGCGGGTCGCGGCGGGGTTGCCGCAGGATCGGTGGCAGCAGGGCGTGGCCGCGGAGGTGGGGCTGGCGTTGCACATGGCGCCGAACACCGCCGCGAAGTTCGTGAACCGCGCGGTGGAGTTGGAGAAGACCCTGCCGTGCACCCGTGCGCGGCTGCAGGACGGTGATCTGTCGCCAGAGGCGATCCCGGTCATCGTCGGCAGCCTGGCGCATCTGGATGCGTCGGATCGGCGGCAGGCGGATGAGCTGTTGTGTGCCGACCCGGGCACGCTCGCCGGGTGCGGGTTGCGCCGAATCGCTGACCTGGTCAAGAAGATGGCCTACGAGCTGGACGCGCAGGGCACCGTGGATCGGAACGCGTCGGCGGAGAAGGACCGGACGGTGACGATCCGCCCGCTGCCTGAGGGGATGGCCAGGGTGTCGTTGCTGTTGCCGGTGGCGCAGGGCGTCGGGGTGTACGCGGCGCTGCGCAAGCACGCCACCACGTTGATCGGGATCGGCGCGGATCTGCGGACGCGGGGGCAGATCATGGCCGACACCGCGTTCGCGCGGATCACCGGGCGTGAGGCCGCCGAAGGGCAGCCGGTCACGGTGAATCTGACGATGCCCGCAATGGTCCTGCTCGGCGATCGGCCCGGGACTGCGCACGTGGACGGGGGTGGGACGGTGCCGGCGGAGATCGCCCGCAACCTCATCGGCAGGGCCACCGCCGCCGGGGTCGCCTGGGTCAAACGGCTCTACATCGCACCCGAATCCGGTGCGGTGGTCGGCATGGACTCGCGGCAGCGGTGCTTCCCGGACGGGTTGGCGGAGATGATCCGGGCGCGGGATCGGTACTGCCGCACCCCGTATTGCGACGCGCCGATCGCGCACACCGATCACGTCGTTCCGCATGCGAAGGGAGGAGCGACGGAGTTCGCGAATGGGCAGGGCCTGTGCGCGGCGTGCAACTACGCCAAGGAAGCCGCCGGCTGGGCCAGCGCCGTCGTCGAGGATCCGAGCGGGCGGCACACCGTCGAGACCCGAACACCGAGCGGACATGCGCACCGGTCCACCGCGCCGGACCAGGCGGCGTGAGTCAGCCGGCCTCGCCGATGGCGGGGCCGAGGATGTCGTCGGCGTCGACGATGCGGTAGGCGTAGCCCTGCTCGGCCAGGAAGCGCTGGCGGTGCGCGGCGTAGTCGGCGTCGAGGGTGTCGCGGGAGACGACGGAGTAGAAGTGCGCCGTGCCGCCGTCGTGCTTGGGGCGCAGGAGTCGGCCGAGGCGCTGCGCCTCCTCCTGCCGCGAGCCGAACGTGCCCGAGACCTGCACGGCGACGGAGGCCTCCGGCAGGTCGATGGAGAAGTTCGCGACCTTGCTGACCACCAGTGTGGAGATCTCGCCCGCGCGGAAGCGGTCGAACAGCGCCTCGCGCTCCTTGTTCTTGACGGAGCCGGTGATGACGGGGGCGTCGAGCTCGCGGCCCAACTGCTCGAGCTGGTCCAGGTAGGCGCCGATCACCAGCGTGGGAGCGCCCTTGTGCCGCTCCAGGATCGACTTCACGACCGCCACCTTCGTCGGGGCGGTGGACGCCAGCTGGTACCGCTCGTCGGGCTCGGCGGTCGCGTACTGCATGCGCTGGTTCTCGGTGAGCGTGACCCGCACCTCGACGCAGTCGGCGGGCGCGATCCACCCCTGCGCCTCGATGTCCTTCCACGGTGCGTCGTAGCGCTTCGGCCCGATGAGCGAGAAGACGTCGCCCTCGCGGCCGTCCTCGCGCACCAGCGTCGCCGTGAGGCCGAGCCGCCGGCGCGACTGCAGGTCGGCGGTCATCCGAAACACCGGCGCGGGCAGCAGATGCACCTCGTCGTAGATCATCAGGCCCCAGTCGCGCGAGTCGAACAGGTCGAGGTTCTTGTACTCGCCCTTCGACTTCCGCGTAAGCACCTGGTAGGTGGCGATGGTGACCGGGCGGATCTCCTTCTTCTCACCCGAGTACTCGCCGATCTCCTCCTCGGTGAGCGACGTGCGCGCCAGCAGCTCCCGCTTCCACTGCCGTCCCGCGACGGTGTTCGTCACCAGGATCAGCGTCGTGGCCTGCGCCCGCGCCATCGCGGCCGCGCCGACCATGGTCTTGCCCGCGCCGCAGGGCAGCACGACGACGCCGGAGCCGCCCAGCCAGAACGAGTCCGCCGCGACCCTCTGGTAGTCGCGCAGCTCCCACGGGTCGGACTCGGTGTCCAGTGCGATCGGGTGCGATTCGCCGTCCACGTAGCCGGCGAGGTCCTCGGCGGGCCAGCCGACCTTGAGCAGCAGTTGCTTGAGGTGGCCGCGCTCCGACGGGTGCACGACGACGGTGTCGTCGTCGATGCGGGCGCCGACCATCGGCGCGATCTTCTTGTGCCGCAGCACCTCCTCCAGCACCGCGCGGTCCAGCGAGACCAGGGTGAGGCCGTGCACGGGGCTCTTCACCAGCTGCAGCCGTCCGTACCGGCTCATGGTGTCCACGACGTCCACCAGCAGCGGCTGCGGCACCGGGTACCGCGAGAAGCTGACGAGGGCGTCCACCACCTGCTCCGCGTCGTGCCCGGCGGCGCGCGCGTTCCACAGAGCCAGCGGTGTCACGCGATAGGTGTGCACGTGCTCCGGCGCGCGCTCGAGCTCGGCGAAGGGCGCGATCGCGGCGCGTGCGGCGCCGGCCAGCTCGTGGTCGACCTCCAGCAGGAGGGTCTTGTCGGACTGGACGATGAGGGGTCCGTCGGTCATCTATCCATTGTGCCGCGCCGGGCGGAACTCCTGCTCGTCGCCGTTGTCGCGGACCACGACGCCGGCCTCGCCGAGCCGCAGCCGCAGGTCGCGAGCGGTGGGCGCGCGCTTCTCGGCCCGGGCCACCGCGCGCTCGCGCAGCAGCGCCTCGACGTCCGGATCCACGTCGCCGCGGCCCTGCACGAACCGCGTGTACTCGGCCTCGTACGGATCCGCGTCGCCGCGCCACGGGTAGCACGCGTCGGTGAGGGCCCTGGCGATCCCGGCCTTGGGCACCCCGTCGGTGCCCGCGGCCGCGAGGAGGCGGCCCCGTCGGTCCAGGAAGGTCAGCTCGCCGCCCCGCCCGAGGAAGGCCTCGCCGATCTCGTCGCGCGCCATCCAGCGGCGGTGGCCGCCCGCGGCGAGCTCCACGCGATCGTCGGCCACGGTCAGCGCCGCGACCTCGTGCTGCCACGCCGCGACCAGGATGATGCCGCCGATCAGGCCGACGACCGTGAGTACCCCGGCGGCGACGCCGACCGGCAGCTGGGCGGCGATGCGCAGCGGCCCGGGGGAGCCGTCGAGGGTGCGCTCCAGCCACCCGACCAGGCCGCGCACGATCAGGCCGAGGACGGCGCCGAGCGCGGTGGTCGCGGAGACGGTCGCGAGCTGCAGCGCGCGGGAGACGCCGATCGTCCTGGTGGGGGCGGCGGTGGTGGTCATGCGTTCTCCGTTCGCAGGTAGGCGAGGGCGGCGCGGCGCACATCGGGCCGGACGTCGCCGTCCGCGAGGTGCGCGCCGTCGGTCAGGGCGACGAGGAAGGCCGCGGCGTGCGCGGGATCGAGGCCGGGGTCGAAGGCCCCGTCGGCCTGGCCCCGCGCGATGATCTCGGCGAGGGCGCCCCGGACCAGCCCGTCCGCTGTGGCGACGATCTCGGCGAGCGCCGGATCGGCGGGAACACGGCGGATGATCTCGGCGACGAGGCCGGGGGCGACGGGGTCGACGGCCGACTCGGCGAGCGCGTCGACCACGATCGCGATGGCCGCGCGCGGATCGGGCTCGGCGAGCGCCCGGTCGCGGAGCGTGGCGTTGCGCTCGACGTCGGCGTCGAACAGGGCGCGGAAGAGGCCTGCCTTGTCGGTGAAGTAGTAGAAGACGGTGCCGGAGCTGACGCCGGCGCGCGTCGCGATGTCCGCGGCGCGGGCGCGCTCGAAGCCGGCGGCGGAGAACTCCGCGGCCGCCGCGTCCAGGATGGCGGCGCGGCGGCGGGCGGTGAGAGCGGGGTCGACGGTGCGGGCCATGCCCCGAGAATATATATAACTGAGCGATCAGTCAATCAATTGTCGGCGAGGCGACGGGCGAGCACCGGCACCACGATCGCGGCCGCGGCGACGTGCGTGAGGATCAGGACCGCGGCCGACGCCGCGTCGAAGCCGAAGGTCAGGTCCGGCACGATCGACAGCACGAGCAGCGCGACGCACGTGCGCACGAACGTCGAGCGCGGGTGCCGGGCGCGCCGCGCCAGCACGGCGGCGATGCCCACGGCGATCAGCGAGAAGATCATCGTGAGCTGCGCGAACCCGAGCAGGGGGATCGCGGAACCGTCGGGTCCGGCGAAGCTGACGCCCGCGGTGGACGCGACCGCGGCGATCGCGGTGGTGGCGACCGAGGCGACGACGGCGGCGCCGATGCCGTGCTTCCACACGGGCAGGCGGTCGGTGCGGACGGGTGCGGTGGTGGTGGCGGTGGTGCTCATGGCGTGCTCCTCAGCGGTGGTGACGGTGCCCGGGGTGGGCGCGTCCTACCCCTTCCACGAACGGGGTCGACGGATTTCGACATCGGCGCTGCGAAGAATTTCCCGGGGTGGTGTCGTATCGGTACGCCTGCGTTCGTAGTGAGGGTGAAGGGCGGCCACCGGGGCCGCCCGACGACCGAGAGGAACGAGATCATGACGCACTACCTGCTCTCCGTGCACGGCCCCGTCGAGCGTGGCGACTTCGGCGACTACGGCACCAAGGAGGCGATGGAGGAGGCGTTCGCGCGGACCGACGCCTTCAACGAGCAGCTCAAGGCAGACGGCTACTGGGTGTTCGCGGGCGGGCTCGCCGAGGCGACCACCGCCACCGTCGTCGACGGCCGCGGCGACAAGCCGATCATCACCGACGGCCCGTACCTCGAGTCGAAGGAACTCATCGGCGGCTTCTGGGTCGTCGACGCCCCGGACCTCGACGTCGCGCTCCGGCTCGCGGCCGAGGGCTCCAAGACGTGCGGCGGCACCGTCGAGGTCCGCGCCTTCGACGGGCTGGCGTGACCGACGCCGGCACCGCGCTCGACCGGGTCTTCCGCGAGGAGTACGGCCGGGTCATCGCCTCGCTCGTCCGCCGCTTCGGCGACATCACGATCGCCGAGGACGCGGCGGGCGAGGCGATCCTCGCCGCCGCGGAGAAGTGGCCCGAATCCGGCATCCCGCCGAACCCCGGTGCCTGGCTCACCACCACCGCGGGTAACCGCGCGATCGACCGGATCCGGCGCGAGAACCAACGCGACAACAAGCACAGGGCGGCCGAGATGATCCACGACGACTCCGGCCCCGAGCCGACCGGCGCGGTCGAGGACGACCGGCTGCGGCTGATCTTCACCTGCTGCCACCCGGCGCTCGCGCCCGAGGCCCGGGTCGCCCTCACCCTGCGCCTGCTCGGCGGCCTGACGGTGCCCGAGATCGCGAACGCCTTCCTCGTCGCCGAGACCACGATGGGCCAGCGCATCACCCGCGCCAAGAAGAAGATCGCCGCCGCCCGGATTCCCTACCGCGTGCCGGCGGCCGCCGACCTGCCCGATCGTGTCGACGGAGTGCTGACGGTGCTCTTCCTCGTCTTCAACGAGGGATACCTGGCCAGCGGCGACGGCGCGCCGATCCGGGAGGAGCTCAGCGCGGAGGCGATCCGGCTGACGCGCCTGGTCCGCGGGCTGCTGCCCGACGATCCCGAGGTCACGGGCCTGCTCGCCCTGATGCTGCTCACCGAGGCCCGCCGCGAGGCGCGGGTGCGCGGCGGGCAGCTCGTCCCGCTCGACGAACAGGACCGCGCGGGCTGGGACCGCGCCGCCATCGCCGAGGGCCACGGCCTGGTCCGCGAATGCCTCGCGATCAACCGCCCCGGCCGGTACCAGATCCTCGCCGCGATAGGCGCCGTCCACACCGACGCCCCGAGCGCCGACGCCGTCGACTACGCGCAGGTCGTCGCGCTGTACGACCAGCTGCTGATGATCGACGGATCCCCGATCGTGCGACTCAACCGGGCGGTCGCCGTCGCCGAACTCGACGGGCCCGAGGTCTCGCTCGCGCTCATCGACCCGCTGCCCCTGGACGGCTACCACCCCTGGCACGCCACCCGCGCGCACCTGCTGCGCAAACTCGGGCGCACCGCCGAGGCCAAGGACGCCTACGACGCGGCGATCGCCGCCACCTGCAACACCGCCGAGCGCGCCTACCTCACCCGCAAGCGCGGCGAACTGGTCTGAGCTACTCCACCGGCTCCGCGGTGGTCACGCGGTGCAGGGCGAACCGGCGGGTCGCGTCACCGTCGAGCGCGGAGAGTTGCCCGTGTCGCACCGACTCGGGCACGACGACGTGCCGCGTGAACACGCCGTTCGCGTCCACGTAGCCCAGCCTTACCGCCCGGCCCTCGCCCGCGGCGGACTGCAGCAGCTCCATCAGCTCCGGGCCGGACGTGCGGGGACCGTCGTCCGACGGGACGTCCTGCCGCCGGATCTGCACCGCCGCATCGGCGAGCTGCTCGAGCGTCGGCTGCGCCGCCGGGGGACGGGGGCGCGGCGACGGCAACCGGATCGCGGCGGGCCGCAGGTCGACGACGACGCCCCGCGAGTCCTCGGCGGCGGCGTTGAAGCCTGCGGCCGCGAGCCCCGCGACCAGGTCCGACAGGGGGACCTGGGCGATGAGCACCGTCGGCGCGACGGCCCGCAGCGCGAGCGCCTCGGCGGCGGGGGAGGCGAGGACCGCGGCGATGAGCGCGGGGTCGTCCGATCGGAGGAAGGAGCCGGCGACGCCCGCGCGCAGCGCGCCGTGCCGCCGCGCGACGTCGTCGACCAGGTACGTCAGGCCCTGCGGCACCGGCGTCACCGAGTGCGCGACGAAGAAGGCGTGCACCTCCGCCGACGTCCGGCCGGCGTCCAGTGCGCGCCGTACCGACGCGTCGGTCACGCGGTACACCGCGGCGCCGCCCGCCGACTCGAGGTCCGCGACCAGCGCGACCGCCGCCGCGAAATCGTGCGTCGTGGGACCGGGAATGGTCAGCGTGAGATCGGCCTGGAGCAGGAACTCCTCGACGGGCTTCGGCAGCGCCGCGGCCATGGCCTGTGCGGGGTCGGTGGTGCGGGCCGCGCGGCCGGCGGAGGTGAGGGCGCCGCCCGCCACCAGGCCGACGATCTGCGCCTGGTCGACGATGCCGGCGATCGCGTCCAGCGTGAGCCTGCGGTACCAGGACGGATGCGCGAACCGGGCGGCGGCGTGCAGGTCGGGCACGGCGGGGGCGGTGCCGGGCGGCGCGAGGGCCAGGGCGTCGAGCACGGCAGCGCGGTCCTGCGGGGCGACGGTGCTGCGTGCCGCCCGGTGCAGCGGCCCGACGATGCCCTCCTCGCCGCGGGTGCCGATGAGCGCCGGCTGCCGGCGCAGCTCCAGCCAGGTGCGGGCCAGCAGCGCCCAGCGCTCGGCGGGCGCGGACCGCTGCCACTCGTCGACCGCGACGGTCGGCGCGAACACCGAGTCCTCTTCACCGTCGAGCTCGCCCTCGGAGATCAGCGCGGCCGCCGCGAGCAGCTCCAACAGCAGCGCGGCGCGGTCCTCGGCCAGGCCCGCGGCCTTGGCGACCCGGCGCAGCTCGCGGATGCCGATGCCGCCGGCCTTCACCCGCTGCGCCGGGACCGCGCCCAGCACGTCGAGCACGTCGTCGGCGTGCCGCAGCAGCTCCAGCGCCGCGACCGCGCCGGCCCCGTCGGCGCCGGGGACGGGCGGACCGTCGAGCACGGGCTGCTTGAGGGACGCGCCCAGGGGGAGCTCGCCCCGCAATCGCGCGCGGACCTCCCACGGCAGCTCGACGGTCTGGTGGTCGACGCGCGCCAGCAGGCCGGACGCGAGCATGCGCTGCACCGGATGGTCGGGGGACGTGCCCGGACCCGCGGCGGCCGTGCGGCCCAGTGGTGAGCCCTCCGCGAGGCGGTCCAGCAGCGCGCGCTCGTCGGGGCCCGCGGCGGCGAGGGCGGCGTCGATGGCGCCGAGGTCGGGCGGGGTCGTCAGCTGGGTCGAGCGCCACGGCAGCGCCTCGCGGGCGGCGGCCGTCGTGTGCAGGATGTCGTCGCCCCAGGCCAGCGCCAGATCGCGGAGCTTCTCCGCCGACGCGAGCACCTGCTTCTTGAGCGCCCGGCCCCGGAGCCGGCGGGCCAGTGCGTCCGCATCCAGTGGCTCGGCGAGGAGCAGCTCGAGAACGGCCAGGTCGGGCAGGGTGAGTCGCTCCGCGACGCGGCCCAGCGAGGACGGGCTGCCCAGGCGGCTCGCGAGGACGGCGAAGCCGGCGGGGACGGGCGTCGCGACGTCGCGCCGGGCGTCGAGCAGCGCCGCGATCTCGGCGTCGGTGCGCGTCCGCAGCCACGCCGCGGGGCCCGTCGACGACGTATTACTGCTCACCGATACAGCGTAGACACCGGGGCATGTCAGAATAGCGGCGTGTCTGAGACCTCGAATGCGAAGAAGCCCGGCTACGTCGACAACGGCTGGCCGCAGGGTGCCGACGGCCACGCCGACCACGCCGTGAACGAGCTGGCCGCTCCGGTGGTCGGTGCGCTGTCGCCGTTCGGCGAGCTGGAGTTCCCGCAGCAGCACATCCCGTACGTGCACCCGTCGACCCGGATCAACCGCTGACCGGAGAGCTGACACACATCGACGATGCGGGCGCCGCCCGCATGGTCGACGTGTCCGCCAAGGCCGTCACCGCCCGCACGGCGGTCGCGGCCGGAATCTTCCGCACGACGGAGGCGGTCGTCGCCGCGATCGCCGACGGTGCGGTCCCCAAGGGCGACGTGCTCGCCACCGCCCGCATCGCGGGCATCATGGCGGTCAAGCGCACGGCCGACCTGATCCCGCTGTGCCACCCGCTGCCGATCTCCGGCGTGACCGTCGACCTGGAACCGTCGGGCGCCGAGATCGCCGTCACCGCCACCGTGCGCTGCACGGGACGGACGGGCGTCGAGATGGAGGCGCTCACCGCCGTCGCGGTCGCGGGACTGACCCTGCACGACATGGTCAAGGCACTCGACCCCGCCGCCGTCATGACGGACGTCCGCGTGCTCACCAAGGACGGCGGCAAGACCGGCCACTGGGAGAGATCAGATGACTGAACCGCTCCGCCCGTCCCGCGACCGCTGCGCCACCGTCGTGGTCGCCTCCACCCGTGCCGCCCTCGGCGAGCGCGAGGACACCACCGGCCCCGCCATCGCGGCGTGGCTCGGCGAGCGCGGCTTCGAGGTCTACGGGCCCGTCGTCGTGCCCGACGGCGAGGAGGTGGGCGCCGCGATCCGCTCCGCCGTCCGCCGCGGCGACGCCGTCGTGCTCACCACCGGAGGCACCGGGCTCACGCCCTCCGACCGCACACCCGAGGAGACGCGCGGCGCGCTGACCTTCGAGATCCCCGGCCTCGCCAACGCCATCCGCACGTCGGGCCTGCCCGACGTCCCGACGACGGTGCTCAGCCGCGGACTCGCGGGCGTCGCCGGCTCGTCGCTCGTGGTGAACCTGCCGGGCTCGTCGGGCGGGGTCCGCGACGGCCTCGCCGTGCTCGACGGCGTCCTCGTTCACGCGCTCGACCAGATCCGCGGCGGCGACCATGGCTGAGAAGCCCGCGGCGGAGGTCGTCTTCGCCCGGGTGACCGAGGAGCCGATCGACCTGGCCGCGCACGAGGCGGCCGTGACGCGGCCCGAGGCGGGCGCTGTCGTCGGCTTCATCGGGGCCGTGCGCGATCACGACGGTGGCCGCGGCGTGACGGGTCTGGAGTACTCGGCGCACCCCACCGCGGAGCGCGTCATCGCGGAGGTCGTGCAGCGTGAGGCGGACGCCGCCGAGGGCGTGCGGGCGGTCGCGGTCTCGCACCGCGTGGGCCCGCTGGCGATCGGGGACGCGGCGCTCGTCGTCGCGGTCGCGGCCGATCATCGCGCCGCGGCGTTCGCGACGTGCGCGCGTCTCGTCGACGCGGTCAAGGAAGCGCTCCCCGTGTGGAAGCACCAGCTGTTCCGGGACGGAACAGACGAGTGGGTCGGCAGCGCGTAGCCGCCGACCCACCCTTCAGCCGGTTCGTCCAAGAGTGACCGGTACTCCGCGCACGTCGTGACCTTCGTGGGGTCTTACGGACGCGGAGTGATCAAGGGGACACCGAGGCGTCCGGGCACGACCGGTGCACCGATGCCGGGGACGCCGACCGCGGCGGTCAGGCCCTGCGCGCCGATGCCGTTCGTGCCGACGCCGGCCGAGCTGCCGACGCCGCGCGCACCCGCTCCCGTGCCGATGCCGTTCGTGCCGACTCCCGCCGCGCTGCCGACGCCGCGTGCGCCGGCGCCGTTCGTCGTGACGCCGCCGGTGCTGCCGATGCCGTTCGCGGTGGCGATCGGGAAGCCCGTACCGCCGACGCCGACCGGCAGCACGCCGCCGATGCCGGCCGGGACGCGCGCGCCGCCGATGCCGGCCGGGACGCGCGCGCCGCCGATGCCGGCCGGGACGCGCGCGCCGCCGACGCCGGTGGGGAGCGTCGCGCCTCCGATGCCGGCGGGGATGGCCGCGCCGCCGATGCCCGCGGGCAGTGCCGCGGCGCCGATGCCGGCCGGCACAGCGGCCCCGCCGATGCCGGCGGGCAGGCCAGTGGTGCCGGCCGGGATGCGTGCGGCGCCGGTGCCGACGGGGACGCGCGCGGCGCCCGTACCGACCGGGACGCCGCCGACTCCCACGGGGACGGGGACGGCCGCGCCCACGGGGACGGCCGCGCCGCCGGTGCGGCCGCCGGGCGCGACGGCACCCGTGCCGGCTCCGCCGCCCACGCCGGGCACCGCGCCGGGCACCGCGACGGGGCCCACGCCGGGCACCGTCACCGCGCCGTTGCCGCCCTGCGCGCCCACGGGCCTCGCGGCGGCGGGCTTGTCGGGCGCGGGCTTCGCGGCCACGGGCTTCGCGGGCGCGGCCGGGGTCGGGACGGGGACCAGGGGGTTGCAGGGGCAGCCGGGGACCGCCCCGGCGGGACCGGCGACGACGAGGCCCGCGGCGGCGATCAGGGCGCTGAGCGCGGCGACCCTGCCGGCGGTGCGCGAGGTGCGGTGGCGAGCGATCATCCGGTGCTCTCTTTCCTGCAGAACTTTGCATTCACGAATACGTCGAAGTGAACGTAGCAGAATGTGTGCGAATGCAAAACGTTACCGTTGCGTGATCGGCCGGGGTGTCGCATTTCTGTGATCGGATCACGCGCCCGAAACGCCGAGAGGGGCCTCCGGCGTGATGCCGGAGGCCCCTCTCGGGACGTGCGTGGAGCGGTGGGCTCAGTAGCCCTTGGCCGCGGCCTGCTGCAGCATGGCGAGCACGGCGGGGTCGACCTGCTGGCCGCCGCTCTGGGCCTGCGAGATGACCTGGTTGATGTACTGCGAGTTGACCGACTGACCGGCCTGCGCGGCGGGCTTGGCGGCCGGCTTCGCAACCGGCTTGGCGACGGGCTTCGCGGCGGGCTTGGCCACCGGCTTGGCGACGGGCTTCGCGGCCGGCTTGGCGGCGGGCTTGCTCACGGGCTTGGTGACCGGCTTCGTGGTGCCGGTGTCCGTCGGGGAGACGGTGCGCGGGGTGGCCGAGCCGAGGCCGGTGCCACAGGAGGGCCATGCGCCCTTGCCCTGGCCGGCGAGGACCTTCTCGGCGATCGCGATCTGCTGTGCGCGGCTGGCCTGGTTGGCGGTGGGGGCGTACTGCGTGCCGCCGTACGAGGCCCAGGTGGACGGGCTGAACTGCAGGCCGCCGTGGTAGCCGTTGCCGGTGTTGATGGCCCAGTTGCCGCCGGACTCGCACGCGGCGACCTGGTCCCACTGGGAATCGGGGGCGGCGTTCGCGGCGGGGGCGGCGAGCGCGAGACCCGCGCCACCGAGCATCGCGCCCGCGGCGGCGACCTTCGCGGCGCTCAGGCTGGTGGTGGACTGCTTGCGGTGACGACCGGTCATCGTGTGAAGTCTTTCCTCTCTACGCGCGTGCGAAGTTAGCTGTCGGGTTCGAGCGAGAGGCTGCTCGGCCGGTTGCCCGGCTTGACCCCTAGGGCGTGTGCCCTGCGGCCTCGCGGCCGCGGATGGTTCCTCCGCCTTCGTCCAGGTGTAGATCGTGGTGCATGTCCCGAATCGAACGCTGGACGAAGCTCTGCGCTGCGATCGATCGGGTGGCTGCTGCTGCGGCCCTCAGCGACGGTAACAGACCCCGCCCCGTGGCCCAACCGTTACCGGACCGTGATTTTGCGATGTGTGACAGATGTCACTCGGACAGCGGGACGGATCAGCCGCCGGCGAACGGCGGCAGCACGTCGAGCATCGCGCCCGACGCCGGCGCCGCGACGTCCCGCACCGCCACCTCGTCGAGCAGGAAGCTGCAGCGCGTGAGGACCCGGCCCAGCTCGGGGTGTCGCGCGGCCAGCAGGTCGGCGACCTCGGCGACCGTGGCGCCGTCGGGCACCGGCACCGTCTCCTCGGGCACCCCCGCCGCGGCCCGGGCGGCGGCGAAGTAGCGGATCAGCACGCCGTCAGCCCCCGATCGCGCTCATGGGGCGCGCCGGCTGCAGGAAGGACGGGTCGTCGATGCCGTGGCCGGCCTGCTTGCCGAGCATCGCGGCGAGCCACGCGTCGGCGATCTCCTCGTCCGTCGCGCCGCCGCGGAGCAGGGGCTTGAGGTCGGTCTCGTCGGCCGCGAACAGGCACGTGCGGATCTGGCCGTCGGCGGTGAGCCGCACGCGGTCGCAGTCGCCGCAGAAGGGCCGCGTGACCGAGGCGATCACGCCGACCGTCGCGGGGCCACCGTCGACCGTGAAGCGCTCGGCGGGCGCGCTGCCCCGGGCCTCGCCGTGCGCGGTGAGGGTG
Organism: Tsukamurella tyrosinosolvens; assembly: GCF_900104775.1. Classification (NCBI taxonomy): domain Bacteria; kingdom Bacillati; phylum Actinomycetota; class Actinomycetes; order Mycobacteriales; family Tsukamurellaceae; genus Tsukamurella; species Tsukamurella tyrosinosolvens. The sequence continues at coordinate 816,635 of NZ_FNSA01000003.1, forward strand.
AACTCGCGGCGCAGCTCGGCCAGGATCTGCTCGGCGGTGATCATCGTGCCGCGGTCCCACGTGTGGTCGGCATCCAGCGGCATGTGCTCGATGATCCGCAGCTCGTAGCCGGCCTCCAGGCACAGTCGCAGCAGCGGCCGCGCGTCGCCGAGTCGTCCGGGGCCGAGGACGGCGTTGACCTTCACCGGGGTGAGGCCCGCGTCCGCGGCGGCCCGCAGGCCGGCGAGGGCGTCGTCGAGGCGGTCGCGCCGGGTGACCTTGGCGTACTCCTCGCGATCGACGGTGTCGAGGGAGACGTTCACGCGGTCCAGGCCCGCGCCCGCGAGCTTCGCCGCGTGCCGCGCCAGCGACAGGCCGTTCGTGGTCAGCGAGATCTCGGGCCGCGGCTCCAGAGCGGCGGCGTGCGCGACGATGCGGTCGAGGTCGGCGCGCAGCAGGGGCTCGCCGCCGGTGAATCGGATCTCGGTGATTCCGAGGTCGCGGACGCCGATGGTGATGAGCCGGTCGATCTCCGGCCCCGTCAGCACGTGCTCGTTCGCCAGCCAGGGCAGCCCCTCGGCGGGCATGCAGTAGGTGCACCGCAGGTTGCACCGGTCGGTGAGGGAGACCCGCAGGTCGCGTGCGACGCGCCCGTAGCGGTCGACCAGCGGCTTCATGGCCGCGGCTCGCCGTCCCCGGCCCGCCCGCCGAGGATGACCGCGATCACGCCCACGAGGAAGCCGACGGGCGCGAGCGGCGTCAGCGCGTACACCCAGGTGGGGGCGGTGGTGCCGTCCGCGAGGAGCGGCGTGAGGAACAGGGCGGCGATCGCGATCAGCCCGATCGCGAAGAGTGCGATCGAGACGGAGACGGCGCCGGAAACGAGCTTGCCCATTCCTCTAGACTAGTCCCAGTGCGTCTCGCCGTTCGCGGGGCGCGTTTTGTTGTTCTTAGTGCAGAGCGGGTGACGAGAAGTGCCTACCGGCAAGGTCAAGTGGTACGACGCGGACAAGGGCTTCGGCTTCCTCTCCCAGGAGGAGGGCGAGGACGTGTACGTCCGGTCGTCGGCGCTGCCCGACGGTGCCGACGGGCTCAAGCAGGGCCAGCGGGTCGAGTTCAGCATGGCCGCGGGGCGTCGCGGCCCCCAGGCGCTGACGGTGACCGTGCTCGAGCCCGCCCCGAGCGTCTCGCGCGGTGCCGCCGCGGGTGGCCAGCGCGGCCGCCGGCCGGCCGCGAACCGTCGGCCCGCTGAGGATCTGAACGTGCTGATCGAGGACATGATCCAGCTGCTCGACGTGGGCGTGCAGCCCGAGCTGCGCAAGGGCCGCTACCCGGACCGCAAGGCCTCCGAGCAGATCGCCAAGGTGCTGCGCGAGATCGCCCGCGAGCTCGACTCCTAGGTCCCCGCTCGGGGCTCCCGGGGTGCCAGCAGCGGCAGGAAGCAGTCGTCGACGATCTCGGTGATGTCCTCGATCGGCACCGGCCGCAGGGTCATCGCCATCTGGTGGCGGACCAGGTCTGCGGGCAGTCGCACGATCCGGTCTGTGACCCGCGCCGGGTCGATCTCGCCGCGCTCGACGGCCCGGGCGACGGCGTCGTGCATCGATCCGCCGCGCGGCCCGACCATGAGTTCTCGAAGGTCGGCGGGCGAGTCCCCGGATTCGGCGAAGAACTCGCCGAGCCGGGTCTGCAGCAGGATCATCAGCTCGACGCGGTGGTCCGACATGGCGCGCAGGAGCGCGATCGCGTCGCCGCGCAGGGTGCCGGTGTCCGACGGGTGGGCGGTGAGGGTGTCGCCGCGGTGCGCCAGCGCGGCCCGCAGGAGTTCGACCCGGCCCGGCCACCGGCGGTACAGCACCGAGCGTGACGTCCCGGCGCGGGCGGCGACCGCCTCGAGGGTGAAGTCGCCGTAGCCCCCGTCGGTGAGCTGGTCCCACGCGGCGTCCAGGATCGCCGCCTCCAGGGCGGCGCCCCGACGGCGGGTGCGGGGCGCCTCAACGTTTGAGTCCACTTGCGTATCTTATCAACATGGCGCACATTAGATACATGACTGTATCTAATGAAGCGGTGGCGACGCGACCCATGCGCGCGCTCATCGCGACGCTGGTCCTCGGTGCGTTCGCCCCGATCCTGGACACGACGATGCTGACCATCGCGGTGCACACACTGGTCGTCGACCTGCACACCGACGTCGCGACGATCCAGTGGGTGAGCACGGCGTACCTGCTCGCGCTCGTCGTCTCGATTCCACTCTGCGGCTGGCTCGACGCGCGCCTCGGCGGACGACGGACGTGGCTCGCGGCGCTCGCCGTCTTCGCCGCCGGTTCCGCGCTGTGCGCGCTGAGCTGGAGTCCGATGAGTCTCGTCGCGTTCCGCACGCTGCAGGGCGCCGCGGCCGGGGTGCTCATGACGAACATGCAGACGATCGCGGTGCGCGCGGCGGGCGGCGGCTCCGTCGCGCGGGTCACCGCGGCGCTGGGGGTGCCCATCGCCCTCGGGCCGCTCATCGGGCCCGTCCTGGGCGGCGCGCTGCTGCACTGGGCCGACTGGCGCTGGATGTTCGCGATCAACGTGCCGCTGTGCGTCGCCGCCGTCGTCGCGGCGCTGCGGGTCCTGCCCGACGACGCGCCGGTGGCGGGGAGTGCTCCGCCGCTCGACCGCACCGGTTTGGCGCTGCTCGCGCCGGGGATCGTCCTCACGTTCTACGGACTCGCCGAACTGGCAGGGGCCGGCGCGTCGGTCGGCGTCCTCCTGGCGGTGGGGGTGGGAGCGGCGCTGATCGCGGCGTTCGGGGCGCACGCGCTGCGGGTCGGCGATCGCGCGCTCGTGCGCGTGCGGCTGCTCCGGATCCCGACCGTCGCCGCGTCGACGCTGGCCGGTCTCGTCGTGGGCGGCGCGCTCATGGGGACGATGTTCCTGCTGCCGCTGTACTGGCAGACGGTCCGCGGCGACGGTGCCCTCGCCACCGCGTTGCTCCTCGCGCCCCAGGCCGTCGGGGCGTTCGTGCCGCGGTTCTTCGTCGGTGGGCTGGTGGACCGCTTCGGTCCGCGTCCGGTGGCCGTCTCGGCGCTCGCGCTGATGGCGGCCGCGACGGTGCCCTTCGCCTTCGTCACGGCCGGGACGAGCCCGGTCGTGCTCGCGCTCGTGCTGTTCGTGCGTGGGCTGGGCCTCGGCGCGGTGCTCGTCCCGATCCTGTCGTCGGCGTACACCGGGCTCTCGCGCGATCAGTTCCCGCACGCCTCGATGTTCACCCGGGGAGCGCAGCAGCTCGGCGGAGCGATCGGCGTCGCCGCGGTCGCGGTCGTGCTGCAGGCGGGGCTCGCCCACGGGCCCGCCGACGCCGCGTTGCACCCCGCGTTCTGGGTGATGGCGGTGGTCACCGCGCTCGGCGTCGTCCCCGCGCTCCGCTTGCCGGGACGGGCGGACCGGACCGGGTGAGGCTCAGTACGCGGTCACGGCTTCTGGACCAGCGCGAAGTCCTTGGGCGTCGTGTCGATGCCCCAGACGGCCTGCGCGATGAGGTTGCCCGACGCGTCCTGGTACTGCGACGGGACGTTGATCTCGACGGCCGCGACCCACAGGTCCTCAGTCGACTTGAGGACCAGTGTCGCCTCGGCCGGATCGACGTGGGTGATCGTGTCGAGCTTCGCCTGGCCGCGCTTCGCGTCGTAGCGCTGCACCGTCAGGAACCAGGGGCGCTCGGTGATGTACTCGGGCAGCGAGATGACGACAGCCTGGCCGAACTCCACGGGCAGCTTCACGGGGCGCTGCGCGGTGTCGCACGCCGACGCCTGGACGTTGGTGCAGAACTGCATCGGCGCGACGTTCAGCATGCGGTCCCCGACGGTCGCCTGCAGCGTGGGGCGGGGCTTCGGCTCATCCCGCTTCTCGAGCCCGGCGACGATGGTGAAGGCGAACAGCACCGCCGCGGCGACGGCGAACACCGCGCCGGCGAGGAGGAGCTTCGGGCTGGGCTTGATCAATTCAGACACCGTTCATCGTGGGTGGGACGTGTTCCGGCCGCTTGCCGCCGAAGTTCGGGACGAGCGAGCCGCCGCGGTAGGTGAGCACCGTCTGCACGGTGCCGACGACCATGATCGCGGCGACGGTCGCGAAGCCGATCCACAGCGTGGGCGGCAGCAGCACGCCGAGTGCGGCGCCGCCGACCCAGCCGAGCTGCAGCGCCGTCTCGGACCGGCCGAAGGCGGAGGCGCGGGACTCGTCGGGCAGGTCGTCCTGGATGGACGCGTCGAGCGAGACCTTGCCGAGCGCCGACACCCCGGACGCGATGAAGGTCACGGCCGCGACCACGACGAGGTTGCCGAAGACCGCCGCGACGATCGCGCCGACGGTGGCCGCGACCGTCGCCTGCACGACGATGCGCGCGGGCCGCGGCAGCTGCAGCCGCGCGCCGATGCCGTTGCCGATGAAGTTGCCGATGCCGGCGGCCGCGCCGACGGCGCCGATCATCAACAGGGACTCGGTGGCGGAGCCGCCCGCCGCCTGCTGGGCTTTGCTGTAGAAGGCGATGTACAGGGTGAGGAAGCCGGTGAGTACGCGGATCGTGGTGTTGCCCCACAGGCCGGTGACCACGCTGCGGCCGAGCGGCACCCGCAGGTTCTTGAACGCCGCGCCGAGCTTCGCGCGGCCGCTCTCGGCGTCCTGCCCGCGGTCCGCCTGCCGCTCCGCGTCGCGGGCCATCGCGCCGGTGTAGGAGAGGGTGGTCGGCACCTCGCCCGCCGTGCTCTCCACCCGCTTCGGGATGCGCATGCACAGCACGGCGCCGAGCACCGCGAAGACCATGAGTGCGTACATGCCGCCCGGGATGTGCAGCATCCGGCTGAGCCCGAACTCCGCGCCGGAGGCGATCGCGCCGCCCACACCCGAGCCGACGACCAGACCGAACAGGGTGAGTCGCGAGTTCACGCGGGCCAGATCGATCGACGGGGGCAGCACCCGCGGGACCACCGCGGATTTGAGCACCGAGAACGATTTACTCATCACCATCATCGCGAGCGCGCACGGATAGAGCACCCACGGGTCGAAGTTCACCGTGTTCGCGATCGGGTCGTACTCGCAGTTCGTGATGAGCAGCACCGCCAACGCGACGCGGATCCCGAAGGACGCGGCCAGCGCGACGCGGCGCCCGTGCTGGATGCGGTCCAGCAGCGGCCCCATGAACGGCGCGATGATCGCGAAGGGAGCGATGTTCACCAGCAGGTACAGCGCGACCTTCGACTTGGACTCGGCCTGCGCCGCCGCGAAGAAGAGCGTGTTGGCCAGGGCGACCATCATCGCGGCGTCGACCGCGTTGTTGAGGATCACCGGATAGGTGAGCGCGGTCAGGCCCGACTTGTCGGCCCCGTCGGCCTTGGTGGCCTGATGCCACTTGGCGATCCCGGCCTCGGTGATCTCGCGGCTGCGCATGGCCGCCACCCGGGTGACGGTGATCTTGCGCGGCATCCGCCGCTGCTCCTCCTCGGCCGCGCGCCGATCGGCGGCGGACGGGGTGTCCTCGAGCGGGGGGAGGTGGTGGTTCGAGGTGTACTGCGGGCGCTCCGGGCCGCGTCCTGCTCCGTGGTCCCCGCCGTCGCGCTGCCCCGCGTTCGACGGGACTCGGGCACGCGGCGTCGGCCCCGGACGGCGCCGGGGCTCGTCGGGGGGATACTGCTGCTGCCCCGGATGACCGCTCACACGGACCATTGTTCCGCATCCGCGGCGGTGCCGTCTTCGGGGGCGTGTGCCGCCCGCCTGCACCTGCGCGCCCGCCATCCGGCACAATCGGACGGGTGAGTTCCGCATTGCAGTCAGGCGCCGCGGTCGACCTCGCGCGCGCCGTACTGGAAGCCGACGAGGGCGCCCGGGTGGGCGCGCACGTCGCCACCGTGGTCGAGGACGAGTTCGCGGTGGCCCATTACTTCGAGGCCGACCTGCCCGCGTACCGCGGCTGGCAGTGGTGCGCCGTGATCGCCGCCACCCCCGGCGGTGAGCTCACGGTGTCCGAGACCGCGCTGCTGCCCGGCCCCGGGTCCCTCACCGCGCCCGAGTGGGTGCCGTGGGAGGAGCGCATCCGCGCCGGCGACCTCGCCCCGGGCGATACGCTGCCGCCCCGCGAGAACGACGCGCGCATCGAGCCCGGCCACGCCCTCTCCGGCGACCCGGCGCTCGACGACGTGGCCGGCGAGATCGGCGTGAACCTCGAGCGCGTGATGTCGCGGTTCGGCCGGATCGACGCCGCCGAGCGCTGGCTGGCCGGCGACTTCGGCCCCGAGTCCGAGATGGCCCGCTCCACCCGCTACCACTGCGGCGACTGCGCCTTCTTCCTGCCGCTGGCCGGCGCCCTGGGCGCGGCCTTCGGCGCCTGCGGCAACGAGTACTCGGCCGACGGCCACGTCGTGCACGCGCACTACGGCTGCGGCGCGCACTCGTCGGTCACGGCACCGTCGGGCCAGGGGAGCCCCGCGTACGAGCCCTACGACGACGGCGCCGTCGAGAAGGTCCCCGCCGAGCAGGCCTGACATGGCCGCCGATCCGTTCGGTACCGCCGCGCTCCGTCGCGCGACCCTCACCTCCTGGCGCGATTCGCCCACCCGCGCCGCCGAGGATCTGGCCGCCGAGCGCGACCTGGTCACCGTCGGCTACCGCGACCGCGTCGCCGTGGAGCTGGCGCAGAACGCCGCGGACGCCGCCACGGCCGCCGGGATCCCCGGCGAGCTGGCGGTGTGGTCCGAGCCCGACGGGGTGCACGTCGCCAACACCGGCGCGCCGCTGTCGAAGGCCGGGGTCGCCTCCCTCGCCGCGCTGCGCGTGTCCCCGAAGTCCGACGGTGCCTCCGTCGGCCGGTTCGGGGTCGGCTTCGCCGCCGTCCTGACGGTGACCGACCACGTCGAGATCCGCTCCGCCGACGGCGGTGTCGCCTTCTCCGCCGAGCGCTCCCGCGCGGACGCCGGGTCGGACGAGGTCGCCGCGATGCGCCTGCCCTACCCGGTCGCCACGCCGCCGCGCGCGGGCTACGCCACCGAGGTCGTGCTCGTCGGCGCCGATCCCGCGCTGCTCGCCGAGTTCGCCGACCAGGCCGGGGACCTCCTGCTGGATCTGCCCGCGCTCGTCGCGATCACCGTCGGCGAGGAGCGGTTCGCGGCGCCCGATCTCGTGACCGGGCGCGGGCCCCACGCGCGCTGGGTGATCGGCGCGGACGCGCGGTTCCTCCACGCGCCCACGCGCACCGACGAGCCGCTGACCCTGCCGGTGCGGGTCATCGCCGACCTGCCGACGACACCCGACCGGCGCCGCCTGCATCCCGACGCGGACGTCGCGCTCGCGGCCCGCGGGTACGCCGCGTTCGTCGCCGCACAGCCCGACCCCCTGCCGTTGCTGCCGCCGCGCCGGCCGCCCGCCGGCCCCGTCGACGCCCTGCTCCGCGAGGCGGTCGACGACGAGCTGCGCGGGCACGCCTGGGTTCCCGGGCCCGACGGTGCGCGGCTGCGCCCGGACCGTGCCGCGGTGCTGCCCGGGCTCACCGCCGAGCTGAATGCTCTGTTGTGCGAGGCGCTTCCGCTCGTGCCCCCGGCGTACTCCTCGGCGCCGGACGCGGCGCGCCTGGTCGCCCTCGGCGCCCGCGAGCTGACCGCGGCGGACCTCGCCGATGCGGTGCCCCGCGACCGCGACCCGGCCTGGTACGGCGAGCTGTACGCCGCGCTCGACGCCGCACGGCTCCCGGCCGACGACCTGGGCGCGCTGCCGGTGCCGCTCGCCGACGGACGGGTGGTGACCGGCGCGCGCGGCGCGGCAATGGTCGCGGGCGACGCCGCGGCGCTGGCACTGGTCACGTGGGCGCGGATCGTGCACCCCGCGGCCGCCCACCCGCTGCTGGAGCGCGCGGGCGCCCGCACGCTCGCCGCCGCCGACCTGCTCGGCGATCCCGCGCTGCGCGAGGAGGTGGGCCGCATCGACTGGCAGGCGGGCGCCGGCGACGAGGACGTCGAGCTCACCGAGGCCGTGCTGGGCCTGCTCGGCGACGGCGGCACCGTCGGGCCCACGTGGCTCGGCGCGCTGCCCGTCCCGGGCGACGACGGTGCGCTGTACCCCGCGGACGAACTCCTCGCCGCGGCCGCGCCGCTGCGCGAGGCGCTGGGGGAGGACCACCCGTACGGCACCGTCGACCCGGACTTCGAGGCGCGGCACCCGGCGGCGGCGCTGCGGGCGATCGGCGTCGGCTGGTCCTTCGGGGTGCTCCGCGAGCCGCTGCCGACCGGGCCCGACGCGAGCCTCGACGGCGCCGACGAGTGGTGGGCGCAGCTCCCCGCCGAACCCGACGAACTGCTCGCGGTGCGCGACCTGGACCTCGTCGAACACTGGGAGCCCGCGTACACCCTGCTCGCGGATCTGCCCGGCGTGCTGGACGATCCGGACGGCTACACCGCCTGGTGGCTGCACACCCGCACCGACCTGGGAGGCCTGCGGTCCCCGGACGACGAGACGTTCGCCGGGCTGCTCGAGCCCTGCACGCACCCCACCGCGCCGGCGCTGCGGGCCGCGCTGCTGCACGCCGTCCGCACCGACGCCGACGCGCAGGTGCTGGCCGACGCCCTCGCCGACCCCGAGCGCACGCCCGCGCCCGCCGTGGTGATCGCCGCGCACCGGGCGATCGCGGGGCACCGGCTCGCCGCACTGCCGGCCCGGGTCCGGGGGATCGACGGCGCGGTGCTCGACGCCGACGACGCCGCGGTGCTCGACGTGCCGCACGCCCGGTTCACGGCGTCGGGCCTGGTGTTCGGCGGGCTGGACGTCGCGGCGGCGCTCGCCGACACCCTGGACCTGCCGCTCGCGGGCGCCGAGCCCGTGGGGATCCCCGGCGGCGGAGAGCGGTTCGCGCGGGGCGCGCACCCGGGTGTCACGCTCGCCCAGGCGCTCGGCGAGCTGCCGGACGCCGTCGAGGTGCACGTCCACGACGACCTGGTCGTGACGGCCGCGGGCGGTGAGCGCCGGGTCCCGTACGTGGTCGTCGACGGTGTCCTGCACGTACAGTCGGGACGGTGGTGACCGACGGCGACGCATGGCCCAATCCCGTCGATCAGGGCGCGCTCGACTGGATGCTCTCGATCCGCGGTGACGCGCTGACCGTGGTGATGCGGGTGATCACGACCGTGGGGAACACCGCGTCGATGTGGGCGATCGGCATCGCGGGCTTCCTGTACCTACTTCTACGCCGCGGGGATCGGGCATGGGCGCTGTACTGCGGCCTGACCCAGTTGTTCGGGCTCGGGCTGATGGTCGTGCTCAAGGAAGTCTTCGGGCGCGAGCGGCCGCCGATACCGCCCCGGCTCGTGGTGATCTCCTCGGAGAGCTTCCCGTCCGGGCACGCGCTGAACTCGATGGTGGTCCTCGGGACCTTCGGCGTGGCCGCCTACGCCCTGACGGGCCGAAGGTGGCCCCTCGTGGCGGCGCTGGCCGGATCGCTCGCGATCGGCCTGAGCCGGGTGTACCTGGCGGCGCACTGGATGCTCGACGTGCTGGCGGGCTGGGTCATCGGGGCGGTCGTGGTCGCGGCGGGGCTGCTGGTGCTGCGGCTCATACGAGGCCGCGCTGCGCTCCCCGATCGCCGCGCAGGGCCGCCCGCCGCTGCAGGGTGAGGACCGTGGCGCCGAAGATCCCCACGCCGACGCCGCAGGCGCACACGACCCACGCGTCGCCGAACGTCTCCCGCGCGAGCAGGGCGACGACGAGAGCCACGGCGAAGGCGATGGTCCCGGCGATGACGACGGGCCGGGGCTCCGTCGCGGCGCGGGGCAGTTCGGGCGCCGAGACGGCGTTTCCCGGCTCGTTCCCTTGAAGGTTCATCGGTACTCCCGGGGTTCATGCGCGGAATTGCACTTAGCAGATGTACTCTAACGCCGTGACTGACAATGACGATCGGTTGGCGGGAGATCTCGCTCTCGCCACCGTGCGGTTCGCCCGCCACCTTCGCGGCCGGCGTCGCGATTCGCTCGTCTCTTTGACGCAGCTCTCCGCGCTCAACGCGCTCGCGAACGACGGACCCCTCACTCCGGGGCAACTCGCGGCGCGCGAACGCGTGCAGCCGCCGTCGATGACCCGGGTCATCGCGTCCCTCGCCGACCTGGGGCTGGTCCGGCGCGCCCCGCACCCCACCGACGGCCGTCAGGTGATCGTCAGCCTCTCCGACGAGGGCGAACAGATCATCACGGGCGAGGCCGCGGCCCGCGAGGCGTGGCTGCGCGGCAAGCTCGACGAGCTCTCTCCCGAGCAGCGCGCGACCCTCGGCGACGCGGTGGGAATTCTCAACGGCCTCATCGCCGCCGAAGAGAAGCAAAGCTGAATCCTCCGCGATTCCTGATCGAATATCGAACGGCCCTCTCGGATTGATTCCGAGAGGGCCGTTCCTTTTCCGGCATTGATTCGTCAGTGCCCGTTCTTTCAGAACGACGTCCCGAGTTCCGGCTGCCGACCCGTGAGGAAAACCGACAGTGCGCCGACATCGCCCGTGATCCGGCCGGCGCGCGCCATCGTGTCCGGCGTCACAGCGCCGAGGTACAGCCCGGCCAGCGTCGGCCCGGTCAGCGCGACCGACGGTGCCTCCTCCGTCGCCCGGCACCGCGCGACGCCCCCGCGCACGGTGAGCCGGTACGCGGTGCCGTCGACGCCGAGCACGACGTCGCCGTCGCTCTCGTACGTCCGGGCCACGAGCGCGGCGGGCACGTCGAGGAACGCCAGCCACAGCCGGTCCGTGCGGGCCGTGACCTTCACCGAGCGGGGATCGACCAGCATCTCCCGCAGCGGGTGGTCCGGCGGCAGGTCGACGGTCACCTCGTCGAACGTGTCCAGGCCGAGCACCGTCTGCCACAGGTCGGCGGCGGCCTCGTCGGTGAGGGCCTTGACGTCGTCGAGCTGGGCCCTGTCCTTCTCGTCCACCCGGTAGGTCACGTAACCGTCCGGATGCAGCAGGAGCCGGCGCGCGGAACCGCCCCACCGCGCCCATTCGGGGTCGGCGTGGAAGAGCTCCCAGAACTGCTCCGCCGAGGCGGATCCCGGTGTGGCGGCGTGCCACCGGCGGTAGAGGTCCTCGACGGCCCCGCGCGCGGCCGAGGCCTCGGTGATGCGGGTCCGCAACGGGCCGGGCAGCGGGGCGCGCAGGCGCGCCGTGCGGCGGGCGATGGTCACCTCGTCGATGTGGGTGGCGACGCCGTAGCCGAAGCGCTCGTAGATGGTGCCCTCGCTGGCGGTGAGGATCGCGACGGCGTTGCCGGCGGCCCGGTAGCGGGAGTGCAACTCGTCCATCATCGTCCGCAGTACGCCGAGGCGACGGTGGCTGGGCGCCACCGAGACCCAGGTGACGCCGGGCGCATCGAGCTGCGCGCCGCCGGGCACCGTCAGTGTGAGGGCGAAGGATCCCGCCACGCCGACGAGCGCGCCGTCGGTGGTGTCGCGGGCCACGACGAACCGGTCCAGGTCCAGGGTGCGCCGGATGAGCGGTGCGGCTTCGGCTTCGAAGGGGGAGCCGAAGGCGTGCACGTCCTGTGCGTACATCTCGGGCCAGTCGGCTTCGGTGGCGGTACGGATCTCGATCACGTAGTTCGATATTAGGCTGGTGGGGTGCCGGCGCAACCGATTTATCCGATTCGCGACGCGGATGACCCGCGGCTCAGCGACTTCCGCGACCTGTCCGCCGCGGACAAGCGGCCCGACCTCGCGCGCGGCGTCGTCCTGGCCGAGGGCGTCCCCGTGGTGGAACGGATGCTCGCCTCGCGGTTCGTGCCGCACGCGATCATGGGCGTCGAATCCAAGCTGGCGCGGCTCGAGGGCCTGGCGCTCGACGTGCCGCGCTACCTCGTGACCGCCGACCTGATGGCGCGCGTGGTGGGCTTCCACCTCAACCGCGGCGTGCTCGCGGCCGCCCGCCGGCCCGCGCCCCTGGAAGCGGGGGAACTGCTCGACGGTGCGCGCACCGTCGTCGTGCTCGAGGGCGTCAACGACCACGAGAACCTCGGTTCGATCTTCCGCAACGGCGCGGGTTTGAGCGCCGACGCCGTGCTCTTCGGGCCGCGCTGCTCCGACCCGCTGTACCGGCGCGCCGTGCGGGTGTCCATGGGCCACGTGCTGCTGGTGCCCTTCGCGCACCTGCCCGCGTCCGGGTGGCCGGCGGAGGGGCTGGGCGTGCTGGCGGAGCACGGCTTCCGGACGGTGGCGCTCACCCCGTCGGGGGAGGCGACGGTGGCGGAGGCCGTCGCGGGCGGGCCTTCGCGGGTCGCCTACCTCGTGGGCGCCGAGGGCCCCGGACTCACGCCCGAGACGATGGCCGCGGCCGACGTGCGCGCGCGGATCCCCATGTCGCGCGGCACCGATTCGCTCAACGTCGCCACCGCCGCCGCGCTGGCGCTGTACGAGCGCGCGCGCACGTGACCGGGCCCCGCTACACGCCGTGGATCACCGGCACCGCGGTCGCGGTGGTGGTCGCGCTGCTCGCGGGCGGCGTGCTGTCCGGGTTGTTCGTGGCGGTGATGGCGGTCAACCGGTGGCTGGGGCTGTTCCTGCTCGCGCTGGGGACGGCCGGCGCCGTGCCGGTGCTGTCCGCGTACCGTCTGCGCCCCGTGGCCCGGTGGTTCTGCGCGGGCTTCGCCGGGGCGATCGCGATCGCGTGGCTCGGGGCCGTCGTGGCGCTGTCGAGCGGTCTCGTCTGAAACCCCCGCGGAAAACTTAGGACTACTATCGGACGAGTGCCGAGCGTCTTCGTTTCCCTGCGAACGAGGAACTACCGACTCTGGGCCGGCGGCCAATCGGTGAGCCTGGTGGGCACGTGGATGCAGCGCGTCGCCGAGGACTGGCTGGTGCTCGACCTCGCGCACGGCCGCGGCTGGGTGCTCGGCGTGGTGATGGCCCTGCAGTTCGGGCCGACGCTGTTCCTCTCCGCCTGGGCGGGCCTGCTGGCGGATCGCTACGACAAGCGCCGCGTGCTCATGTTCACGCAGACCGCGGCGGCGGCGTGTGCGGCGGTCCTGGCGGTGTTGACGCTCACCGGGGTGGTCGCGCTGTGGCACGTCTTCGTGCTCGCGTTCGTCTTCGGCTGCGTGACGGCGATCGCCGGGCCCTTCCGGCAGGCCTTCACGATCGAGATGGTGGGGCCGGAGCTGCTGCCCAACGCGATCGGCCTGAACTCCATGGTGTTCAACGCCGCCCGCATCGTGGGCCCCGCGATCGCCGGCCTGCTCATCGCCGGCGTCGGCACCGGCTGGGTGTTCGCGGTGAACGCGGTGTTCACGGGCGCCATCGTCGCGGCCCTACTGGCGATGCGCGTGGGGGAGCTGTTCCCGTCGCCGCCCGTGGAGCGCGCCCGCGGACAGCTGCGGGCCGGGTTCGCGTACGTGCGGCGGCGGCGCGAGCTGACGCTGGTGATGATCGCGGTCTTCTTCGTCTCCACCTTCGGCATCAACTTCCCGCTGGCGCTCTCGCTGCTGGCGCGCCAGGGATTCGGGCTGGGCGCCGACGCCTACGGCCTGCTGTCGACGCTGCTCGCCGTCGGCACGCTCACCGGGGCGCTGCTCGCGGCGAAGCGGACGGGCATGGCCTCGCTGCGCACCTGCCTGGTGGGCGGCTGCGCCTTCGGCGTGGCGTCCGTGCTGGCGGGTCTGGCGCCGTGGTTCTGGCTCGTGGCGGTGCTGCTGACGCTCGTCGGGCTGTTGCAGATGGCCTTCACGACCTCCGCGATGAGCATCATGCAGCTGTCCGTGGACCCCGAGTACCGCGGCCGCGTGATGGGCATCTACATGCTCGCCTTCCTCGGCGGCACGCCCCTGGGTGCGCCGCTGCTCGGCGCCATCGCCGACGTGACCACACCCGCCGCGCCACTGCTGGTGGGCGGCGTGATCTCCGCGGTCACCTGTGCCCTGTGCGGCGCCTACGCCCTGCGACGGTCCGCGGCCGCCGAGGCGTTGCGGGAGGACGGGGCGCGGGGCGCCGGCGCGGCCGCCGGCGCTGCGGGCCGGGGAGCGAAGGGCGGTGAAGCGGCTGCGCGCGGGGAGCAGTAGTCGCGCGGAACAGCGATGCGTCCCGCGCATAATGCCTGGTCAGCGATCCGGCTCTTCGCGATTGCCGGTGGTCGTCTCATCCTCGTGCAGAGCGTTTGCGACCATGTCGTTGGTGATCACGTGGCCTGGCGGCGATGGCAGCGGAATGAGTTCTTCGCTGTTCGTCGACGGATCGGCTCCCATAGCGCGAGCTTAGACACCGAACTGCGTATTCACGATCAGACGGCGAGCTCTGGCGATTGAGGCGCGCACGCCGCACCTGGTGGGCTCGGTCGCACCCATCATGCGGACGTCCGCAGCCTGGAGGACGTCAGTTACTAGGTGGCGTCAGACCGTTCGCCGTAGGCCAGGCGTCCTGGGGTATTCAGTTTCTGAATGGGCCGCGCAGAACGCGAGCCATGCGGTGCTCGCGTCCCGGAGGGCCTGTGAATCCACGGCTGAAAGGCGCACGAAGCCAGATCTGGCCTCGTGTCGAGATGAGCCGTGGATTCACAGCGCCAGTCGAGCTCTGCGGTGTCGGCGAGCGACTCAGAAACCGAAGAAGCTGCGGACCTTGCCGCGGTCCTCGTAGCCGGGGTCCTGCTGCTCGACCGGGGGTTGGGGCGCACCGTCGGGACCGAGGGCCTGGGCCTGCTGCGGGGCGGGACCGGGGACGCCGGAGGCGGGGACGAAGTCGATGACCTGGATGCGGGCCGGGTCGAGGTCCGTGGGCGCGAGCGGGTGCGTGAAGCGGAAGCCGAGGATCTCGCGGTTCGCCTGCTCCGCGAACTCCATCGGGTGGAAGGGCAGCGCCCGTGGGTCGGGGACGACGCCCTCGGCGTAGGTCAGCGGGTGCTCGCCGGCCCAGAACGGCCCCTCGAAGAGCTCCGGCAGGCCCTCGTCCTCGAGGATGTCGACGGGGTGCGCCGAGAACGACCGCTTGGGGGCACCGTCGGCGCGCAGGGCGAACCCGCCGACGGCCCGCTCCGGGGCCGCGACCAGCAGGAACGCGCGATGCGCGGGCATCAGGTTCCACCAGGACTCGTCGAGCTCGCTCGGCTTGTCCACGCGCAGGCCCGCGTGCGTCACCACGGTCAGCCCGCCCCAGGCGGCCACGTAGACGTGCCCGGGCAGCGGATCCGCGGCGCGGGCCAGGGACTCGGGGCGACCCACCACGGGCTCGCCGAGCACCTGCTCGGCGATCGCGCGGGACGCGGCCTCGTCGGGCCGGCCGACGATCGCGAGAATGCCCTTCGGCTCCGCGACGTCGATGAACCAGAGCGTCGCAGCTGTAGCGCCCACGACCTACCCGTTCTTCCCGCCGCGGACGCCGAGGAGCACGTCCTCCCAGGACGGCATCTCCGGATGCCGGCGGCCGTGCTGGCCCGCCGCGGCCGCAGCCGCGGGGGCCTGGGCGGGACGACGCTCGGCGCGCTCCTCGACGGTGCCCTCGACGACGGGGCCCGGGGCCACGGGTCCGGGGACCGCGCGCAGCGGCTCGTCGGCGGAGCGGTCGATGCTCCGCAACCCCTGCCGCGCATCGGGATCGAGCAGGCCGCGGGCCGTCTCGTCGACGGGGCTGGCGGTGCCGCCGTGCGCGCCCGGCGCGTACTTGAAGTGCGCCTGGTTGCGCGACTTGCCGACGCTCCAGCTGATCGAGACCACCCAGCGGTTGTCGGCGCCCTTGAAGGCGTCCCACTCGGTGGTGTCGGCGTGACCGCGCTCGGCCAGCGCGGAGCGGATCACCTCGGCGAGGGTGGCGTGCATCGGGCCGTCGCCGCGCACGGGATGCGCGAGCTGCGCCATCTCCGCCGCGCGGGAACGCTCCAGCAGCACCGGTCCCGCGAAGCGCTTGATCCGGTGGTTCGGGGCGCCCGTGAACTCCGCGATCTCCTCGATCGTCGCGCCCGCGCGGATGCGGGCCTGGATCTCCCGCGGCGACAGATCGGCGCCCAGTTCGAGCTCCGTCTGTGTGCCGCTTCCGAGTTCACCGCTCACGGCTGCCTTCAAAGTGTCGTCGATCGGCAGGCGGAAACGTCCCGCGGGGCCCTCGCAGACCACCGACGTCCCGTCGTCGTCCAGTCCCACAACCCGCAGCTCCTGCATGGTGCAAGGGTAGTTGGTCGATTCGCTACGCGTCGGCCGACACGCGCTCGACCACGAAATCGATGCACTTGGTCAAAGCGGTGACGTCGTCGGGGTCGATCGCCGGGAACATGCCGATGCGCAGCTGGTTGCGGCCCAGCTTGCGGTACGGCTCGGTGTCGACGATGCCGTTCGCGCGCAGCGTCTTGGCCACGGCGGCGGCGTCGATCTTCTCGTCGAAGTCGATGGTGCCGACGACCTGGCTGCGCAGCGCGGGGTCGGCGACGAAGGGCGTCGCGAACTCGCTGGCCTCGGCCCACTGGTACAGGCGGTCGCTCGAATCCTTGGTGCGGCCCACGGCCCAGTCCAGGCCGCCGTTGCCGTTCATCCACTCGATCTGGTCCGCGAACAGCAGCAGCGTCGCCAGCGCGGGGGTGTTGTAGGTCTGGTTCTTGCTCGAGTTGTCCACCGCGATGGGCAGCGAGAGGAACTCGGGGGTGTAGCGGCCCGAGGCCTTGATCTCCTCGACCCGCGCCAGGGCGGCGGGGCTCATGAGCGCGACCCAGAGGCCGCCGTCGGCGGCGAAGCACTTCTGCGGCGCGAAGTAGTAAACGTCGGTGTCGGCGACGTTCACCGGCAGGCCGCCGGCGCCCGACGTGGCGTCGATCGCGATGAGCGCGTTCTCGCTGCCCGCGAGGCGGCTGACCGGCACCGCGACGCCCGTCGAGGTCTCGTTGTGCGCCCACCCGATGAGGTCGACCGCACCGTCCGCGACCAGCTCGGGCGCCGAGCCCGGGTCGCTCGAGACGACGACCGGGTCGCCGATGAACGGGTTGCCCTTGGCGACGCTCGCGAACTTGTTGCTGAACTCGCCGTAGGTGAAGTGCTGGCTGCGCTCGCGGATCAGGCCGAAGGCGGCGGCGTCCCAGAAGGCGGTGGTGCCGCCGTTGCCGAGCACGACCTCGTAGCCCTCGGGGAGGCTGAAGAGGTCCTTCAGGCCCTCGCGCACGCGGCCCACGACGTTCTTCACCGGAGCCTGGCGGTGGCTGGTGCCGAACACCGAGGCGCCGGTATCGACGAGCGACTGCAGCTGCTCGGGGCGGACCTTGGACGGGCCGCAGCCGAAGCGGCCGTCGACGGGCTTGAGCGCGGCGGGGATCTCGATCGTCATGCCCTAAATCCTAATGGTGTCCCACCCGGGCACGTCCTCCGGCTGCCGCGGGCCGTGCCCGGTGTACTGGGCGGACGGGCGGATCAGCTTGTCCGCGCGCTTCTGCTCGAGGATGTGGGCGCACCAACCGGCGGTCCGGGCGCAGGTGAACATCGCCGGCATCATCCGCGGCGGGACGCCCGCGTAGTCGAGGATCACCGCCGCCCAGAACTCGACGTTCGTCGAGATCGCGCGGTCCGGCCGGCGCTCCGCGAAGAGCGCGTTCGCCTCCCGCTCCAGGGCGGCCGCGGCCTCGTAGCGCGGCGCGTGCAGGTCGCGCGCCACCGACCGCAGCACCCCGGCGCGCGGGTCCTCCGCGCGGTAGATGCGGTGGCCGAAGCCCATGATCTTCTCGCCCCGGTCCAGCCGCGCCGTGACCACGCCGCGGGGGTCGTCGGTGCGGACCACCTCGTCGAGCATCGGCAGCACGCGCGACGGTGCGCCGCCGTGCAGCGGGCCCGACAGCGCGCCGACCGCACCCGAGAGGGCCGTCGAGACGTCGGCCCCGGTCGACGCGATGACCCGCGCCGTGAGCGTCGACGTGTTGAGGCCGTGCTCGGCGGCCGCCACCCAGTAGGCGTCGATCGCGCGCACGTGATCGGGGTCCGGCTCGCCGTGCCAGCGGGTCATGAACCGGTGCGTGATGGTGGGGGACTGGTCGATGATCCGCTGCGGCACCGCCGGGCGTTCGAGGCCGCGCGCCGACTGGGCGACGAAACTCAGCGTCATCACCGAGGCGCGCGCCAGGTTCTCGCGGGCGGTGGCGTCGTCGATGTCGAGCAGCGGCTCGAAGCCCCACAGCGGGCCCAGCATCGCGAGGCCGGCCTGCGCGTCCACGCGGACGTCGCCGCTGTGGATCGGCAGCGGGAAGGGCTCCGCCGCGGGCAGCGGGTTGCCGAACTCCCCGTCCACCAGCAGGCCCCACACCTGGCCGTAGGTGACCCGGTCGCGCACCAGGTCCGCCACGTCGACGCCCCGGTACCGCAGCACCCCGCCCTGCTTGTCCGGCTCCGCGATCTCCGTCGAGAACGCGACGACGCCTTCGAGCCCGCCCGGAATCTCAGTCATGGTGTGCAGCCTAGTGAGTAGTCTCGGCTCCGTGGACCTGACGGCGATGCGCGAGAAGTACGACGGCGACTCCTTCGACCTCCGGCCCGAGGACCTGGCGGGAGGCTGGGTGCCGCTGTGGCAGTCCTGGTTCGACGAGGCCGTCGCCGCCGGGGCGCCCGAACCCAACGCGATGGTGCTCGCCACCGTCGACGAGACCGGGCTCCCCGCCACCCGCACCGTGCTGTGCAAGGGCCTCGACGAGCGGGGCGTGGTCTTCTACACCAACTACGGCTCCGACAAGGCCCGCGCCGTCGAGGCGAACCCGGTTGCCGCCGTGACTTTCCCGTGGATCGCGATCCACCGGCAGGTCCACGTGCGCGGCTCCGTGACGAAGGTGACCCCGGCGGAGACCGCCGCCTACTGGGCCGAGCGGCCGCGGGGTTCGCAGCTCGGGGCGTGGGCGTCGGACCAGTCCCGGCCCGTGGCCTCCCGCGCCGCGATGGCGGAGCGGTTCGCCGAGGTCGAGGCCCGGTTCGAGGGGCGGGACGTCCCGGTGCCGCCCGAGTGGGGCGGGTACCGCATCGCGCCGCAGGTCGTCGAGTTCTGGCAGGGCCGGGAGAACCGGGTGCACAACCGGGTGCGGCTCGTCGCGCCCGAGTACGTCGCGGTGCGGCTGCAGCCCTAGAACCCGGCGTGGGTGATCCCGCCGGCCACCATCGTGAGGTCGACGGGCATGGCGCGCAGGCGTTCCGGCGTCGGGTCGGCGCCCAGGGCCACCAGGTCGGCGGGCTCGCCGACCGCGATCCGGGTCCGCGCGGAGAGGCGCAGCGCGGTCTCCGCGTCGATCGCCTCCCACGGCTGCCACGGCGGGTCCCCGTCGCGGCTGCGGGTGACGGCGGCGGAGATCGCGAACCACGGGTCGAGCGGCGTGACCGGCGCGTCCGAGCCGAGGACCACGTCGACGCCCGCCGCCACGAGCGAGCCGACGCGGAAGGCATCGGCGGCGCGGTCGCCCCAGAACCGCGCGACCAGGCCGCGGTCGTCGAGCATGTGCTCGGGCTGGATCGAGGCGCCGATCCGCAGCGCCGCCATCCGCGCCAGGTCCGTCTCGGTGAGCAGCTGCGCGTGCTCGATGCGGCCGCGGACCCCGGCCTCGGCGAAGGCGTCCAGCGCCAACGCGTTCGCGGCGTCGCCGATCGCGTGGATCGCGGGGGTCAGGCCGAGTGCGGCGCCGCGGCGCAGCAGCTCGACGAGGCGGTCCGGCGGCACTTCCAGCACGCCGCGGCCCGTCGTGCCCGGGTAGGGCGCGTGGCAGTACGCGGTGCGGGTGCCGAGGGAACCGTCGGTGATGACCTTGAGCGGGCCCACCCGGGCGAGCCCGTTGATCGGGGCGCCGGTGCCGGCCCCGCGGGCCTCGGCGGCCTCGAGGTGCTGCGGGTACACGCCCGCGTCGATCCGCACCGGCGGGGCGGGCCGTCGCTCCCAGGCGCCCACGGCATCGTCGAAATCCAGGTCGACGAGGCCGACGACGCCCCGCCTGCCCAGGCGCCCGAGGGCCTCGAGCACCCAGGCGTCGGCGCGGTCCGCGACCAGTGACTCGACGCGGGTCGCCGCCGCGAAGCTCGCCGCCTCGCGGAGCACGCCGGTCTCGTCGAGCTCGATGCCGAGGAGCCGGCCGAGCGCCGCGTTCGACCAGGAGCTGTGCAGGTCGGAGGAGACGACCATGACGGGCACGTCGGGGGCGATCTCGTCGAGCAGCCGGCGCGACGGTGCGCCGCCCCACAGCCCGTCGCGCATGCCGGCGGCGACGACGGGCAGGCCCGGTTCCGCCGCGGGGAGCGCGGCGCGGACCAGCGCGGCGACCTCCTCCGGGCCGGTCGCGGACCGCACGTCGATGCGGCGCGTGGACACGGCCCAGGTGCGCACGTGCACGTGCTCGTCCCACAGGCCCGGGATCAGGCGGCGGCCGTCGAGGTCGAGCACGTCGCCCGCGGGGCGGGTGGCGCCGGTGGGGGAGAGCGCGACGATGCGGCCCCCGTCGACGTCGACGTCCACGAGGGCGTCACCGTCGATGCGTGCGCGCGCGAGCCTCATCGGCGCCACGGTAGCGGGTCCGCCGAATCGCGGGAGATCGTGAGGAAGTCGTAGGATCTTTCGAGTGCCGAGACTCCTGGCCGATACACGGCCGTTGCAGAACCCCGACTACCGGCGATTGTGGTGGACCGGGATCGTCACCGTCATCGGTGCGCAGCTCACCGCCGTCGCGGTCCCCGCGCAGATCTACGCGATCACCGGCTCGTCGGCGTACGTGGGCCTGACCGGCGTCTTCGGCCTGGTCCCGCTGGTGATCTTCGGCCTGTGGGGCGGCGCGATCGCCGACGCGCTGGACCGGCGGCTGGTCATCATCGGCACGACTCTCGGCCTCGCCGGGACAGCCCTGATGCTCGCGCTGCTGCCCGACAACGTCTGGCTGATCCTCGGCGCCTTCTCGTTGCAACAGGCCTTCTTCGGCGTCAACCAGCCGACCCGCTCCGCGATCTACGCGCGGCTCGTGCCGCCCGCGCAGCTTCCCGCGGCGAATTCGCTCAACATGACCGTGATGCAGTTCGGCGCCATCGCCGGCCCGATGCTCGGCGCGCCGCTCATCCCGATCATCGGTGTGCACTGGTTGTACGCCCTCGACGCGGCCTCGCTCATGGTCACGCTCTGGGCCGTGTGGAAGCTGCCGTCGATCAAGGCGGAGGACAAGGGCCAGTCGCTGGGACTGCGCTCCGTGATCGACGGTTTCCGGTACCTCGCGGGCCACAAGGTGCTGCTCATGAGCTTCGTCGTCGACATCATCGCGATGGTCTTCGGCATGCCGCGCGCCCTGTTCCCGCAGATCGCGCACGAGAACTTCGGCGACCCCATCGAGGGCGGCTGGGTGTTCGGCGCGCTGTTCGCGGCGATGTCGGTGGGCGCGGTGCTCGGCGGCGTGCTGTCGGGGTGGACGTCGCGCGTCGCCCGGCAGGGGCTCGCCGTGATCGTGATGATCGTGCTGTGGGGCCTGGCGATCGGAGGCTTCGGCGTCGCGGCGCACTTCGGCTGGCTGTGGGCGGCGCTCGTGCTGCTCGCGCTGGGCGGCGCGGCCGACATGTTCTCCGCGGCGTTCCGCACGACGATGTTGCAGGAGGCCGCGACCGACGACGTCCGCGGCCGGTTGCAGGGCGTCTTCACCGTCGTCGTGGCCGGCGGGCCGCGCATCGGCGACGCGCTGCACGGCGCGGCCGCCGCGTCCGCCGGTGCGGCGATGGCCGCGGCCGGCGGCGGCGTGCTCGTGATCGTCTTCACCGTGCTCGCGGCGTTCGCCGTCCCCGCCTTCGTCCGCTACCGCGTCCTGCGCTGAGCCGCCCGTATCCTCTGCGCATGAGGATGCATCGGGGGATCTCCGTCGTCGTGGCCGTGCTCGTCGCTCTGCTCGCCCTCTCCGGGTGCGCGCGGACCGTCGCGGGCACGGCGGTCGCCGCGCCGTCGGGCGACGCGGGCACGACCGCCGGGGCCGACCAGGGCGCGGTGCGCGTCGGGACCGGCGGGCCGACGATCACCGTCTACCTCGACTTCCTGTGCCCCGCGTGCAAGAACTTCGAGACGACGTACGGCGCGGACATCACCGCCGCCGTCCGGGGCGGGCGCCTCACCGTCGAGTACCGGCCCGTGAGTTTCCTCGACCGGCGGTCCGCGAGCGGCGACTACTCCTCGCGGGCTTTGGCGGCGTTCCTCCAGGTGGGCCGCGGCGGGACCGACGCGACCCTCGGCTTCCTCACGTCGATGTTCCTGTCGCAGCCCCAGGAGGGCGGCACGAGCGATCTCACCGACGCCGAGATCGCGACGATCGCCGGCGCGTCCGGCACCGTCGACGCGGCGGTCGCGAAGATCCGCGAGGGTACGACCGGCATCGACGGCAAGGCCGTGGGCGCCGCGAACCTGAAGCTGCTCACCGCAGCGGGCGGCACCGGCACACCGACCGTGCTGCACGACGGCGCGCAGGTCCCCCTCACCGACTCCACCTGGCTGCAGAAGATCGTCGGCTGATCAGAAACTTCACTCCAGTCAGAAACTTCACTCCAGCGGGCCGCCGCGACGATATGTGTCGCGCCGGCCCGCAGGAAGGGAAATCGTGTGACTACACCGGGAAGGCGACGCCGGTGAGCTCCTCGGACACCGCCCACAGGCGGCGCTGCAGGTCCAGGTCGTAGGACTGCTCGCTGGAGGCCACGACCTTCGGGGCGCCGCGGCGCTCGCCGAGGCCGTCGGGGCCGTAGTACTGGCCGCCGAGGGCGCCGGGGTCCGTCGCGGCGCGCAGCTGGGGGAGGGCGCCGTGCTGCGCGTCGTGCGAGAACAGCGGCGCGAGGGCCTGCGCCTTCTGCAGCACGGACGGGAGGTTGCGGACCAGCTCGGTGTCGGCGATGCCGGGGTGCGCGGCCAGCGCGACGGTGCTGTTCTCGCCCGATGCGCGCGCGGAGAGCCGGCGCTGCAGCTCGTAGTGGAACAGCAGATTCGACAGCTTCGACTGCCCGTAGGCGGCGACCCGCTCGTAGGAGCGCTCCCACTGCAGGTCGTCGAAGTGGATGGCGGCGCGGATGCGGTGCGCGATGCTGGCGACGGTCACCACGCGCGAGCCGGGCACGTCGAGCAGCAGGTCGAGCACCTGCGCGGTCCACGCGAAGTGGCCCAGGTGGTTGGTGCCGAACTGGAGCTCGAAGCCGTCGGTGGTGGTCTGCTTCGGCGGGTACATGACGCCGGCGTTGTTGATCAGCAGGTCCACGCGCGGGGTGCTCTCGCGCAGCTCCGCGGCCGCCTCGCGCACCGAGGCGAGCGAGCCCAGATCGAGGCGCTGGACGCGCACCGTCGCGCCCGGGGCGACGGAGGTGATGCGCCGGGCGGCGTCGGCGCCCTTCTCGGTGTCACGGACCGCGAGGACGACCTCGGCCCCCTTCTGCGCGAGCACCCGGGCGGTCTCGAAGCCGAGTCCGGTGTTGGCGCCGGTGACGACGGCGACCCGTCCGGCCTGGGTGGGGGCGTCGTTCTCGGTCCAGCTCATGGCTTCTCCTCGGTGGTCCACGGCGGTTAAGAGACCGCCGGTCTGTTGAATGACTCCACGGTAAAAGACCGCTGTTCTGCTGTCAATAGACCGACGGTCTGTAAAATCGGTGCGTGGGTTTCCAACGGGCGCGCAGTGCGGAGCAGCGGCAGGAGCGGCGCGAGACGATCCTCGCCGCGGCGGCGGGCATGCTCCGCGAGATGCCGGTCGCCGCCCTCACGCTGAGCGAACTCAGCCGCCGCGTGGGCCTCGCCAAGTCGAACGTGCTGCGCTACTTCGAGTCCCGCGAGGAAGTGCTGCTCGAGGTGCTCATGCGCTCGGCGACAGCCTGCATCGTCGAGCTCGACGAGGCATGGGCCGCCGACGGGCTGGGCGACGCGCCGCTCCCTGAGCGGATCGAGGCCTTCGCCGCCGTCTACGCCCGCGTCGCCGCCGCGCACCCCGACCTGCTCGACCTCGTCTCGGCGCAGGCCTCCGTGCTCGAACGCAACGTCTCCACCGACGCGATCGTCCGGTTCAAGCGCGCCGCCCTCGCCGGCCTCGACGTGCTGGGCGGCGTCCTCGCGCGCGCGATCCCCGAGCTGGGCGACCACGCCCCCGCGGTCGGCTCGCTGATGCTCACCCTCTCCGGAGCGGTCTACGCGCAGTCCGAGCAGTCGCGGCTGTGCGAGTCGGCCTACCTCGTGGACCCGGCCCTCGCGGTCTTCCGCGTCGAGCTCGTGCCCGCGCTGCAGTCCGCCGTCGCGACCGCGATCGCGGGGACGCTCGCGCGCTGACCCGGGCGCGGGCGCCGTCCCCCGACGTTGCGGAGGGTTGCATCGGGCGGTGGTCCGGCCGACGGTGCTCGCCGCACCCGTCGCCGCCCGTACTATTGCGCCCATGTCGGTGCAACCCGGGTTCACGATCGCGGCCGGCGGCTACGTCGCGGAGATCGCACGGACCGGCGCGGGCCTGCGCGGCCTCCGCCGCGACGGCGTCGCCCTCACGGAGGAGTGGCCGCTCGGGGAGAAGCCGCCGCTGTCGGCGGGGCTCGTGCTCGCCCCCTGGCCCGGCCGCACCGAGGACGGCCTCTACACCTGGGACGGCGAGGTCTACCGGCTCGCGGTCACACACCCCGACACCGGCACCGCCAATCACGGTCTGGTGCGCGCCGTCGACTGGGACGACGTCGAGATCGCCGGCGACGCAGTCACGCTGGTCCTCGATGTGGGGCACCATCCCGGCTGGCCCTTCGACCTGCACCTGCGGATCCGGTACTCCGTCGCCGAGAACGGCCTGACCTGCACCTTCGAGGCCCGCAACGACGGCGACCGCGACCTGCCGTTCGCCGTCGGCTTCCACACCTACCTCCGCGTCGGCGACGACCCCGTCGACGCCTGCACCCTCGAGCTCGGCGCCGGGCGGTGGCAGCCGCTCGACGGGCGCCTGCTGCCCGACGGTCCGCCGCACACCGTCGACGGAACCGCGTACGACTACCGCGCCCCGCGCGCCCTCGACGGTGTGCAGATCGACACTCCCTTCACCGACGTGGCCCGGAGCACTGTGGTGCGCGGCCCGACGGGGGAGACGGAACTGTGGACGGCACCGTCGCTGCCGTGGGCCCAGGTGTTCATCGCCGACCCGGTGAACGGGAACGGATACCCCGGTCGCGGCCGGGCCGTGGCGGTGGAGCCGATGTCCGCCCCGGGCAACGCCCTCCACACGGGGACCGACGTGATCCGGCTGGCTCCGGGCGCCCGGTGGGGCACCGAATGGGGCATCCGGTGAAGGCCCGATTTTCCCGGGGAACCGCGATACCGCTAGGTTCTAGCCAGGTAGCTTTTATCCGCCGACCACAGCGAGGGGATACGAACATTGTCCACTGATGACAACACCGCGAACGCTACGGTCGCCTATCCCGGCGGCCAGATCGAGCTGCCGATCGTCAAGGCGACCGAGGGTGCAGACGGCATCGCGCTCGGTAAGTTCCTCGCGCAGTCGGGCTACAGCACGTTCGACAACGGCTTCGTCAACACGGCCTCGTGCAAGTCCGCGATCACCTACATCGACGGCAACGCGGGCATCCTGCGCTACCGCGGCTACCCGATCGAGCAGCTCGCGGAGAAGTCGACGTTCATCGAGGTCAGCTACCTGCTGATCCACGGTGAGCTGCCGACGCCGGAGCAGCTGGCCGAGTTCACCGCGAAGATCCAGCGGCACACCCTGCTGCACGAGGACCTCAAGCTGTTCTTCAACGGCTTCCCCCGCAACGCGCACCCGATGCCGGTCGTCTCGTCGGCGGTCAACGCCCTCTCGGCGTACTACCCGGATTCGCTGGACCACAACGATCCGGCGCAGGTCGAGCTCTCGACCATCCGCCTGCTCGCCAAGTTCCCGACGATCTGTGCGTACGCCTACAAGAAGTCGGTCGGCCAGCCCTTCCTCTACCCGGACAACTCGCTGTCGCTGGTGGAGAACTTCCTGCGCATGACCTTCGGTTTCCCGGCCGAGCCCTACGAGGTGGACCCGGAGATCGTCAAGGCCCTCGACATGCTGCTCATCCTGCACGCCGACCACGAGCAGAACTGCTCCACGTCGACCGTGCGCCTGGTGGGCTCGTCGAACGCCAACCTGTTCACGTCGATCTCGGGCGGCATCAACGCCCTGTGGGGCCCGCTGCACGGCGGCGCCAACCAGGCCGTCCTCGAGATGCTCGACGACATCAAGGCCTCCGGTGGCGACACCACCGCCTTCATGAACAAGGTCAAGAACAAGGAAGACGGCGTGAAGCTCATGGGCTTCGGGCACCGCGTCTACAAGAACTACGACCCGCGTGCGGCGATCGTGAAGCAGACCGCGGACCGCATCTTCGAGCTGCTCGGCGTATCCGACGAGCTGCTCGACATCGCCAAGGGCCTGGAGGACGTCGCGCTGCACGACGACTACTTCATCGAGCGCAAGCTCTACCCGAACGTGGACTTCTACACCGGCCTGATCTACCGCGCGATGGGCTTCCCGACGCGCATGTTCACGGTCCTGTTCGCGCTCGGCCGGCTCCCCGGCTGGATCGCCCACTGGCGTGAGATGCACGAGGACCCGACCACCAAGATCGGCCGTCCTCAGCAGATCTACACGGGCTCGACCGCCCGTGACTACCCCGGCGCGTAGATGCCGCCCATCCGGCGCGACAATCTGCACCGCCTGATCAAAGGAGTCTCTATGACCAAGCCCGAGATCGAGTTCATCGAGGGCCCCGCGCCCAGCGAGCTCGTCATCAAGGACATCGTGGTGGGCGACGGTGCCGAGGCCCAGCCCGGCAGCGTCGTGGACGTGCACTACGTGGGCGTCGAGTTCGACAGCGGCGAGGAGTTCGACTCCTCGTGGAGCCGCGGCGAGTCCATCAACTTCCCGCTGCGCAGCCTCATCGCCGGCTGGCAGGAGGGCATCCCGGGCATGAAGGTCGGCGGCCGTCGCCAGCTGATCTGCCCGCCCGCGCTCGCCTACGGCCCCGCCGGCGGCGGACACCGGCTGTCGGGCAAGACGCTCGTGTTCGTGATCGATCTGCTCGGCGTCAAGTAGTTCCACCTCCGTCGGGCGCGGGGCCTCGTCCCCGTGATGAGCTGCTCGGCGTCAAGTAGTTCAGCGCTTCAGGGCCCCGTACCGTCGTTCGACGGTGCGGGGCCCTCGCGTTTCTCAGGCCCCGGTCGGGCCCGCGGTCCAGGGGTCGACGAGGCGGAGGCCGAGGCCGTCGAAGTCCTTGGTGTTGCGCGTGGCCAGGCCAGCCCCCGTCTGCCGGGCGATCGCCGCGATCATCGCGTCCTGCACGCTGATCGGCCGGCCCGCGGCCTTGCGGATCTCGAGCACCGCTGCGTACTCGGCGGCACTGCTGTGATCGAAGGAGAGGGCCTCGGGGAACGAGGCGAACGCCCGGTCGGCGGCGTCGCGGAGCGCGGTCCGGCGGTTCCCGCGAGGGAGGAGTGCGATCCCGGAGAGGATCTCAGCACGCGTGATCGACGTGACCGTGGATTGCTCAGCGACTCCGCGCAACCATCGCTCGACTCTCCGCTCGGTGTTCTCGACCTGCATGAGAGCGGTGAGCACGTTCGTATCGAGGATGATCACAGTTCGTCGAAGGTCTTGAAGGGCTCCACTTCGCGCGGTGGAATGGGCAGCTCGATGGGGCCGTACTTCTGCCCGATCTCGATGAACGCCTCCACCCAGCTCAGATCGACCTTCCCTGGTTCGACCAGCGACTCCTCCAGGATCATGCGCGCCTCCGCCTCCATCGACCTGCCGTTCTCCGCGGCGCGCACTCTGAGCCGGTCCCGGACGTGGTCGGGGAGGTTGCGGATCGTCAGCGTCGCCATGACAGCAATGCTAGCAATGCAGTCACTGCTGTCGGTCTCGATACGGTCCCGATCCCGTCCCGGCGATGGCGCGCGCACCGTCGGGCCGATAAGAATGGGTGGATATCGCCGCGAATCGCGCCGGCGAGCGGGGTCGGAGGACAGATGAACAGGGTGAAGGCCGGAACTGCGGCGGTCGCGGTGCTCTCGGTGGCGGGGCTGCTCGCCGGGTGCGGCAAGGACGCCGCGAGCGACGACTCGCCGGTCGCGTTCAGCCCGGTCACGGGCGACCAGTACACGGAGAACCCCGGCGCCTTCCAGACCGACGGCGTGGTGGTCCCGCCCAAGGACGTCATCATGGTCGGCGACCCGATCCCCGCGCAGGCGGCGGTGAACGCGGGCCTGCCGCAGGGCACCATCACCTCCACCACCAACAACACGACCGTCTACTACCCGCCGCCGCCGGCGGTTCCGGGGCTCGCGGTGGCGCCGCAGGTCGCGCCGCCCGCGCCGCTGTCGCGGCCCGCGAACACCCGCCCGTGGCAGTACACGCAGCCGCAGATCGACGCCTACCGCGCCATCTGCGAGACGGGCCGCTGGGGCTCGTGGATCGCCGGGGTCGAGGCGCAGACGCAGACGTGCTGGACCCTGTACGGCCGCCAGCTGGGCGTGCGGCCGTGGACGCCGGACCAGCCCCGGCCGTGGCACCGGCCCGACTACCCCCGGCCCTGGTTCGACCCCGGCTTCCGTGCCGACGTGCCGATCATCTGGGTCTACCCGCGCAACTGGACCCGGCCGCGGCCGCAGCCGATCATCTCCGTGTCCATCACGATCAACATCGTCAGCAACCCCTACCGCCGGGTGCCCCCGCGCTTCACCGACCCGTACTACCCGGTGTGGGCCGTCACGCCCGGCCGCGTCGTCGACGTCCGCGACCAGGGCCGCATCCTCGCGCCGGTGTACACCGTCACGTCGACCACCACGACCACGACGACCACCACCGTGACCGCGCCCGTCGCGCCCGGCGTCGTGCTGCAGCCGTTGCCGACGTCGGCGCGGATCACGCCCCTGGTGGCGCTGCCCGGCCAGGCCGTGCCCGGCAACGTCAACACGGATCCCGCGGTCACGGCGCCCGTCGCCGCGGCCCTGCAGGGCGCCACCGTCCAGGCGGGTAGCCGCTCGTCGGTCGAGGACGCGATCGGCACCAGCGTCTCCGTCGCCGTCGCGAGCCCGACGACCACGGCGCCGCGCGCCGGGGACGCGACGGGGACGACCACCGCCGGGACCTCGGCCGCCGCCGGCGCCGGCACGACCCAGGGCGGCACGGTGACCCGCCCCACGGGAACGTCGTCGGCCGCCCCGACCGCGACGTCCGGGACCTCGCCGCAGACGATCCCGCCGACCTCCGCCGCACCGACCGTTCCGCCGACGACGATCACGCCGCCGACGGTCGCGCCGACCACGCAGGCTCCCACAGCGGCGCCCACGACAGTCGCGCCGCCGGTCACCGTCGCCCCGCCGACGACCACCGTCGCGCCCAAGCCGACCGTCGCCGAACCGGCACCGACGACCCCGCCGCGGGTGACGCCGCCCGCGACCACGCAGGCGCCGGTGGTCACGCCGCCGCCGACGACGCAGGCTCCCGTCATCACGCCGCCGAGGATCACCACCACGGTCGCGCCGGTGCCGACCACGACCGTCGCGCCGAAGCCCGTGGCGCCGAAGCCGACGGTCGCCGTGCCGATCCCGACCACCACGACGACCCCGCCGCCGAACTGACGCGCGGTCCGGTGGGCTACCGCCCGGCGGCCAGCCGGGCGAGCGCCACGGTGGCCTGCCGCAGCTCCGCGGGGGCGCCGAGCGGCTCGAGGTAGCCCACGCGGGTCACGGCCCAGCCGCGCGGCGTGTCCACGCGCAGGTCGAGGCCGTACCGGTCGGCGCGCTCGCAGCGCGCCGCGGTGGCGTCGGGGTAGCCGCCCAGCTGTCGCGCCATGTCGAGCAGCGCCGCGGCGTGGTCGTCGTTGAGGTGGCGCACGGCGCCCGCGGCGTGCGGGGTCACCGGATCCGGTTGCGCGGCGGCGTAATCCGTCCGCGACGCCGAGTCCATCCGCCCGTAGCCGCCCACCCAGCGCACGCGCTCCACCTCGAGCAGCCACACGGTGAAGTCGCTGTAGTCGATGTAGTACTTCGCCGCGGGCACGGCGGCCAGGTGCGCCTCCCGGGCCGCCGCGAGCTGCTCGCCCTCCGGGCGGCGGACGGTGCCCGCCAGGGTGATCCGCGCGTTCGCGAGCGGATCCGACGAGGCGTCGGGCGCCACGATCGAGACGCTCGCACGGGGATCGCGCGCCAGGTTCCGCCCGTGCTCGGCCATGTGTGAGACGCACAGCACCGGGTCGCCGCCGAGCAGCCCGTAGGTGACGAGCGAGGCCCACGGGCCGCCGTCGGAGGAGAGGCTGCCGAGCGTCGCGGTGTTGGTCGACGCCGCCACCGTCCGGGCCTCCTCGGCAGCGGAGGGGCGCCGCGGCTCGGCGACGTCGGTCAGGGGCGGGGCGATGGTGGGGGCGTCGCCGGGGTCGCCGTGGTCGCGCGTGGTCATGGGAGCAGCCTAGGGCCGCTCCGGTTCCCGTCGCCCCGCACCAGAAGTTTCGGTTGACCGAAAACTCTTCTTCGCATAGCCTCGCTGTGTGCTGACCGATACCGCCGCCCCGACGAAGCAGCCCCCGGTTCGAGCGCTCATGCTGCTCGGCCCGGCGTTCGTCGCCGCGATCGCCTACGTCGACCCGGGCAACGTCGCCGCGAACGTCACCGCGGGCGCGAAGTACGGCTACCTGCTGGTCTGGGTGCTCGTGCTGGCCAATGTCATGGCCGTGATGATCCAGTACCAGTCCGCGAAGCTCGGCGTGGTCACCGGCCGCTCGCTGCCGCAGGTGCTCGGTGACCGGCTGCCGCGCCGGTCGCGTCTCGCCTTCTGGGGGCAGGCCGAGCTCGTCGCCGCCGCCACCGACATCGCCGAGGTCATCGGCGGCGCCCTGGCCCTGAACCTGCTGTTCGGGGTGCCGCTGGTGTGGGGCGGGCTCATCGTCGGCGTGATCTCGACGGCGCTGCTCGTGCTCGCCGACGGCCGCCGCCAGTACCGGTTCGAGCTGGTCATCATCGGGATGCTCGCCATCATCGTGGTCGGCTTCCTCGCGGGACTCATCGTCGCGCCGCCCGACGGTGCCGCCGTCCTCGGCGGGCTCGTCCCGCGCCTGCAGGGCACGGAGACGGTGCTGCTCGCCGCGTCGATGCTCGGCGCCACGGTCATGCCGCACGCGATCTACCTGCACTCCGCGCTGGTCGTGGACCGCCACGGCGCCCCGCCCGCCGAGGGTGCCGTCGAGCGCGCGCGGCGGCTGCTCAAGGTCACCCGGGTGGATGTCGTCCTCGCCCTGATCATCGCGGGCGCCGTGAACATCGCCCTGCTAGTCCTCGCCGCCTCGAGCCTCTACGGGCGCGAGGGCACCGACTCCATCGAGGGTGCGCACGCCGCGGTGCGGGACGCGCTCGGTCCGGTGGTCGCCGGGTTGTTCGCCGTGGGGCTGCTCGCGTCGGGCCTCGCGTCGACGTCGGTCGGCAGCTACGCCGGCGGCACCATCATGGCCGGGCTGCTGCGCAAGCGGATCCCCGTCGTGGTGCGCCGGCTCATCACGATGATCCCCGCGATCGGGGTGCTCGCGATCGGCGTCCCGCCCACGGAGGCGCTCGTGATCTCGCAGGTGGTGCTGAGCTTCGGCATCCCCTTCGCGCTGTTGCCGCTGCGCCGCTTCACCGCCGACCGTGCCCTGATGGGGGAGTTCGCCGACCGGGCGCCCCTGCGCTGGGCGTCCGCCGCCGCCGGCGCGCTGATCGTCGCCCTCAATGTCGCGCTGATCTACCTCACTGTCACCGGCGCCGGCTGAGGCGCGAATACTGCGACACGGCTCACTTCTCTGTTGAGATCGCAATCTCACCGTGATTCAATAAACGCAATTCACATGTCGTGAAGACGGAGTTTAGTCACGGAAACGAGTCGCGATGGGTCTGCGGGCGGTGGCGGTCGTCGTCGGCGGTGCCGGCGTCGCCGTCGCCGCGTGCTGGACCATGCTCTCGCCCACCGAGGTCGCGCAGGACCAGGTCGAATCCGGCACTCTCGCGCAGGTGGCGGCGGCACCGTCGGATCACCTGCACTGCGACGGCGGCCTCGAGGCGGAGGTGGGCGCGGCGCAGTCCTGCGTGCTGCACCGCGGCGGCGAGGAGTTCGCCGTCCAGCTGCGCGTCACCGATGTCGACGGGGACCGCGTGCACTGGGATTCGACCGTCTCCGGCGTGCCGCGGTCCGGTCCGCGGGTAGCCGTCGGCGAGCTCGAGCAGCGCACCCGCGAGGTGCTCGCCCGCGAGCGGCGCGTCGACGCCGTGACCTGCGAGGGCGGGCTGGCAGGCACCGTCGGGGCGCGGCAGACCTGCGCCATGACCGCCAGCGGTCACCGGCACGACGTGACCGTCACCGTCACCACCGTCGATCCCGCCCGCGTCCAGTGGGGCGTGACCGTCGGGAAGTGATCAGCGGCCGCCGAGGAAGCGGTAGCGGTCCAGGCGCCGGCTGATCCGGATCGAATCGGGGATGAGGGAGAGCTCCGCGAGGGCGTCGCTCACCGCCAGGCCCACCCGGCGGGAGAACTCCGTCGGCTCGTCGGCCGCGTTCGGCCGTTCCGGGATCACCCGGTCGACGACGCCGTCCTCCAGCAGGTCGGCCGCGCGGATCCGCTGCCGCTCCGCCATCTCCGCGGCGTGCTCGGCGTCGCGGTACATCACCGCGCTCGCGCCCTCCGGCGGGAGCGGCGCGAGCCAGGCGTGCTGCGCGCACAGCACCCGGTCGGCGGGCAGCATCGCCAGTGCCCCGCCACCCGTGCCCTGCCCGAGCAGGACGGACACCGTCGGGACCGTGAGGGTGACCAGGTCGGACAGGCTGCGCGCCACCTCGCCGGCGAGGCCGCCCTCTTCCGCCTCGGGGGAGAGCGCCGCGCCCCAGGTGTCGATGACGAGCACGAGCGGCAGGTTGAGCTCCGCGGCCAGCCGCATGCCGCGCCGGGCCGCGCGGAGCGCCGCGGGGCCGAGTAGCGGGGGAGCGGCACCGTCGGCGCGCGTGGTGTCCTGCCCGACGACGACGCACGGATAGCCCTGCACCCGCGCGAGCGAGAGCAGCAGCGTGTGGTCGGTCTCGCCCTCACCCGTGCCCGAGAGCGGCAGACGGTCGGTGGCCGAATGCCGGAGGAAGGCGCGCACGCCGGGCCGCCCGGGCTCGCGGCTGATCCGCACCGAGTCCCACGCCGGGGTGTCGTCGTCCGCGGCGGCGAGTTCCTCGCGCACGCCGAGGTGCGGCGCGAGGGGGTCGGCGTCCTGCGCGCCGGCGAGTACCCGCAGCGTGCGGTGCGCGAGCAGCCGGACGAACCGGAGCGGCACCACGCCGTCGATGAGGCCGCGCTCGAAGAGGTGCTCGGCGGTCTGCACCCCGTCGGGGAAGGGCTCACCGCGTAGGGCCTCGTAGACGCGGGGGCCGAGGAAACCGATCCGCGCGCCCGGCTCCGCGATGGTGACGTGCCCCAGCGACCCCCACGACGCGAAGACGCCGCCCATCGTGGGGTCGCGGAGGTACACCAGGTAGGGCAGGCCCGACTGCTTGTGCAGCGTGATGGCCGCCGAGATCTTCACCATCTGCAGGAAGGCGACGGTGCCCTCCTGCATCCTCGTGCCGCCCGACGTCGGCGTCGCCAGGAGCGGCAGCCGCAGCGCGGTCGCGCGCTCGACCGCGGTCACGATCCGCTCCGCTGCGGCGACGCCGATGGAGCCGCCGAGGAAGCCGAAGTCGCACGCGATGAGCGCGACGCGCTGCCCGCGGATGCGGCCCTCACCGGTGATGACCGCCTCGTCGTGGTGCGAGCGCTCCCGCGCGCGCTGCAGCGCGGCGGCGTACTCCGCGTCCGGCGCGACATCCGGCAGCGGGCCGTCCCAGCTGGTGAAGGTGCCGCGGTCGAGGATCGCATCGATGAGGTCCTGCGCCGTGATCGCCATGGAATTCAGGCTACTGGGAACACCGGGCGGCGCGGACGCGTTGTTCGGGCCATGACCGTACCGAACGTGAAGCTCAATAACGGAACCTCGATCCCCCAGCTCGGCTTCGGCGTCTGGCAGGTGCCGGACGACGGTGCCCGCGACGCGGTCGCCGAGGCGTTGCGCGTCGGTTATCGCTCCATCGACACGGCCAAGGTCTACGAGAACGAAGCCGGCACCGGTGGCGCGATCGCCGAGAGTGGCCTCGCCCGCGACGAGGTCTTCCTGACCACCAAGTTGTGGAACTCGGACCAGGGTCTCGACGAGACGCTGCGCGCCTTCGACGCCTCGCTCGAGCGTCTCGGCACCGACTACGTGGACCTCTACCTCATCCACTGGCCCGTGCCCGAGTACGACCGCTTCGTCGACACCTTCAAGGCCTTCCAGCAGATCCGGGACTCCGGGCGGGCGAAGGCCATCGGCGTCAGCAACTTCCGGGTCGAGGACCTGCGGCGCGTGATCGACGAGACCGGCGAGACCCCCGCGATCAACCAGATCGAGCTGCACCCCGGCCTGCCCCAGGACGAGTTGCGCGCCTTCCATGCCGAGCACGGCATCGCGACCGAGGCCTGGTCGCCGCTGGGCCAGGGCGAGTCCCTGACCGACGCCGCCGTCGTCGAGGTCGCCGCGGCGCACGGCGTGACCCCCGCGCAGGCGATCCTGCGCTGGCACCTGCAGCTCGGCAACGTCGTGATCCCCAAGTCCGTGACGCCCGCCCGCATCGCCGAGAACTTCGACGTCTTCGGCTTCACGCTGTCGGACGACGAGGTCGCCCGCATCAGCGCGATCGAGGGCAAGCGCATCGGCCCCGACCCGGCCGTGTTCAACCTGCACTGATTTCCCCGTCCAGCCCCGGGCGCCGCGATGCGGCGGCCGGGGTGCGATGGTGCCCTGCGGCCGACTCTCGGATCCTGTCCGGATCGGACAGCCCGTGCTGGCGCCTCTCACCGCCGGCGTCGGCGCTCGCGTGCGGTGGGGGATTCGGCTTCGGGTGGGGGAGACGCAGCGTCCCGCAGGGGAATCGGTCGCAGGTGGGGGAGACCCGGCGTTCAGGAGGGGAGTGAACGCGCAGTAGGGGAGAAGCTGGCGTGCGGTGGGGGATTCGGCGCCGCGCGGGGGACGTTCGAGCCCCCACCGGAGGAACGGCGCCTGATGGGGGACGGAACGCCGGGGTGGGGATTCGGCGCGGCGCGGGGGACGACGCCACGCCACCACGCCCACCGACACGTTTCGAAGCGTTCTGCGACGAATACGACGCCGAACGTCGCAGAACCCTTCGAAAGATGATGGGCACCGGGCCTGTCCGTCTCGGACACGATCGGAGAGCCGCCCGCACACCGAACCCCGGTCCCCAAGGACTCGGGTGAGACGACGGCCGTACTGGACGCGACCACGAACGAAACGAGGGTGGGGCGGGAATGACGCGGTCGAGCGCATCGGAGGCCCCGAGCCGCTAGGCGAGGGGCTGACGTCTAAGCGAGCCGGGTCATTCCCGCGCCGGCCGGCCCTCAGCGCCGGACGCGTCCACGCCGACAGCCTCGGCGATCGCCCGCGCCGCCTCCCGCCCCGCGCGGTTGGCGCCGATCGTCGACGCGGACGGGCCGTAGCCCAGCAGGTGCAGCCGCGGCTCGCCGGCGACCTCGGTCGCCAGCCGCCCGGTCATGACGATGCCGCCGCCGGGGGAGCGCAGGTTCAGCGGCGCCAGGTGGTCCATCGAGTAGCGGAAACCGGTGCACCACAGGATCACGTCGGCGGGGACGAGCGTGCCGTCGGCCAGCAGCGGACCGTCGGGCGAGAGCGAGGCGAACATCGGGCGCCGGACCAGCACCCCGGCCTCGATGCCGCGGCGCATGGCGTCGGTCATGGGCAGGCCCGTCACCGAGACGACGGATCCGGGCGGCAGGCCCGCCCGCACCCGTTCCTCGACGCGCGCGACGGCGCGGCGCCCCTTGTCGGGATCGAAGGGCGTGGTGTCCCACTGCACCTCGCGGCGGGTGAACCAGGCCGTCTCCGCGACCTCGGCGATCTCCAGCAGCAGCTGCACCGCGGTGATCCCGGCGCCGACGACGGCGACCCGCTTGCCGGCGAAGGGCTCGGCGGTGCGGTAGTCGTGCGCGTGCAGCTGGGTCCCGCGGAACGACGGTGCGCCCGCCACCGTCGGCCAGAAGGGCCGGTCCCATGTGCCTGTGCAGTTGATGACGGCGGCGGCACGGTACTCGAAGGGGCCGTCGGCGCCGTGCCCGGCGACGAGGTAGCCGCCGTCGCACCGCGAGACCGACGCGACGTGGGCGGGCCGATGCACGTCGATCCCGAACCGCTTCTCGTACTCGCCGAAGTACTGCGCGACGCCGGTGGCGGCCGGAATGTCATCGCACTCGGTGCCCAGCGCGTCCTGGAGGCCCCAGCCGGGCAGGTCGTGCACATGATTCGCCGAGCGGAGCGTCAGTGACGGCCAGCGCTGCCGCCACGCGCCGCCCGGACCGGCGTTGTGATCGAGAACAATCGAATTCTCGATACCGAACCGAGGGAGGAAGTAAGCGGCCGAGAGACCGGCCTGGCCAGCACCGACCACGACGACATCCTTCACCCCCGTAGCGTAGATTGCGGGCCATGATTGGTTACACGCTGGAGGAGAAGGTCGCCGTCATCGAGTTCCAGCGCCCGGAAGCGCGGAACGCTCTCAACCCCGAGATCATGGACGGCCTGGAGGCGGCGTTCGACCGCGCGGAGGCCGACGGGGTCTTCGTCATCGTGCTCACGGGGCAGGGCACCGTGTTCTCCGCGGGGGCGGATCTGCGATCGGGCGCGGTGCTGGACAAGAACTTCATGGAGCGCGTCATCCGGTTCTACCGCCGGGTCGAGGCGATGAAGCAGATCCTGGTCGCCGCCGTCAACGGGCCGGCCGTCGGGGCGGGCGTGCAGATGGCGATGCTCGCGGACCTGCGCGTGCTGGACCCCAGCGCCACCATCGCGATCCCCGCCGCCAAACTCGGCGTTACGATCGACAAGTGGACGCTGCGCCGCCTCGAGGACCTGGTCGGCGGCGGCCATGCCCGCGGGGTGCTCATGGCCGCGCAGAAGATCGGTGCCGAGAAGCTGCTGGACCTGGGCTTCGCCAACGCGATCGGTGACCGCGAGGCCGCCCTCGAATTCGCCCGCGGCGTCGCGGGTCTCGCGCCGCTGTCGCTGCAGAACTACAAGGCGCTGTTCAAGAGCGACGTCGCCGTCGAGCCGCTCACCGAGGCCGAGGAGGCCCGGCTGCACGCGGTGTGGGACTCCGAGGACCTCAAGGAGGCCATCATGGCGCGGATCGAGAAGCGCGATCCGCGCTTCCAGGGGCGCTGAGATGCGGCTGGGCACCGTCGTCACGTTCGCCGCGGGCGCGGCCGCCGGGATCGCCGGCGCCGCGGGGCTCCGCGCCGCGGACGGCCTGAAGCGGTCGATGGGCGCGCAGGTCGACACGGTGTACACCAACACCGACCCGGACAGCCCGCACCAGCGGTTCGACGCTGCCAAGATCGCCCGCGGCGTCGTGGGCCGGGCGCGGCACGGGCTCGGGGCACCGTCGAGGCCGATCCCGCTGGCGGCCGACCCGAGCCCCGAGCAGGCCTCCGACCTGGCCGTGACCTGGTTCGGGCACTCGTCGGTGCTCATCGAGGTCGACGGTTTCCGCATCCTCGCCGACCCGGTCTGGGGCGAGCGGGTGTCCCCGTCGCCGACGATCGGCCCCGCGCGCCTGCACCCCGTGCCGGTGGCGCTGAGCGCGCTGCCGCACATCGACGCGGTGATCATCAGCCACGACCACTACGACCACCTCGACCTGCCCACCATCGACGAGCTCACCCGCGACCGGGACGTGCCCTTCTGCGTGCCCGTCGGCGTCGGCGGGCACCTGCGCGCGTGGGGCGTGCCGGAGGACCGGATCGTCGAGCTGGACTGGGACCAGGCGCACACCCTGACCCGCGACGGCAGGAGCGTCAAGGTGGTCTGCACCGAGGCCCGGCACTTCTCCGGCCGGGGCCTGACCCGCAACTCCACGCAGTGGGCGTCGTGGTCGCTCGTCGGCCCGGAGCACGCCGTCTTCTTCGGCGGCGACACCGGCTTCACGGAGCGGTTCAAGCTGGTCGGCGACCACTTCGGCCCGTTCGACCTGACGCTGCTGCCGATCGGCGCCTACGACCCGCTCTGGCCCGACGTGCACACCAACCCGGAGGAGGCCGTCGCGATCCACGCGATGATCGCCAAGCCCGGCGCCCCGCTGGTGCCGGTCCACTGGGCCACGTTCAACCTCGCCTTCCACGACTGGTCCGAGCCCGTCGAGCGGCTCCTCGCCGCCGCGGAGGAGGCCGGGGTCGCCACGATCATCCCCATGCCGGGCGGCCGGGTCGACGGTGCCGGCGGGGCGATCACGCCTGGTACGGGCGACTGGTGGTCGACGGTCCGCTAGCCTGGCACGCATGGATTTCAAGGATCTCGCGAACAAGGCCAAGGACGCCCTCGGCAAGAACCCGAACATCATCGACAAGGCCGGTGACTTCATCGACGGCAAGACCGACGGCAAGTACTCCGCGCAGGTGGACAAGGCGCAGGACGCCGCGAAGAAGTTCGCCGGCGGCCAGCAGGGCCAGCAGGATCAGCAGGGCCCCCAGGGCCAGCAGCAGTAATACACCTTCA
The DNA here is from genome assembly GCF_900104775.1 of Tsukamurella tyrosinosolvens. Classification (NCBI taxonomy): domain Bacteria; kingdom Bacillati; phylum Actinomycetota; class Actinomycetes; order Mycobacteriales; family Tsukamurellaceae; genus Tsukamurella; species Tsukamurella tyrosinosolvens. The sequence goes on from NZ_FNSA01000003.1 coordinate 855,182, forward strand.
GAAAGGGCGACACTGCTCTCATGGGTCGTCATGACGCGCCGGGTGAATCGGCGCCGGAGAAGCCGCGCGGGCGCAATCTCGCGCGGCTTCTGCTCGGGGCCGGGCTGGTCGCGATCCTCGTGGCCGGCATCGTCGCCATCGTCGGCGGGAAGTTCGCCGGCTGCGGCGCGACGAACACCGTCACGGTGATGGCCGATCCGGCGCTCGCCGCGGCCGCGCGGTCGCAGGCGTCGCTCGCCTCAGACAGGTGCACCACCATCGCGGTCACCGAGGCACCCGACCGCGAGTCCGCCGGGCGCCTGGCGGGCGGCGGGGCCGACCTCTGGCTCGCCCCGTCGCGGCTGCGCGCCGACGCCGTCTCCGCCCAGCTCGGCCGCGAGCTGCCGACCACCGTCGTGGCCGGTTCCCCGATCGTGCTGGCGGGCACCGCGATCCCGCAGCCCGCGAGCTGGTCCGAGGCCATGACCCAGGCGACGATCCGCGCCGTCCCCGCGGACTCCCCGTACGCCGACGCACCCGTCGCGGCGGCCGTCGCCGAGTCCTCCCGGCCCGGCGCCGGCGCCGGCGACGATCAGGCGCTCAACGCGGTGCTGGCCCAGTACGCGCAAGCCGCCAAGCGCGTGAGCGGCGAGCCCGTCGCGGCCGCGGCCGCCGAGGGCGGCGTCGTGGCGGTGCCCGAGTACGCCTACCTCGCGGAGAAGAAGGGCCGCGGCGAGCTCGCCGCCGTCGTGCCGAAGACCGGCGCCCCGCGCGACGAGCTCCTGCTCGCCGTCGCCGCCACCGGCGACCGCAAGGCCGCGGCGACCGCGGCCGGCGAGCGCCTCACCAAGGCCTTCACCTCCGCCGACGGCCTCGCGGCCCTCGCCCGCGACGGCCTGCGCGGCACCGCGCTGGCGGAGGCACCGTCGGGCGGCGTGGGCGCGGTGACCGCGCTCCCGGACCCCGACCGCGCCCGGCTGGCCCGCGCGGAGCAGACCTACTCGACCCTCGCCGTGCCGCTCAAGGCGCTCGTGGTGGTCGACACCTCCGGCTCGATGAACGAGAAGGTCGGCGACACGACCCGCATCGGGATGCTCGCCTCCGGCTTCACCAAGGTGGTCACCCAGATCCCCGAGGCCAACGCCGTCGGCCTGTGGACCTTCGCTCTCGCGACGAACGGCGGCAAGGACTGGACCGAGGTCGTGCCCACCGCGCGGCTGTCCGACAAGCGCGGCCCGACGACCCAGCGGCAGGCGCTGCTCGACGGGGTGAACTCCCTGCCCGGCCGCGTCCGCGGCGGCACCGGCCTCTACGACACGACGCTCGCCGCCTACCGGCAGGCCGTCAAGGACTTCGACCCCGCCTACTCCAACTCGCTGATCCTGCTGTCCGACGGCGGCAACGAGAAGAACGGCGGCACCACCCTCGACGAGCTGGTGGCGGAGCTGAAGAAGCTGGTGGACCCGGCGCGGCCGGTGAACATCCACACCGTCGGCATCAGCAAGGACGCCGACCTGCCCGCCCTGAAGAAGATCGCGGACGCCACCGGTGGCACCGCCCAGTCGGCCGACACGGAGCAGCAGATGCTCGCGGACTTCGTCAACGCCGTCGCCAAGCGCGCGAAGTAGACGCGACGCGGGAGTGCCCCCGACAGGAATCGAACCTGCGACCTGATCTTTAGGAGAGATCCGCTCTATCCGACTGAGCTACGAGGGCGTGCGGCACGAGTTTAGCCACGCGGACCCCGCCGGGTACATTCGGATGTCCGAGTTTGCACCACCAAGGGGGAGACGCGTGCCCACCGGCGTCATCGGGGTTCTCATCGTCACACTGGGTTCGCTGGCCCTCGTCCAGTGGCGCGTCGTGCGCGGCTGGAGTTCGCGCGCTGCGCGCATCGCGGGCACCGTCGCGGTGGTCGTCGCCGCGCTCCTCACGCTGGCCGCGCCCGTCGGGCTGCTCGCCGGCAACGGCCGCATCGACCCCGACCGCGTCCGCTGGATCAGCGCCGCGGGCCTCACCTGGCTCGCGACGGTCTTCTACCTGCTGCTCACCCTGCTGGTCCTCGGTGTGCTGTGGGTGCTCACCCGGCTGGTCCGGCTCGTCCGTCCCGGGTTCGACGGTGCGCCGCTGCGTCGCGCCGTCGCGCTCGTGGGCGTGGTGGGCGCGGTCGCCGCGACGCTGTACGGGCTGGTGGAGGCCGCGACGCCGCGCGTCACGCACACGCAGGTGAAGCTGGCGTCGATGCCCGCCGCGTTCGGCCCGCTCAAGGTCGCGCTGATCACCGACATCCACGCCGGCCCGGTGCGCACCCGCGGGTTCGTGCAGGGCGTCGTCGACCGGGCCAACGCCGAGCGGCCCGACCTGGTGCTGATGGCCGGCGACCTCATCGACGGCACCGTCGCGCAGATCGGCGACGACCTGACGCCGCTGCGCGACCTGCGCGCCCCGCTCGGCGTCTTCGCCGTGACCGGCAACCACGAGTACTACGCGGGCGACGTCGTGAACTGGGTGCAGCGCTGGCGGGACGTCGGGGTCACGCCCCTCACCAACGCCTCCGCCCGCCTCGAGCGGGGCGGCGCGACGGTGACGCTCGTGGGCGCCAACGACCGCACGGGCAAGGCGCCCCACGAGGTGGACTACGACGCGGCCTTCGCCGGCGTCGATCCCGCCGGCTTCACCGTGGCCATCGCGCACGAGCCGCTGCAGGGGCGGGAGTTCGCGAAGCGCGGCGCGGATCTGCAGGTCGCGGGGCACACGCACGGCGGCCAGATCTGGCCCTTCCGGTACTTCGTCCGGCTGCAGCAGCCGGCCCTGCAGGGGCTGGAATCCGTCGACGGGATGCCCGTCTACACCAGTCGCGGCGCCGGGGCCTGGGGCCCGCCGGTACGCGTGGCCGCGCCGCCGGAGATCGCGATTCTGGAGCTGACCGCGGCCTGACCGGCGCATGATCGGGGCATGGCGATTCGCGCGAGCACCGACGTCGGGCCGGTCAGGGTGAGTGTGGCGCCCTCGACGCGCGCCCGGCGCACACCCGCGCCCGCCCGTCGCGTTCCCGTGCTGAAGCTGCCCGCCACCCGCGTCCCCGCGGGATTCGCGCTCCCGCGGCGAGCCGACCTGCCGCCGCCGGTCGCGCCCGCGGGCTGGTACCCCGATCCCGAGGACGCCGCGCGGATGCGCTGGTGGAACGGCACGAAGTGGACCCGCCGGTTCGCCGACCCCGGCGCGACGCCGGCCGCCGCCCCGGGCACGCGGGTCCGCGCCCGCACGGCCGACGCCCCGCCGCGGCTGCGCCCCGCGCGCCGGCCCACGAAGCGTCGCCTGCTTCCCAACGTCGAGTTCTCGGGGCCTCGAGGTGCGCAGGGACCTGTCCGACGCCGCAGAACTCGACGTTCGGAGCGCGACTAGTTGTCCCGCGCCTCCTGCGCGCCGCGGGAGGCCAGCTGGTCGGCGAGCTCGTTGCCCTCGTTGCCCGCGTGCCCCTTCACCCAGCGCCAGTCGATCTCGTACTGCGCCGCGGCCTGCTCCAGGCGCTGCCACAGCTCGGCGTTCTTCACGGGCTGCTTGGCGGAGGTCTTCCAGCCGTTGCGCTTCCAGCCGGCGATCCACTTGGTGATGCCGTTCTTCACGTACGAGCTGTCGGTGTACAGCACCACCGGCATCGGCCGCGTGATCGCCTCGAGCGCCGAGATGGCGCCCATGAGCTCCATGCGGTTGTTCGTCGTGTCCTTCTCGGCGCCGTACAGCTCCTTCTGGTGCTCGCCGAAGCGCAGCACCGCGCCCCAGCCTCCCGGCCCGGGATTCCCCAAGCACGCGCCGTCGGTGTAGATCACGATCTCGTCCGCCACGGGGAGCCATCCTAGCGGGGCGCGCTACCGTGAAGCCGTGCCGAACAATCACTACCACCACCTGGTCTTCGGCGACGACGCCCTGGATCGCCAGCGCCGCAACGGCAGCTACGTGGCCTACGGTCGGCAGCTCGAGCGCGGCGACGACGGGCCGCAGGCACTCACCGACCGCGAACTGCTCATGATCACCCGTGCCGACCAGTTCTGCCTAGCCACCGTGACCCCGCAGGGCTGGCCCTACCTGCAGTACCGCAGCGGCCCGGCGGGCTTCGTGCAGCACGATCCCGCGACGGGCCGGCTCGGCTTCATCGACGTGCCGGGCAACAACCAGTTCGTCACGCTGGGCAACCTCGCGGACGACGACCGGCTCGCCATGTTCTTCGTCGACTACCCGCGGCGCGTGCGGCTCAAGGTCTTCGGCCGCGGAACGGTGCGCGAGACCGAGGATCGCCGGGTGATCGAGATCGCCGTCGAGGCCTACGACTGGAACTGCCAGCGCAGCATCATCCCGCGCTTCGACCGCGAGTACCTCAAGCAGCTGGGGGAGGCGTACCAGAAGGTCGCCGCCGAGCGCGAGGCCGAGCTGCAGGCCGAGATCGACCGGCTGCGCGCCCGCGTCGCCGAGCTGGAGGGCTGACCGGGCCGGTCAGGGCTGCGTCGGGCTGTCGAAGCGCGGATCGCGCCGCGGGAGCGCCTCGGTCTCGGGCTTGGGGGAGACCCGCACCGGCCGCGGCGGCCGCTTCACCACCTGCGTGTGCTGTTCCGACGGGGTGACCGGGCCCGGCTTGGGCGGCACCGTGCCCGGCCAGTCCCGATCCCAGTCGGGTTGCGGCCGGCGCCGCGCGACCGGCGCCACGGCCGTCCGGGTGTGCTCGTCGGGTGCGGGTGCGGGTGTGGGTGCGGGGAGCGGCGGAGGTGTGTGCGCCGGCATCGGCGGCGGGACGGGGCGGGCCCAGGTGGGATCGGCCTGCGGGAACTGCTGGTTCGACGGTGCCGGGGCCCCGTGCGGGAGCGGTGCGGGCGGCATCGGCGCGCCCGGCTGCATCGGCGGGCCGGGCTGCGGGGCGCCGGGCTGCTGCGCTGCGCTGGGCCGCGGGGCGCTGGGCTGCGGGGCACCGGGGATCTGGGCGGCGGGCACGAAGGGCGACGCCGGCAGCTGTGGTGCCTGCGGGGCGGCCGGCGCCGCGGCGGCAGGGGCGGACCGTCGGGCACGGTCCAGCAGGACGGCGCCGAGCAGCAGGGGCAGGGCCGCGATCCACACGATGGGCGGTCCGACGGAGGCGGCGGTGTCGACCTGCAGGGTGAAGCCGCCGACGGACACCGGCTGCGAACCGACGGGGACGAGCTGCGCGTACAGCCCCAGGGCGGCGCCGAGGACGCCGCAGGCGAGCGCGCCCCAGGCGCCGACGGCGCGCCACGTCGCCGGGCCGAAAGCCGCCGCGGACGCGGCGACCACCGCCGCGACGGCGAGCGCGATGGCCGCCCAGCCGCCCCAGGCGACGTCGTTCGGTACGGACGAGGAGACGTCGAGGTTGTCGTAGGCGGGCATGGTCACGGTGCCGATGCCGTTGATCCGCGCCTCGATCTCGGAGGGCAGGCCGCCCAGCCGGGCGATGTCGGGCAGGGGCGCGGTCACCCGGTACCAGGTCGCGAAGGCCGCGACGGCGAAGCCGACGGCGCCCGCCACGGCGAGGACGAGCCCGGTGATCCGGGTCGCACCGGATGCGGATGCGGGCGGTGAATCGGGCATTGCGGACCTCCTACGACGTGATGTCCACAACGCTAGGACGTCGCGGTTGGCGGTCGCTGAAGTACCGCTGAAGCCGAGGCTACCGACGGGTACACTGAGCCGATGACACAGCGACGCACATTCTGTCCCACGGGGACGGCCGGATGACCGCGGCGCTGCAACCGACGGACGATCCCAAGGGTCGCGCGAAGACCCGTCGGCGGCTGATCCGGGCGGCATACCTGGTGTTCGCGCAGCACGGCTACGGCTCGACGAACGTCACCATGGTGTGCGAGGCGGCCGGCTTCACCCGCGGCGCCTTCTACTCCAACTTCACCAGCCTCGAGGAGCTGTTCATCGAGGTCTGGCGGTTCCACGTGCAGTGGATCATGGACGTGATGGCCAAGGTCGTCGACACCTACGTGGTGCAGGGCGCCGACTACGGCAAGCTCATCGAGATGGCCGTCCGCGCGATCCCCGTCAATGAGCGCTGGCAGCGCGTGAACGGCGACTTCGTGGCGCTGTGCACCCGCACGCCCGAGCTCAACCAGACGGTCCGCGACGCGCAGCAGATGCTCCTGGCGAACATGATCCCCACCGTCATGCACGTGCTGGAGGCCGCCGGCCGCCGCGTCACCAAGCCCGAGGCGCTCGGCTACGCGCTCCTCGCCGTGCACGAGGGCACCGCGTCGTACTGCGTCATCGACCCGGACAGCGAGACCCTCAAGCAGAACCGCATCGACCTGCTCACCGCGACGCTCAACATGTACAGCGAGCCGATGCAGTGACCCGCAGCGCTCTGGTCATCGGCATCGGCGCCGGCGACCCGGGGCACGTCACCGTGGGCGCGATCGACGCGATGCGCACCGCCGACGCCCTGTTCGTCCTCGACAAGCCGAACGCGGGCACGCTCACCGGCATCCGGCAGGAGATCGTCGACCGGTTCGCGCCCGACACCCCCGTCGTGCTCGTGCCCGACCCGCCGCGGGACCGGTCCGCCGAGCGCGGCGCCTCCCGGCCCGACGGTGCCTACGCCGCCAACGTCGCCGACTGGCACGACGCGCGGGCGCGGGCGCTGGCGGCGGCGATCGCCGAGCACGTCCCCGACGGCGGGAACGCCGGCTTCCTGGTGTGGGGCGACCCGTCGCTGTACGACTCGACCCTGCGGGTCCTGGACCGCGTGGCCGACTCACTCCCGCTGGCGCCGAAGGTGATCCCCGGCATCACCAGTGTCCAGGCCCTCACCGCCGCGCACGCGATCCTGCTCAACCGGGTGGGCGAGCCGATCCACATCACCACCGGCCGGCGCCTGCACGAGGACGACGGCCGCAACACCGTCGTCATGCTCGACGCCGACTGCACCTTCCGTGAGACCGCCGAGCCCACCGACCACATCTACTGGGGCGCCTACCTGGGCACGCCCGACGAGATCCTCCTCGACGGCCCCGTCGGCGAGGTGGGCGACCTGATCGCCCGCACGCGCGCCGAGGCCCGCGCGAAGCACGGCTGGATCATGGACGTCTACCTGCTCCGCCGCCCCTGACTCAGTTCAGCGCGGCGAGGACCTTCTCCGCCAGCTCGGGCCGGCAGACGACGAGGTCGGGGAGGTAGGGGTCGGGGTTGTTGTAGGTGAGCTCACTGCCGTCGAGGCGCGAGCAGTGCAGGCCCGCGGCCCGCGCGACCCCGACGGGCGCGCAGGAGTCCCACTCGTACTGCCCGCCCGCGTGCAGGTAGACGTCGACCTGCCCGGTGACGACGGCCATCGCCTTCACCCCCGCGGAGCCGAGCGAGACGGGCGTGAGCCCCAACTGGTCGGCGACGCGGAACATGCCGGGCGTCGCGCGGCTGCGCGACAGGGCGAGGTTGCCCGTCAGCGCGCCCGTCGGGGCGGTCACGGTGTCGGAGCGGAACACCCGGCCCATCGCGGGCAGCGAGACCGCGCTGTGCACCGGCTGCCCGCCCTGCGTCAGGGCGACGTGCACGGCGTAGTCGGGGCGGTGCGCCGCGTAGTCGCGGGTGCCGTCGAGGGGGTCGATGACCCACACCCGGTCCTCGGTGAGCCGGTGCGTGGAGTCCGGCGCCTCCTCGGACAGCACCGCGTCGTGCGGCCGGTGCCGGCGCAGGACGCGCGCGATCCAGGCCTGCGCGAGCCGGTCGCCGGTGTCGCCCAGCACCCCGTCGTCGAGCAGGGAACCGTGCCGGATCGACTGCAGGATCCGCCCGGCACCGTCGGCGATCTCGGCCGCGAGCTCGATGTCGGACAGGGCGCCACCGTCGGAACGGCCGAAGAAGGTCATACCCCCACACTAGATTGGAGGTATGCCGGAGCTTCCCGAGATCACCGCGATCGCGGACTACGTGGGCGCCAAGGCCGTCGGCACGCAGGTCCGGCGGGTCGACGTGGCGGCGCTGTCCGTGCTCAAGACCTACGCGCCGGGCCCGCACGACCTCGTCGGGGCCACCGTGACCGGCACCCGCCGGATCGGCAAGTACTTCATCCTCGATGCGCGCAAGGGCGACGAGGCCCTCGTCCTCGTCGTGCACCTCTCGCGTGCGGGGTGGCTGCGCTGGTCCGACAAGCTCTCCCCGACGCCGCTCAGACCGGGCGGGAAGTCGCCCATCGCGCTGCGCGTGCACGTCGGGCCCGAGGGGGAGGGCTTCGACCTCACCGAGGCGGGCACGCAGAAGCGGCTCGCGGTGTGGATCGTGCACGACCCGCAGGAGATCGAGATGGTCGCGACGCTCGGCCCCGACGCGCTCGCCGTGACCCGCGACGAGTTCGGTGCGATCCTCGCCGGCTCGCGGGCGCAGCTCAAGACTCTGCTGCGCGACCAGCGCACGCTCGCCGGCATCGGCAACGCCTACTCCGACGAGATCCTGCACACCGCCAAGCTCTCGCCGTTCGCGGCGGCGAAATCGCTCGACGAGGCGCAGGCCGACGCCCTGTACGCCGCAATGCGGTCCGAGCTCGAGGACGCGGTCGAGCGGTCCGTCGGGCAGCACGTCGCCACGCTCAAGGCGGAGAAGCGCTCGGGGATGAAGGTGCACGCCCGCACCGGCAGCCCGTGCCCCGTCTGCGGCGACACCGTGCGCGAGGTCTCCTTCGCCGACCGCTCCTTCCAGTACTGCGCCACCTGCCAGACGGGCGGCAAGGTGCTGGCGGACCGGCGGATGTCGAAACTGCTGAAATGAGCCCAAACCGCCCTGAGGTTAGGCATCGCTGCATAGTCGATTGAAGGCGTGCCTTACCTTCTACACATGAACTGGGGTGATGCCGTCCCGAACTTCCTCATCGGCCTGCGTGAAGGCCTGGAAGCCGGACTGATCGTGAGCATCCTGCTCGCCGCCGTGAAGAAGTCGGGCGGTTCGCGGGTGCCGGTGTGGTTGGGTGCGCTGGGCGCGGCCTCGTTGTCGGTGAGTTTCGGGGCGATCCTGACCTTCACCACGTCGGAGCTGTCGGCCACCGCACGCGAGGTCGTCGCGGGCACGCTGAGCGTGCTCGCGGTGCTGCTCGTGACGATGATGATCTTCTGGATGCGGCGCACCGCGGCGTCGCTGTCCAAGGGACTGCGCGCCGATGTCGAGACCGCGATGGTGCTCGGCGCGGGTGCGCTCGTGCTCACCGCGTTCTTCGCCGTCGCGCGCGAGGGCCTCGAGACCACGCTGTTCCTGTGGACCGCGGCCCGCGCGTCGGGCGACGCGGTGGCCCCGGCCGTCGGCGCGGCGCTCGGCCTCGCGGTCGCGTTCGGCATCTGCGTGCTGCTGTACCGGCAGGCCGTGCGGCTCAACCTCGCCACGTTCTTCCGGTACACCGCCATCCTGCTCATCGTCGTGGCCGCGGGCGTCCTCGCCTACGGCCTCGGCGACCTGCAGAACGCCGGCGTCCTGCCCGGCCGCACCTGGGTCGCCTTCGACCTGTCCGGCAGCATCAGCACCGACTCGTGGTGGGTGGCGCTCATCGGCGGGATCACCAACCTCGCGCCGAAGATGACGGTGCTGCAGGTCTTCGCGTGGCTCGCCTACCTGGTGGTCGTGCTGGGGATCTTCCTCGGCACGAAGCCCGCGCCGGCGACGCCCGAGGAGAAGGGCCGCTTCGAGGCCTGGGCCGCGCGCCTCGCCGGGACGCGCACGGGCCTCGCGGCCGCCGTCGTCGTGCTGGTGCCGCTGCTCGTCGCGGGCCTCATCATCGCGGTCCTGCCGGCCAAGCCCGCCGCTGCGGGGGCGGTCACCGTCACCGAGGCGGACTGCGCCAAGGGCTTCACCGGCGCCTCCGCCGGGCAGCAGCGGATCACCGTCACCAACAAGTCCGGCAAGTCCGGCGAGATCACCCTGGTCGACAGCGGCGACGCCGTCGTCGGCGAGATCGAGACCCTCGGGCCGGCCACCACCGCCGACCTGTCGGCGACGCTCGGCAACGGCGGCTACCAGTTCGTCTGCTACCTCGCCGGCCAGAAGGAGACCCGCTCCGAGCAGTTCACCGTCACCGGCGGCGGCGAGGCCCCGAAGGCCGTCGCGCGCGTGACCAAGGACGACCTCGACGGCGCCAACGCGAAGTACCAGGACTACGTCCTGACCGTGCTCCCCGCGGTCGAGTCGGCGCTGAACCGCCTGAAGGGCGCGCTCGGCGGCGGCGACACCGCGGGCGCCAAGGCGGCGTGGCTCGACGCCATGACCGCGTGGGAGAAGGTCGGCGCCTCGTACAACAGCTTCGGCGAGGCCGGGACGGCCGTCGCGGGCCTGCCCGACGGTTTCGCCGACGGTGTGCGCGATCCGGAGTTCTCCGGCATCCGGCGCATCGAGTACGGCCTGTGGACCGGCGAACCGTCGGCCGCGCTCACCGCGCAGGTCGACAAGACCCTCGAGGGTCTGACCAAGGTCCGCGACGACCTGCGCACCGACGACATCGCCGGCGACCCGATCACGCTCACCAAGCGCGCGCAGGAGATCCTCGAGGACGCGCTGCGTGACCACCTCACGGGCGTCAGCGACCAGGGCGCGCACGCCGGCTACGCCGCGACCGCCGCCGACGTCGAGGCCACCCGCGCCGTGCTCCGCGTCCTCGAGCCGCTGCTCGCGCCCCGCGTGCCCGACCTGCTGCCCACGGCGCGTCGCGAGCTGGACGACATCACCAAGGCCCTCGACGCCGTCAAGCGGCCCGACGGCACCTACCCGCCGCTCGAGCAGCCCGCGCTGGCGCTGCGGCAGAAGATCAACGGCACGGTCGGGCAGGCTCTCGAGACCCTGTCCGCCGTGCCCAACCTCCTGGAGATCCCCAAGCATGAGCGATGAGCAGATGACCGCGCCGGAGGAGTCCGGGACCGGGCGGCGGAAGTTCCTGCAGGGCGCGGCGGTCGGCGCCGTGGGCGTGGCCGCCGTCGGCGGCGTGCTGGCCGGGGGCGCGCGCAGCGACGCGGCGCAGTCGTCGGGCCCGACGGTGCGCGATTCCTACCCGTTCGAGGGCGAGCACCAGGCCGGGATCCTGACGCCCGCGCCCGCCGAGAAGCAGGCCGCGCTCATGGTCGCGGCGTTCGACGTGATCACCGACCGCGCGGGCCTGGAGAAGCTGCTGCGGACCATCACCGACCGCGCGCGATTCCTCACCGCGGGCGGCACCCCGGCGAACCTGGGCGTGGGCAAGCCGCCCGCCGACAGCGCCGTGCTGGGGCCCGTCGTGCCCGCCGACGGGCTGACGATCACCCTCGGCGTGGGCTCGTCGCTGTTCGACGACCGGTTCGGGCTGGGCGGGCGCAAGCCCGCGAAGCTCAAGCCGATGACGGTCTTCCCCAACGACCAGCCCGATCCCGCGCAGATGCACGGCGACCTGGTGCTGCAGTTCTGCGCGAACAACCCCGACACCGTGCACCACGCGCTGCGCGACATCGCCAAGCACACCCGCGGCGCGATGCAGCTGCGGTGGAAGATGCAGGGCTACGGCGCGCCGCCGCGGCCCGAGGGCGCCGCGCGCAACCTCATGGGCTTCAAGGACGGCAGCGCCAACCCCGTGGGGTCGCAGGCCGAGGAGCTGATCTGGGTGATCGGCGGCGGCGAGCCCGCCTGGGCGACCGGCGGCACGTACTTCGTGGTGCGCCTGATCCGGATGATGGTCGAGTTCTGGGACCGCGTCTCGATCGCGGAGCAGGAGGGCATGTTCGGCCGCCGTCGTGATTCAGGTGCCCCGCTCGACGGCGCCGCCGAGACCGACGAGCCCGACTTCGCCGCCGACCCCGAGGGCGACGTGATCCCCATGGACTCGCACATCCGCCTCGCGAACCCGCGCGAGGGCGAGAAGACGGAGAAGCAGCGCCTGGTGCGGCGGTCGTACAACTACGACCTCGGCCTCGACATGAACGGCAACATGGCCTGCGGCCACGTCTTCCTGTGCTTCCAGCAGGACGTCGAGGCGCAGTTCGAGGAGGTGCAGAAGCGCCTGATCGACGAGCCGCTCACCGATTACGTGACGCCCTTCGGCGGCGGCTACTTCTTCGCCGTCCCCGGGGTGCGGGGTGCGGACGACTTCCTGGGGGCCGGGCTGTTCCGGTAGCGGCGGCTCGGCTCACGATGTCGAGTTCTGCGGGGTCGCGCGTGCGCTGGAACACGTGTGGCCCCGCAGAACTGGAAATTCTGAGCCGGGTGCCCTCATCGATGACGATGCCGCCGGACCCTGGGTGAGGGGTCCGGCGGCATTCGCTCTTCGCGGCCGGTGAGTGCCGCGGCGGCGGGGACTACTTGATGAGCTTGTCCGCGCCGTCGTTCGTGCCCGTCTCCGGGTCGTAGTCGCCGAGCAGGAAGTCGCCCTCGGCGGCCTCGTCCTCGATCTCCTGGGAGACGGCCTCGGCCTGCGCGAGCGCGGCGTTGCGGCGGGCGATGGTGACCGCGCCGCCGGCGACGGCGCCGCCCAGCGCGACGGCCGCGAGCCACGGCTTGTTCAGGCGGTCGCCCAGCACGTGGTCGACGGAGAAGCGGCCGGGACCGGTGAGGGCCAGCGCGGCGGCGGCGACGCCGAGGGTGATCGGGTACTCGTTGCCGCCGCTCTGCGCGGCGAAGCCCTGCGGGCGGTGCACCTCGGCGGCGACCAGCATCGCGCCCACGCCGCCGGCCGCGGCCAGCGGGGTCGCGGCGCCCAGCGCGAGGGCGGCACCGGCCAGCTCACCGGCGCCGGCGAGGGCGGCGTTGGGCTTGCCGGGTGCGAAGCCCATGGACTCGAAGCCCTGGCCCGTCGCCTCGAGGCCGTGGCCGCCGAACCACCCGAACAGCTTCTGCGAGCCGTGGTAGGCGAGGGCACCGCCGACGGCGGTACGCAGGGCGAGGAGTCCGAGGTCACGTGCGGTGTTGTTCTGTCCCATGTCGGGTGGTCCCTTCCAGCGGAGGTCGTCGGTTCTGCAGACGTTCAACCGGACCGTGGTCCCGATGATTCCGCGGAGTGGCCCACTTCACACGACGAGCTGGCCCTCCAGGTCCGGCATGGTCGCGCCGCCGGTCGCGCGACGGTAGGCGGTGCCCACCAGTTCGATGGCCTGGGAGAGCTGGTCGGGCGGGAGCGAGTAGGGGATGCGGATGTTGCGCTCGAGGGCACCGTCGACCCCGAAGGCGGAGCCGGCGGCGATGCGCACGCCGAGCCCGGCGGCGGCCGCGGCGGTCGCGGTCCCGACGGGCCGCGGCAGCGTCACCCACAGGCACAGCCCGCCCACGCCGGGGGAGATCGTCGCGCCGGGCTGGTGCTCCGCGACCGCGTCCCGCGCGACCGCCCGCGCAGCCCGCAGCGAATCCAGCCGCCCGGGCAGGAAGTCGGCGAGGTGGTCGAGGGCGTAGCCGGCCGCGAGCTGCTCGAAGACGGCGCCGGCGAGGTCCATGTCGTACCGGGCGGCGGTGAGCGAATCGGGGGAGGTCTCGGTGCGGATCCAGCCCACCCGCAGGCCCGCCCAGATGGTCTTGCTCGCGGACCCCAGCGTGATGATCCGGGCGCCGCGAGGCGCGAAGGACGCGACGGGCGGGGGAGCGGGAACGTCGAGGGCCAGCTCGGACATCGTCTCGTCGACCACCACGGGCACCCGGTAGCGCGCGGAGATCTCGCCGAGCCGCCGCCGTCCGGCCTCGTCGAGGAGGAGTCCCGTCGGGTTGTGGAAGTCGGGGATGGTGAAGATGATCTGCGGATTCTGCTGCTTCACGACGGCCTCCAACTGGTCGAGGTCCCAGCCGTGCTCCGGGTGCAGTCCCACGGCGACGGGCCGCGCGTTGTGCCGGCGCAGCGCCAGGATGGTGCCGTGGTGCGTCGGCTGCTCGATGACCACGCGGTCGCCGGGGTGCACCAGCGTGTCCAGCACGACGCGCAGCGCGTGCTGCGCGCCGGAGGTGACCAGCACCTGCTCGGACGACGTCGGCAGCCCGCGGTCGGTGTACCGCCGCGCGATCGCCTCGCGCAGCGCCAGCACGCCGCCGGGGTAGAGGCCGATCCCGGCGAGGTACGGCGGCGCGCACTCGAGGGCGTGCCGGTAGCCGTCGTGCACGATCTGGTCCGGGGCCGACGGTGCCGCGATGTTCAGCCGGATCAGGTCGGCTTCGGGCCCGGTGTCCGCGGGCTCGGCGGGCACGGCGTGCGGCAGCGAGAGGACGCTGCGAGCGCCCTGCCGCGACTGCAGGTGCCCGCTGTCGCGCAGTTCGGCGTAGGCGGTGGTCACGGTCGTGCGGCTGACCTCGAGGTGCGCGGCCAGGGCGCGCTCGCTCGGCAGCGCCGTCCCGACGGGGACCCGGCCGTCGAGGACGAGCAGGCGCAGCGCCTCGGCGAGCGCGAGGTAGGCCGGGCGCGGACCGTCGGGCTTCCAGGAGCCGAGCTGGCGGACCAGGGCGGCCGCGCCGACAGTGCCAGTTGAGGGGAACATGAGGCCAGTATCTCAGAACTGGCTATGGATTGCCATGCCACTTGGCGCCAAGGTGGGTGTCATGATGATTCGACTCGTGAAGCTGTTCGTGGGCCTGTGGCTGTACGGCACGGCGATGGTCGCGATCCTGCGCGCCGGCCTCGGCAACATGCCGTGGGACGTGCTGCACCAGGGACTCGCGGCAAAGGTCGGCCTGTCGGTGGGGGTGACGTCGATCGTCGTCGGCGCGCTGGTGCTGCTCGCGTGGATCCCGATCCGGCAGAAGCCGGGCTTCGGCACCGTCGCCAACGTGATCGTCATCGGCGTCGCCTTCGACACCATGGCGCCGCTGTTCCCGGAGAATCCCGCGCTCGTCGTCGCGGTCCCGATGATGCTCGGCGGCATCGTGCTCAACGCCTTCGCGACGGTGCTCTACATCGGGGCCGGCATGGGCCCCGGCCCGCGCGACGGCCTGATGACGGGGCTCGTCGCCCGGACCGGCGGCTCGGTGCGGGTGGTGCGCACGTCGATGGAGGTCCTGGTCGTGCTCGTGGGCTTCCTGCTCGGTGGGACGCTGGGCATCGGCACCGTGCTGTACGCGGTGGGCGTCGGCCCGCTGATCCAGCTGTTCGCGCGGACGGGCCTCGGCGGCCCGGCCCTGGCCCGCGGCGACGCGCACGGCGCGGACCGTGACGACGCGCACGGCGACGCCGCCACCGGCGCGGACGCCCACGCCGTGGATAAGGTGGGGGAATGCGGATCCTCATCACCGGAGCCAGCTCCGGTCTCGGCGAAGGCATGGCTCGGACGTATGCGGAGCGCGGCGAGGACGTAGGGCTCCTCGCCCGCCGCCTCGACCGGCTGGAGGCCCTGCGCGCCGAGCTCAGCTCCTGCCCCAAGGCGGGCGCCGTGGAGATCGGCCGGCTCGACGTCACGGACTTCGACGCCGTTCCCGTCGCCATCGCCGACGTGGTGGAGCGGCTCGGCGGCCTCGACCGCGCGATCATCAACGCCGGCGTCGGCAAGGGCGCGCCGCTCGGGACGGGCAAGGCGCACGCCAACCTGGAGACCGTGCAGACCAACCTCACCGGCGCGCTCGCGCAGGCCGAGGCGGTGCTCGAGGTCTTCCGCGCGCAGGGCCGCGGCCACCTCGTCCTCATCAGCTCCATCGCGGGACAGCGCGGCATGCCGAAGGCGCAGGCCGCCTACTCCGCCAGCAAGGCCGGTCTCACCGCCCTCGGTGAGGGGCTGCAGGCGGAGTTCGCGGGCAGCGACATCACGGTCACCGTCATCAAGCCCGGCTTCATCGAGACCGACATCAACAAGGGCGTGAAGACGTCCATGAAGTCCTCGCTCGACGACGGCGTGAAGGCGCTCGTCAAGGCCATCGACCGCGAGCCCAAGGAGGCGGCCGTCCCGTCGTGGCCGTGGACCCCGCTCGGCGCCGTGCTGCGCCACGCGCCCGACGAGCTCACTCGCCGCTTGATCTGAGTCCGCGCCGTCGGCGCCGCCCGCGCCACGTGCGCCGCGAGGGGTCCCCCGGAAGGACTAGGGGGTGAGCCCTGAGAGGCCGCCCGCAAACGTGGGGGCCCGGCCCGGATGTGCCGCGACACCGCAGTTCCTAGCGTTAGCAGGGACGAAAGGTGGTGCGAAATGCGCACATTCATCAAGACAGCCACGATCGCCTCCGCAGCCGGAGTCGCCCTCATCGTCGCCGCGGCCCCCGCCCACGCTGACCCGGACATCAGCGACTACGCCCGCGGCAGCATCGGCGAGAGCTGCGCCGGATACGCCGTCGGCAAGCTCGCGCTCGAGCGCAGCCAGGGCTTCGTGCTCAGCTGCAACGCCAACGGCACCTGGCAGATCCCCAAGGAGCCGTGAGCCGCTACTCCGGTGCCCGACGCTCGGCCACGAACCGCCGGGTGACGGACATGTCGCGCTCGCCCAGCCCGGCGGCGACGATCTCCTCGAACTCCGCCAACAGGGCGGGCAGCAGCGCCGCCTCCGTACCGGTGGCGGCCGCGACCTCCGCGCCCGACTTCAGGTCCTTGAGCAGGTACTTCGCCATCCCCGACGGGGCGTCGTCGCCGGTGACCAGCTTCTCCTTGCGCGTGTCCAGCAGGCGCGAGGCGGCGTAGCCCCCGCCGAGCAGGTCCCACATCGTGCCCAGGTCGATGCCCGACCGGTCGGCCAGCACCGTCGCCTCGCCCAGGGCGGCGATCGTCGCGGCGACCACCAACTGATTGCAGGCCTTCGCGACCTGCCCCGCCCCGAGCGGCCCGAGCCGCACCGGGGTGCCGCAGGGCGCCAGCACCGCCGCGGCGAGGGCGCAGTCCTCCTCGGCGCCGCCCATCATGATCGACAGGGTGCCGGCGATCGCGCCGTCGTCGCCGCCCGAGACGGGGGCGTCGACGACGCGGACCCGGCCGCCGGTCTCCCGGTCGAGCCGCTCCGCGAGCGCCCGGACGCCGGGCGCGGAGGACGTCGACCCGATGAGGAGCAGCAGGGGTCGGTCGCCCGCGAGCAGCCCGTCCGCGAGGACCTCCTCCACTTCGGGCAGATCTGGCAGCATGAGGAGCACGACGTCGGCGACGGCGGCGAGCGCCGCGGCGTCGTCGTGCTGGACGGCCCCGTCGGCGACGAGGTCGGGGCGCGGCCGCCGGGCGGTGATGTGCACGCTCCCGTGCCCGCGGGCCAGGTGTCGCGCCATGGGGGCGCCCATGGCGCCGAGTCCGATCACGCCGACCGTCACCCCGCGTAAGGGGATCGAAACCTCCGTCATTCGTCCAACCTAGCGAATTGCGTTCAACATATTGGCCGATTGGCTAGACTCGCGGCATGACCTCCACGCTCCGCGTCGCGCTCGCAGTCGACCTGCCCGAGGACGACTGCCAGCTCATCGAGCGGCTCGAACCCCGCGTCGAGCTGCTGCGCGACCACACGCTCAACCGGCCCGCCCGGTGGGACGCCGACTGGGAGGGTGACCCCGCGTTCGCCCGCACCCCCGCGCAGGAGGAGGCCTTCACCGCCCTCCTCGACGGCGCCGACGCCCTATTCGGCATCCCCGACGTGCAGCCCGCGCGGCTGGCCGCGACCGTCCGCGCCAACCCGTCGCTGCGCTGGGTGCACGCGACCGCGGCCGGCGGCGGCGCCCAGGTCCGCGCCGCGGGCCTGACCCCGGCCGAGCTGGAGCGCGTCGCCTTCACCACCAGTGCGGGCGTGCACGGCTCCACCCTCGCCGAGTTCGCCCTGTTCGGGATCCTCGCCGGCGCCAAGGACCTGCGCCGCCTCGAGGCCGACCAGGCCGCCCGGCACTGGCCCGCCGAGCGCTGGGCGATGCGCCACCTGGACGAGATGACGGTGCTCATCGTGGGCCTCGGCGGCATCGGCGCCGCGACGGCCGCCCGGTTCAAGGCCTGCGGATCGACGGTCTGGGGCACCTCCCGCAGCGGCCGCCCCGTCGACGGCGTCGACCGCGTGATCCCGCTCGACGAGCTCGCCGCCGCGGCCGCGCAGGCCGACGCCATCGTCGTGACCCTGCCCGGGACCGCCGCCACCGAGAAGCTCATCGGCGCCGAGCTCCTCGCCGGCGTACGCCCCGGCACCCTGCTCACCAACGTGGGCCGCGGCACCGTCATCGACGAGGACGCGCTGCTCACGGCCCTCGACGACGGGCGGATCGCCTTCGCCGCCCTCGACGTCTTCGCGACCGAGCCGCTCCCGCAGCAGAGCCCGCTCTGGGGCCACCCGCGGGTGCTCGCCAGCCCGCACACCGCGGCGCTCAGCCGGCAGGAGGGCACCCGCATCGCCCGCCTCTTCGCCCGCAACGCCACCGCCCTGCTCGACGGTGCGCCGATGGCGAACGTCGTCGACACGGTGGAGTTCTACTGATGGCCTCGCCGGAGGGGACGCGGGCCCCGGCGCCCGCCGTGACCCGCGCGATCGGCATCCTCGCGCTGCTCGCCGAGTCCGAGAGCCCCGCCCTGAGTCTCAGCGACCTCGCCCGCGGCCTCGGCATCGCCAAGTCCTCGTGCGCCAACCTGTGCCAGGCCCTCGAGGACGGCGACATGATCCGCCGCGTGCCCGGCGGCTTCTCCCTGGGCCGCCGCACCGCGGAGATCGGCGGCGCCTACGCGCTGCAGTTCAACCAGGTCCGCGAGTTCTTCCCGGTGATCTCCGCATCGCCGGTGCTGCACCGCGAGCTGGTCCAGATCACCATGCTCGACGGGGCCCACGCCCTCTACCTCGCGCGACACGAGGGCCGCGTGCCGTACCGGTTCGGCACGCCGCTCGGCTCCCGGCTGCCCGCGGTCTTCACGGCGTCCGGCAAGGCGCTCCTCGCCGGCCTGCCCGACGACGAGCTCGACGCGATCCTCGCGACCGCCGTGCCCGCGCGCAGCGCCGTCGACGGCACCGAGATCACCGGCGCCGCGCTCCGCGCCGACCTGGCGCGTGTCCGCGAGCGCGGCTACGCGCTCGATCCGGGCAGCGGCACGCTGGGCCTCACCGGCATCGCCGTCGCGCTGCCCGCGTGGGCGCCGGGCGACCCGCCGCTGGCCCTGGGCGTCGCCGTTCCGTCGGAGCAGGCCGACGAGGCGCGGGTCGCGACCGTCGCCGAGGCGCTGGCGGAGGCCGCGGGACGGCTCACCAACCCGTGGCGCGAGCGCGCGGCCACCGAACGGCCCTAGACCTGCGGCCTAGACGGCGCGGCCGCGCTGCCCGCGGTACCAGCGCACCTGCGCGTCGGTCGACGAGTCGAGGTCGGCGGCGGGGGCACCGTCGGACGCGATGACCGGCAGCAGCGCGTTGGCCTGCACCTTGCCCAGCTCGACGCCCCACTGGTCGAAGGCGTTGATGCCCCAGACCGCGGCCTCGGTGAACACCTGGTGCTCGTAGAGCGCGATGAGCTGGCCCACGACGGACGGGGTGAGCTTCGGCGCGAGGATCGTGGTGGTGGGCCGGTTACCGGGCATCACCTTGTGCGGCACCACTGCGGGATCGGTTCCCTCGGCGGCGATCTCGTCGGCCGTCTTCCCGAAGGCCAGCACCTTGGTCTGGGCGAACAGGTTGCTCATGAGCAGGTCCTGCATGGTGCCGACGCCGTCGGTGGTGGGCAGGTCATCGGTGGACTGCGCGAAGCCGAGGAAGTCCGCCGGCACGAGCCGGGTGCCCTGGTGCAGCAGCTGGAAGAAGGCGTGCTGGCCGTTGGTGCCCGGCTCGCCCCAGAAGATCTCGCCGGTGTCGACGGTGACGGGCGTGCCGTCCACGCGCACGGACTTGCCGTTGGACTCCATGGTGAGCTGTTGCAGGTAGGCGGGGAAGCGGGCCAGGTCCTGCGCGTAGGGGAGCACCGCGCGGGACTGCGCGCCGAAGAAGTCCGAGTACCAGAGCCCGATGAGCCCGAGCATGAGCGGCGCGTTCGCCTCGGCGGGTGCGGTGGCGAAATGCTCGTCGACGGTGCGGAATCCGGCGAGGAACTCGGCGAACCGCTCGGGGCCGACGGCGATCATCACGGACAGGCCGATCGCGGAGTCCACCGAGTAGCGGCCGCCGACCCAGTCCCAGAAGCCGAACATGTTCGCGGTGTCGATGCCGAACGCCGCGACCCGCTCCGCGTTGGTGGAGACGGCGACGAAGTGCTTCGCGACCGCCTCCTCGCCGACGCCGAGCTTCTCCAGCAGCCAGGCCTTCGCCGCGTGCGCGTTGGTGAGCGTCTCCTGCGTGGAGAAGGTCTTCGAGGCGACGATGAACAGGGTGGTCGCGGGGTTGAGCTGCGCCAGCGTGGCCGAGATGTCGGCCGGGTCGACATTGGAGACGAAGTGGCAGGTGAGGCCGCGCTGCACGTACGCGCGCAGGGCCTTGTAGACCATCGCCGGACCGAGGTCGCTGCCGCCGATGCCGATGTTCACCACGTCGGTGATGGGCTCGCCGGTTGCGCCGCGCCACCGCTTCGAGCGCACCTCGTCGCTGAAGGCGCCCATCTTCTCCAGCACGTCGTGCACGTCGCCGGTGACGTCCTGCCCGTCGACCTGCAGGTCCAGGCTCGACGGTGCGCGCAGCGCAGTGTGCAGCACCGCGCGGTCCTCGGTGGCGTTGATGTGCTCGCCCGCGAACATGGCGTCGCGCCGGGCGGCGACCCCGGCCTCGTCGGCGAGCGCCGTCAGCAGGCGGAGGGTCTCGCGGGTGACGCGGTGCTTGGAGTAGTCGATGTAGAGGTCGCCCACCCGGAAGACGAACTCGGAGCCGCGGTCGGGGTCGGCGGCGAACAGCTCCCGCAGCGTGGTCCCGGCGATCTCGCGGTGGTGATCGAGGAGGTTCCGCCAGGCGGTGGACGCGGTGATGTCGCTGTCGCTCATGGCGTCAGCCTAGTGTCCGGAGCGCTCGCGCGGGCGGTTCACGGGCGAGGTCACAGCGGGTGCCGGGACAAGGCCCTGCGCGCGCCCTCGGCGCGGAGCTAGGGTGGCGGTATGGCAACCGAGCAGCGCGTCCGTGACCTCCTCGACCGCATCCCCACCGGGATCTTCGTGAACGGTGCGTTCCGCGATTCGAGTTCGGGCGCAACCTTTCCGGTGCACGATCCGGCGACAGAGGAGGTCCTGGTCGAGGTCGCCGACGCCACGCCCGAGGACGGCGCCGCCGCCCTCGACGCCGCCGTCGCGGCGGGACCGGCGTGGGCCGCGACGCCCGCCCGCGAGCGCGCCGAGATCCTCCGCGCCGCCTACGAGGGCCTCCACGCCCGCGCCGACGACTTCGCGCTCCTGATGACGCTCGAGATGGGCAAGGCCCTGCCCGAATCGGCCAACGAGCTCAAGTACGGCGCCGAGTTCTTCCGCTGGTTCTCCGAGGAGGCCGTCCGCATCGCCGGCCGGTACACGCCCGCGCCGGCCGGCACCGGCCGGATCCTGGTGAGCAAGGCCCCCGTCGGGCCGTGCCTCGCGATCACCCCGTGGAACTTCCCCCTCGCGATGGGCACCCGCAAGATCGGGCCCGCGCTCGCGGCCGGCGCGACGATGGTGGTCAAGCCCGCGGGCCTCACGCCGCTGACGATGCTGCTGCTCGCCGAGGTGCTGAAGGAGGCCGGCGTCCCGGACGGCGTGATCTCGGTGCTGCCCACCTCGAAGTCCGGCGCGCTGACGGGGCCGTTGCTCGCCGACCCGCGGCTGCGCAAGCTCACCTTCACCGGCTCGACGGAGGTGGGCGCCGCGCTCGTCGCGCAGTCGGCGCCCGGGATCCTGCGCACGTCGATGGAACTGGGCGGCAACGCGCCGTTCGTCGTCTTCGACGACGCCGACGTCGACCACGCCGTCGCGCAGGCCCTGCTCGCCAAGCTGCGCAACGGCGGCGAGGCGTGCACCGCCGCCAACCGCTTCCACGTGCACGAGTCGGTGCTCGAGGAGTTCACCACGAAGCTCGTGGACGGGATGGCGAAGTACGTCCTGGGCCGCGGCATCGACGACGGCGTGACCATCGGGCCGCTCGTCTCCGCCGACCAGCAGGCCACCGTCTCCGAGCTGGTGCAGGACGCGGTCGCGAAGGGCGCGTCGCTGCGGCTCGGCGGGGTCGCGCCCGAGGGGCCCGGCCACTTCTTCCCGCCGACGGTGCTCGCCGACGTCCCCGCCGACGCCCGGATCCTCACCGAGGAGGTCTTCGGCCCCGTCGCGCCCATCGTCTCCTTCGCGGACGAGGACGCGGGCGTCGCCGCCGCCAACGCCACCGAGTACGGGCTGGCGGCGTACATCTTCACGAAGGACCTGGACCGCGCGCTGCGCGTCGCCGACCGGATCGAGGCCGGCATGGTCGGCGTGAACCGCGGCGTCATCTCCGACCCCGCCGGCCCGTTCGGCGGCGTCAAGGCCTCCGGCTTCGGCCGCGAGGGCGGCAGCGAGGGCATCGAGGAGTACCTGGAGACCCGCTACATCGCCCTGCAGTGACCGCCCATCGGAATTGAACACCGTTTACGATCACCGCGACCTGCGGTTTCTCTGTCGGAAACAGTGTTCAATTGCAGTCGGGGTGATCGCAAAGCTCGCCGCGGCGGGGCGGTCTGTGGCAGCGTCGGGGTGTGGTGGACGAGCAGGCGGGTAGCGGCACGCGGGAGAACGTGATCCTGGTGCACTGGCACGACCTGGGCCGCCACCTCGCCTGCTACGGCGCGGAGGGCGTGATCAGCCCGAACCTCGACCGGCTCGCTGCCGAGGGCATCCGGTTCACCGACGCGCACGCGACGGCGCCGCTCTGCTCGCCCGCGCGCGGCTCGCTGTTCACGGGCCTGCACCCGCACCGCAACGGCCTCGTCGGGCTGGCGCACCACGGCTTCGAGTACCGCGATCACGTGCGCACCCT
Source organism: Tsukamurella tyrosinosolvens (assembly GCF_900104775.1). NCBI lineage: Bacteria > Bacillati > Actinomycetota > Actinomycetes > Mycobacteriales > Tsukamurellaceae > Tsukamurella > Tsukamurella tyrosinosolvens. Next base: position 877,933 of record NZ_FNSA01000003.1, read on the forward strand.
GCCGACGCTGCTCGGCGAGGCGGGCTACCGCAGCGCCCTGTTCGGCATGCAGCACGAGAGTGCGGACCCGACCAGGCTCGGCTTCGACACCGCCGACGTCTCGGACTCCCTGTGCGACTACGTCGTGGCGCAGTCGCAGGAGTGGCTGGCCGACGCTGCCACGCGCGACGAGCCCTTCTTCCTCACCGCGGGCTTCTTCGAGACGCACCGCCCGTACCCCGCGGACCAGTACGCGCCCGCCGACCCGGACGCCATCGGCGTGCCCGGCTTCCTGCCCGACACCCCGCAGGTCCGCGACGACCTCGCCGGGCTGCACGGCAGCATCACGCAGGCCGACGCCGCGGTCGGGCGGCTGCTCGACACCGTCGACGAGCTCGGACTGGCCGAGAGCACGTGGATCCTCTTCATCACGGACCACGGCCTCGCCTTCCCGCGCGCGAAGTCCACGCTCTACGGCGAGGGCACCGGCGTCGCGTTCATCGCGCGCCCGCCCCGTGCCCTCGGCCTCGCGCCGCGCGTCTACGACGACCTGTTCTCGGGCGTCGACCTGACCCCGACGGTGCTCGACCTCCTCGGCCTGCCCCTGCCGGAGGACGTCGACGGCGAGACCCACGCGGCCGAACTCCTCGAGCCGACGGGCGAGCAGGTGCGCGCCGGGCTGTTCACGCAGAAGACCTACCACGACGCCTACGACCCGATCCGCGCCGTGCGCACCAAGCAGTTCAGCTACATCGAGAACTACGCCGACCGGCCCGCGTTGCTGCTCCCGCTCGACATCGCGGACAGCTCCTCCGCCGCCTCACTCGACCCCTACGAGACGGCCGCGCCGCGGCCCCGTCGGGAGCTGTACGACCTGGTCGTGGACCCGTACGAGCGGCACAACGTGGTCGACGAGCCCGCCTACCAGTGGGTGGCCCGCCGCCTCGCCGGCGTCCTCGCGACGTGGCGCGAGGAGACCGGCGACGTGCTGCCCTCCGAGGCCGAGGGCACCGCGATCGCCGAGGCCTTCATGGCCGCGTTCTTCGCCGGCCGCGCGCAGCCCGATGCCGACCAGACACCTCTGCCCTCGCGCCGCCCACAGGGCGCCCGCCGCGAGCTGGCCCCGTCCGAGGTAGACGTGCGCGAGTCGGCCGCGCGGGCCCGCGCCGACGCCGCGAACGCCTGATCTACACCCGCACCTGCCGGAACTCCGGCGCGACCTCCGCGATCCGCTCGTAGTCGCTGTCGCGATGCACCACCACGGCGTCGTGACGGATCGCGATCGCCGCGATCATCGTGTCGACGGGGCCGGCCGCGCGTACCTTGCCGGAGTGCCAGAGTCGGCGCTGCAGCTCGACGGAGACGGCGTGAGTTTCGACGCCAGGATGCAGCACGTCGAGGAACTCCCAGTTCGTGGCGTATTCGGACTCCCACTCGCGAGGAGAACGTGTGGAGTAGAGCGCTTCGAGGAGCTGCGGCGCGCATGCCGCGAGGAAGTTCCCGCCGACCGTGAATGATTCCAGGGCGGTCCCGCGGATCTGGCCGATCTGGATCCTCGACCATACGGAGTTGTCGACGATGTGGGGAACCGGTCGCTCGTCGAAGGGGAGTGTCACCGCCTCACCTCCTTGAGGAACTCAGGATCCGCCAGTGCGGCGTAGGGACCGTCCGGGTTCGAAGCGATCCGCTTGATCATGTCCCGCTGGAGCTTCTGCTTGAGCGCCAGCTCGACGAGGCTGACCACCATGTCTTGATTGGAGGCGTAGCCCAACTCCTCCCGCGCCCGGTCGAAGAGCCCTTCGGGCGCGCGCAGGGACGTCAGCTTGAGTGGAGCGTCGCGGAACTCAGGTAGCGATACGGACATGTCGCACCTCCGGTGTATATCAGATCTATGGGATCACGATATCAGAATCGGACACGGTGCGGAATCCGATGTTGCTCGCCGTCGAGGTCGGGGTGTTGTGGCTACGGGCCGCCGTGCGGTAGCGGTAGCAGTACGAGTCGTGGCACAGGTGGCTCCCGCCGCGCAGCACTCGGGCGGTGCCGCGGTCGGGCCCCGTCGGCGACACCTCCGGTGACGCACGGTAGTAGCGCGCCGAGAACCGGTCGGCGCACCACTCCCACACGTTCCCCACCGCCTGGTACAGGCCGTAGCCGTTCGGCTCGTACTCTGCGGCCGGCACCGTCCCGACGGGGCCGGCGGGCTCGGGGAAGGCGCCGACGAAGACGTTGCAGTCCCGGCCGGGCACCGGGTGCTCGTCGCCCCAGGGGTAGCGGGCGCCGTCGAGGCCGCCGCGTGCCGCGTACTCCCACTGCGCCTCGGTCGGCAGCGCCCGGCCGGCCCACGCGCAGTAGGCGAGGGCGTCCGCGTGCGAGACGTGCACGACGGGATGGTCGTCGAGGGCGACGGTGCCCGGCCCGCCCGGCGCGCGGAACGTCGCGCCCGGCACCGTCAGCCACCACGGCGTGCCGGGGACCGGCACGCCCGCGGACGGGTCCGCGGCGCAGGCGTGGAAGACCGCGGACGCGCCGAACCGCTCGGCGTCGGTGACGTGCCCCGTCGCGTCGGCGAAGGCCGCGAACGCGGCGACGGTCACCGTCGTCGCGTCGATCGCGAAGCCCGGCAGCACGACCCGGTGCACGGGCAGCTCGCCGTCGGCGCGGTAGCCGTCGCCGTGCTGATCCCCCATGGCGAACGCGCCGGCGGGGACGCGGGCCTGGGGGATCGGGTGCGCGCCGCCGCCCGGCACCGCGCCGCCGCCCGGCACCGCGCCGGCGTGCGGCGGCAGGTCCGGGCCGTCGGGCGTGCAGCAGCTCACGCCTCGAGTATTCCCCGCTCGACGAGCAGCGCGATCACCCGCTGCGCCAGCTCGTCGGTGTCGGCGCCGGTGGTGTCGAAGCGCAGGTCCGGGTCCTCGGGCTTCTCGTACGGCCCGTCGACGCCGGTGAGGCCGCGGAGCTCGCCGCGGTCCGCGCGGGCGTAGAGGCCCTTCGGGTCGCGCTTGCGGCATTCCGAGACCGGCGTCGAGACGTGCACCTCGAGGAAGTCGATCTCCGCCGCCACGTTCAGCTCCCGGGCGATCTCCCGGTCCGAGCGCAACGGCGAGACCAGCGACGCGATCGAGATCACCCCGGCGTCGGCGAACAGGCGCGTCAGGTGGCCCACGCGGCGGATGTTCTCGGCCCGGTCGCCGGGGGAGAAGCCCAGGTCGTCGGAGATGCCGTGGCGGATGTTGTCGCCGTCGATGAGGTAGGCGACGCGGCCCCGCGAGACCAGCGCCCGCTCCAGCGCGACCGCCACCGTCGACTTGCCGGACGCGGGCAGGCCCGTGAACCACACCGTCGCGCCGCGCTGCCCCGTGCGGGCCCAGCGCTCGGCGCGGCCCAGGGAACTGGGGTGCCAGCGGATGTCGTTGCGGGTGGCCTGCCCCGGGACCACCTCGCGGGCGACGGCGATCGTGCCCGCGCCGACGGTGTCGTTGCTCGCCTCGTCGATGAGGATCAGCGCGCCGGTGTCCCGGTTCTGCGCGTAGGGGTCGGCCACGACGACCGACGAGGTCCGCAGGGTCACCGTCCCGATGTCGTTGAGCGCCAGCTCGCTCGGGCCGACCTGCTCGATGAGCGTCTCGGGGTCCAGGCGCCGCTCCAGCGACTGCACGGTCGCGCGGACCGTCGCCGTGGCGTGCTTGAGGGCCACGCGGTCCCCGGCACGCAGCGGCTTCTCGGCCAGCCAGCAGACGGTGACCTCCAGCTCGCGGGCGCTCACCGGCAGGTGCGCGCCCTCGGCGCCGGAGACGAGGACGTCGCCGCGGCCCACGTCGATGTCGTCGGCCAGTTCGACCGACACCGACAGCGGCGCGACGGCCGTGGCGCGGTCGTCGTCGAGGGTGTCCAGCGCGGTCACCGTCGACCTGCTCCCGGACGGCAGCGCCAGCACCTCGTCGCCCACCGTCAGCGTGCCGGCGGCGACGCGTCCGGCGTACCGTCGGCGCCGCTCGGCGGTGGGCCGGGAGACCCACTGGACCGGCAGGCGCAGTTCCGTGGCCACGGCCGACGGTGCCCGCAGCGGCACGGCCTCCAGGTGCTCGAGCAGCGTGGGCCCGTCGTACCAGGGGGTGTGCTCCGAGCGGTGCACCACGTTGTCGCCGAGCTTGGCGGCCAGCGGGATCGCGGGGATCGCGTCCAGCCCGAGCCGGACCGCGAGCTCGGCGAGCTCCGCCTCGACCTCCGCGAACCGCTCCGCGGAGAAGCCTACGAGGTCGATCTTGTTCACCGCGGCGATGACGTGCGGCACGCCGAGGAGCGTCGCGATGCGGGCGTGCCGGCGGGTCTGGCGCAGGACGCCCTTGCGGGCGTCCACCAGCAGGATGGCGACGTGCGCGTTCGAGGCGCCGGTGAACATGTTGCGGGTGTACCGCTCGTGGCCGGGCGTGTCGGCGAGCACGTAGCTGCGGGACTCGGTGGAGAAGAAGCGGTAGGCCACGTCGATGGTGATGCCCTGCTCGCGCTCGGCCCGCAGGCCGTCGGAGAGCGCCGCGAGGTCCACCTCGTCGCCGTCGGTGACGGCGTCCAGATGGTCGGTCGGGAGGCTGCCGGTGTCGTGCAGCAGCCGGCCGATGAGCGTCGACTTGCCGTCGTCGACGGACCCCGCCGTGGCGAGGCGCAGCAGCTGCCGCGTGGTCGGTGGTGCCAGTACGTCGGTCATCGGACGCACCCCGCAGCGGTGTCCGCGACCGATCCGGTCGCGGGGTTCGGAACGCGATTCATCAGAAGTAGCCCTCTTTCTTCCGGTCCTCCATGGCCGCGGCGGACGTGCGGTCGTCGGCGCGGGTCTCGCCCCGCTCGGAGACCGTGGCGGCGGAGATCTCCGCGATGACGTCGTGGATCTCGGTGGCGCGGCTGCGGACCGCGCCGGTGATGGTCAGGTCGCCGACGGTGCGGTACCGCACCCACTCCCGGCGCGCCGTCTCGCCGTCACGCGGCCGCGTGAACTCCGAGACGGCGAGCAGGATCCCGTCGCGCTCGAAGACCTCCCGCTCGCTCGCGTAGTAGATCGGCGGCAGCTCCAGGCCCTCGAGCTCGATGTAGCGCCAGATGTCGAGCTCGGTCCAGTTGGACAGGGGGAACACCCGGACGGACTCGCCGCGCCGGATGCGGCCGTTGTAGAGCGACCAGGGCTCGGGGCGCTGTGCCCGCGGGTCCCACTGGCCGAACTCGTTGCGGAAGCTGAAGACCCGCTCCTTGGCGCGGGCCCGCTCCTCGTCGCGCCGGGCGCCGCCGAACGCGGCGTCGAAGTTCCCGGCCTCCAGCGCGTCGAGCAGGGTGCGGGTCTGCAGCCGGTTCCGCGAGCCGGAGGACTCCGTCGACTCGGCGACGCGGCCGCTGTCGATCGACTCCTGGACCGACGCGACGATGAGCTCGATCCCGTCGGGGTTCTCCGCCGTCGGGGCCACCCGGCGGTCGCGGAAGTCGATCACCTCGGGGAAGTTGTGGCCGGTGTCCACGTGCAGGATCGGGAAGGGCAGCGGCGACGGCCGGAACGCCTTCTCCGCGAGCCGCAGCAGCACGATCGAGTCCTTGCCACCGGAGAACAGCAGTACCGGGCGCTCCAGCTCGGCGGCCACCTCGCGGATGATGTGGACGGCCTCGGCCTCGAGGACGCGCAGCTCGTCGACGGCGGCGATCGGTTCGGGCGTCACTGTGCTCATAGGGGGTATCCGTTCTCGGCGGCGTCGGCGCGGTAGCGCTCCGCCCACTCCTTGGAGCGGTCGTTGGACTGGGGCTTCAGCGGCGGCGGGGGCGCGAGGTCCGGGTCCTGCCCGATCGCGTCGAGGACGCGGGCCGTCGTCTTCCGGGGGTCGGCGGTCAGCTCGTGGAAGTCGATCTCGAGGGGGGTGATGCCCTCGAACGCGAACCACGCCCGCCACGACCGCTCCTGCTCGCGCAGGATCCCGGCCAGGTGGGCGATCCCATCGGCGCGGTACACGGCGCGCTCGTCGCGCTCACGGTCGTGATCGGGGTCGTCCCGCCAGACGCGGGTCTGCACGGCGCGCCACATCGACACGGCCTGCGCGACCACGTCGGGCCGGTGGACGTGGACGTACAGGGGGTCGGCACCGTCGAACAGCGAGCGGATGGCCGTCCGCACCGACCCCGAGGCGATCCGGGTGCGGGTCACGAGGACGGGCGTCTGGTTCCACATGAGCTTGCCGCCCCAGACGCCGTTCGGCGTCCGGCCCTCGCGCAGCACGTCGTCGCGCCACTGCGCGGGGCCGCGCGGGTCGACGGTGCCCGGATCGATCGGGTCGAGCAGGTCGAGCAGCGACGGATCGTCGACGCCGGCGAACCACTCGCGCGGCTGCGGCGACAGCGACGAGGACGGGTAGTACTGGAAGAACTCCTGCGGCCGCCCGGCGACGCCGGTGGCCGCGAGCGACTCCACGAGGAGGGTGCTCCCGCTGCGCTGGCTGGCGCACACGAGATAGTCGTCAGGGCTGGGCATGCCCGTCAGTCTGGCGCAGAAAGGCCTTCCGACCTGGGGTTCGATGGCAGCGTGAACGTGATCCTTGACGGATCGCGGCCGGTGTGGTGCGGCCGCTACAGGGTGTCGATTCCCGCCAGGAGGAGGTCGAGCCCGGCGAGGAACTGGGCGCGATCGTCGTGGTCCGCCATGGTCGCGGCGATGCGGCGCAGGTACGGGAACTCGTCGGGATCCAGCTGCTCGATGCGGGCCGCGACGCCGCCCAGCAGTTCCTCGCGGCTGGGGCCGCTGCGGGCGAGCGGCGAGCGGGCGTTCGCGGCGTTCTGGGCCGCCGACCCGAGCACGTAGCCGACGATCGCGGTGGCGGCGTCGAACAGGGCCTCCTCCGGAGTGCCCATCGCCAGCACGGCCCCGCCGATCCGCTCGCTCAGCAGCAGGTTCGCCGGCCGGCCCGGATCGGCCATCACCTGCGCGGCGAGCCACGGGTGCTCGTCGACCGTGTCGAACAGCGCCAGCGCCAGCGCGCGGATCGCCGCGCGGGGATCGTCGCCTCCCGCGGCCGCCGCGAGGATCGGCCGCAGGACGGCGTCGGTGGCGGCGGCGAGGAGCTCGTCCTTGCCGGCGACGTGGTGGTAGATCGCCCCGCTTCCCGTGTCGAGGGCGCCGCCGAGCGCGCGGAAGGTCAGCGCGTCGGCGCCGCTCGCGTCGAGCAGGTCGATCGCGGCGTCCACGATGCGGTCGCGGGAGAGGGCGTCGGTGCGGCGGCTGCGGGGTGGCACGGCTCCATCTTGACACGACTGGAACGATGTTCCAAACTCGTATGGAACATCGTTCCAACGAAAGGGGAGCGCCATGGAGACACCCATCACGATCATCGGCGCCGGACTCGGCGGCCTCGCCCTGGCCCGCGTCCTGCACGTCCACGGCATCGACGCCGTGATCCACGAGGCCGAGCCGACGCCCATGGCGCGCACGCAGGGCGGCCAGCTCGACATCCACGAGGCCGACGGCCAGGCCGCCATCGAGGCGGCCGGCCTCACCGCGCAGTTCCGAGCGCTGATCCACGAGGGCGGCGAGGCCACCCGCGCCCTCGGCCGCGACGGCACCGTCCTGCTCGACCTCCCGGACGACGGCGACGGCGGCCGCCCCGAAGTGCTCCGCGGCGAGCTGCGGCAGCTCCTCATCGACTCCCTGCCGGAAGGCGCCATCCGTTGGGGCGCGAAGGTCACGGCGGTCCGCGCGCTCGGCGGCGGGCGGCACGCGCTCACCTTCGCCGACGGGGCCACCGTCGCGACCGGGCTGCTGGTCGGGGCCGACGGTGCCTGGTCCAAGGTGCGCGCCCTGGTGACGGAGGCGGCACCGTCGTACTACGGCACCACCTACGTCGAGACCTACCTGCACGATGTGGAGCGTCGCCACCCCGGCATCGCCGAGCTGGTGGGGGAGGGCGCCATGTTCGCCCTCGCGCCCGGCCGCGGGATCAGCACGCACGCGGAGGCGGGCGGCATCGTCCACACCTACGCGCAACTGCACGTCCCCGAGGACTGGGCGGACGGGATCGACTGGTCGGACCCGGCGGCGGCCGAGCGCGTGATCGCCGAGTATCCGGGCTGGTCGGAGGACCTGATCCGGCTCATCGGCGAGTCGGATACGCCGCTCGTGCCGCGGCGGCTCCACACGCTGCCCGTCGGGCTGCGCTGGGAGCACGTCCCCGGCGTCACGCTGGTCGGCGACGCCGCGCACGTCAGCCCGCCCGCCGGTGAGGGCGCCAACATCGCGCTGTTCGACGGTGCCGAGCTGGCCCGGCACATCGTCGAGAACCCCGGCGACCTCGACGGCGCGCTCGCCGCCTACGAGCGGGAGATGTTCGACCGCGCGGAGGAATCCGCGGCGTCCGCGGACGAGATGGCGACCCTGATGCTGGGCGACGACGCGCCGAACAGCCTGCTGGAGTTCTTCGCGGGGGTCGGTCGGGGTTGAGGGCCGCTACCGGCCGAGCGGGCCCCGGCCGAGGCGCAGGAGGAGCATCGCGAGGGTGTGGCCCTCGCGGCCGAGCTCGGAGAACCGCTCGAGCACCTTCATCTCCCGCGAATGCACCAGGCGCGTGCCGCCGGACGCCATGCGCGTGCGGCCGATGATCTGCGAGACCTCGCTGCGGCGCTTGATCGCGGCCAGGATCTCCGCGTCGAGGCGGTCGATCTCCTCGCGCAGGGCCTGGATCTCCTCGTCGGCGAGCGGCGTCTCGGCGCCGGTGTCGTCCGGTGTGCTCATGGGTTCAAGTTTTCCACAGCCGCGGGATCTACCATCGAGCACCGTGCTCCGTACGTCGCGACTCCCCGCTCCGCGGCGACAGCTGTGGATCGGGGCGGCGGTGCTCGTCGTCCTCCAGCTCGCGGTCCGCGGGTACGTGCTCGCGCGCGGGAACTTCTACTGGGACGACGTGGCCTTCATCGGCCGGGCGTCGCGCCCGCTCACCGACCTCGGAGCGTGGTTCGTCGATTACGACGGCCACTTCATGCCCGGCACGCTGGTCGCGGCCGCCGCGATCACCAAGGTCGCGCCGCTGAGCTGGCCGGCGGCCGCCGCGTCGATCCTCGTCCTGCAGCTGGCGGCCTCGGTGCTCACCCTGCGCACGCTCGTGATCGTCGCGGGACGTCGCCCGGTGGTGCTGGTCCCGTTCGTCTTCCTGCTGTTCAGCCCGCTCACGCTCACGGCGACGGCCTGGTGGGCCTCGGCGCTCAACGCGCTGCCGCTGCAGATCGGGCTCGCGGTGGTCGTGGCCGAGACGGTGCGGTATCTGCGCGGCCGCCGGCGCTCCGGCGCGTACGCCGTCGCGGCCCTGCTGGCCTCGCTGCTCTTCTTCGAGAAGGCGCTGGTCATCCCGTTCGTCGCGCTCGCGGCGGCCTGCCTGCTGCCGTACGTGCGCGGGCACCGCCGGCCCGTCCGGACGGTGCTGCGCCGCGGCCGGTGGCTGTGGGCGGCGTTCGCCCTGGTGGTCGTGGCCTGGATGGTGCTGTGGCTGTCGGTCACGGCGTCGCGGCCGGGCACGCACACCGTCGGGTTCACGGCGCGGGTGCTGTGGCGGTCGGTGAACGCGGTGCTCGCGCCCGCCGCGGTGGGCGGGCCGTGGACGTGGCGACGCGAGAACCCGGGCCCGCCGCTCGTGGTCACCGACGTGACGATCACGGTCGTGGGGCTGGTCGCGATCGTCGCGATCCTGGCGGTCACCTGGTGGCGCACGCCGCGGGGGCTCGCGGTGTGGGGCGCGGCCGCCGCCTACTTCCTCGGCGCCTCGTCGACGGTCTTCTTCCTGCGCAGCTCCGAGTACACGTCGGCGCTGCTGCCGCTCTCGCTGCGCTACTTCGCGGACTTCGCGTGGGTGCTCACCCTCGCCGCGGCCATCGTGCTGCGTTGTGAAACCGGCGGAATTCGGGGTCGCGAGGCCGGATTCGGCCTCGTGAGGTCGACAGTCGCCGGATTCACGACGGACCGTCGCCTGCGGGCCGCCGTCGTGGTCGTCTTCGCGCTGAGCGGCACCGTCTCCGCCGTCCGCTTCGCGCCCCCGTGGCACGACAATCCGACCGGCCCCTACCTGCAGAACCTCCGCGCCGGGGCCGCCGCCTACGCGGATCGCGAGGTGCTCGACCAGGAGGTCCACGGCGACATCCTGGCCCGGCTCGCCGCCCCGAACAACCGGCTCTCGCGGATCCTCGCCACGCAGCCCGCGCACCCGCGGTTCGCGGAGTACGCGGGGGAGACGACGGTCGTCGACCAGCAGGGACGCTTCCAGCCCGGCCGGGTCACCCGCGTGCGGAGCCTGCCGCTCGGACCGTTCCCGTGCGGCACCCGCGTCGATGACACCGCTTCGGCCGTCCTCGCGTACGAGGGGCCGCTGGCGTTCTGGGACTGGGTCGTGGAGCTCAACTACCTCGCCTCGTCCGACGGGGTGGTCGTGCTGCAGCAGCAGCGCGGCGCGACACCGGTCCGGGTGCCCGTCCGCAGGGGTGCGCACACCGTCTACGCCCGGGTGACGGGCACCGGCGACGGCCTCGTCGCGCGCGCGGAGACGCCGGGGCTGGTCGCGTGCGTGGGGAGCGGTCCGGTCGGTCTGTTGGTCCCGGCGTCGGCCGCCCGCTGATCCCTCGTCGCCCCGTCTGACGAGACGTGACCTGCGGTTTACCCACAGCGTGGATTCTTCGGTGCGACACATCAACGTCTGATGTCGCAAAGTTTCCGAAATTCGGGCGTAAATCCACGGTGTGGGTTGTATGGTGCGCTGGTCCGGATCTCCTGTGATCGGACTCACTCCAGCCGAAGGGTGCTGCCTGAAATGCAAGCCGTCGTCCGTCGATCCGTCTCGCGCCGCTACGCCGGTGCCTCCCTCGCCATGGTCACCGCCGCCGCGATCGCCGTCGCGCCCGTGACCGCCTCCGTCGGCGCCGTCACCGCGCCCGCCTCCACCGTGCTCGTGAACCCCGCGAAGCTCGTGAACCTGCAGACGCAGGTCGCCGGCTCCGTCGCGAACCTCCTGCCCCGCGCAGCCGGACCCACCGCTGCTGCGGCCGCTCCGACGTGGGGCTGGGGCGACGTGACCTTCCTCGCGGACACGCTGCAGGAGGCCTTCAAGCAGGTCCAGGCCAGCCTCGCCGGCGAGTTCGGCGGCGGCGTGCAGAAGTCCTTCGAGCAGGCGCTCGAGGCGCTCAAGGCCGGCAGTGTCGCCGGCGCGTACCGGCCGATCGGCAGCCTGGTCGAGACCACCGCGATGATCGGGATGATGGCCGTCCTGTTCCCCATTTCGGGGGAGTTCAATCCGAAGCTCGGAGCGCTCGGCAAGGGCCTCGACGCCGCCTTCCCGTACCTCATTCCGCTCGGCCAGTCCGCGCTCGCGCTCACCACGCGCCTGCCCTACGAGGTGCTCGCGGCGGGCGAGAGCATCGTCAAGGCGATGCTCTCCGGCGACGTCACGAAGATCGGTGCGGCGGTTTCGGCCGGCGTCGCGGGCATCGGGAAGTTCCTCGAGGCCAACATCACCAACGCGGCGACGGGGCTCATTCCCAACCTGGTCAAGGCCGGTTCCGCGGTGCTCGGCGAGCTGATCCCGAAGCTGCCCGCCTCCGCTCAGGCCGACGCCATGGCGGCCCGCGCCGCCGTAGCCTCCGCGCCGGCGCTCGGGATGCCGGACTTCGCGACGCTGTTCGAGGCCTGGAAGGCGGGCTTCGAGATGTTCGCCGCGAGCGTCAAGGGCGACCAGTGGACGCCCGGCGTCCTGAAGACGATCACCGACGCGTTCGGCAAGCTCGGCAAGGGCGACCCGGCCGGTGCGATCGGCGAGGTCGCCGACAAGGCGAAGGCGCTGTCGATCATCGTGCTGCTGGGCGGGATCATGCCGATCACCGACCTCGTCAACCCCTACCTCGGCCCGATCGGCGTCGGTCTCACGAACTCCCAGGCGGACTTCATCGGCCTCGGGAACTCGGCGCTGGCGGTGCTCTTCGACACCCCGGGCAAGGTGGTGGCGATCGGCCAGAACCTGGTGACCGCGCTGCTCTCCGGCGATCCGGCCAAGGCGCTCACCGGCCTCGCGACGGACGTCGGCGCGCTGACGACGTTCCTCAACGACCGCCTGTTCGTCGCCAAGGACAATCCGTTCGACAACGCGGTCTTCCCGGGGTTGGCGAACATCGGCAAGAACATCCTCGACGCGTTCAAGCCCGCCGCGGAGTCGCCGAAGCCCGCCGCCGACACCGTCGCGACGACCGACGTGCCCGCGACGACCGACGTCGCCGTCGAGGCGTCGACGCCGTCCGCCGGCACTCCCACCGCCGGCACTCCCGCCGTCGGTACCCCGGCGACGGGCGGCACCGTCGTCGACGACGTCCCTGCGCCGACGGTGCCGTCGACCCCCGTCGAGCCGGCCACCCCCGCGGAGCCGGCCACCCCCGCGGAGCCGACCACGCCCGCGGAGCCGACCGCGCCGGCGGAGCCGACGACCCCGGCCGAGCCGACTGCGCCCGCCGAGCCCACGGCCGAGGATCCGGCGGAGTCGGAGGCGGGCGCATCGACGGGTGCCGGCGAGGACTCGTCGGACGCCGGCGCGGACGACGCCACGGCGGCCTCGGAGGCCACCACCGGCGCCTGACGGCGCTCGCGCTCCGCTCCCCAGCGCCGACCCGTGGAACTACCGGCCACGACGTCGCCGCTGGGGAGCGGACTCGTCTCCGGCGGAGAAACATGCCCGTGACCTGGCATGTTCAGAAACGTGCAGACCGCATTGAGACAGATTGACGTGTGGTGTCGCAAAGCTTCTTCGAAAGCGGTCCGAATATCCACGGCGTGGGCGTATGTTCCGTTCGTCCGGTTCGTGTGTGATCCGGCTCACTCCAGTTGAAGGGTGTTTCTCCATGCTCGCAGCAGATCCTCGGTCCTCCCACCGTCGTTACGCCGCACCCGCCGTCGCCCTGGCCGCGGCGGCGGCCGTCGCGGTCGCGCCCGTCGCCACGTCGATGGGCGCGGTGACGGCACCGTCGCTCCCGCCGATCGTCCAGGACCTCGGCGGCGCGGCCAGTGCCGTCGCGAACTGGGCCACGGCGATGGGCCTGAAGTTCGTGACGGACCCGGTCACCGGCCTGACGAAGCTGGTGCAGGACCAGCTCGCCACCGCCGGCACCGTCGCCGGCGCGGCGGGCGACGCCGGCCAGGCCTTCTTCGAATACCTCGAGGACAATCTGCTGGTGAACCTGGAGAAGATCCAGGCCGATCTCGCCGCGGGCAAACTGGGCGACGCGTGGACGACCTTCGCCACGACGATCACCGGCGCGATCCTCACGCCCGCGATCAGCCTGCTTCCCGTGATGGACGCGATCGGCGGCCAGCTCGGGCCGATCGGCGACGGGCTGACGGCCGCGCTGGGGCCGCTCCTGGGGCTCGCGCTCGGTCCACTCCAGGCGGGCGTCGAGGTGCCGGCGCTCCTCGCCGACGGCGTCACCGCCGCCCTCAAGGCGCTGAGCACCGGCGGCCCCGCCGCGGCGCTGACGTCGCTGTTCGGCACGGCGTCCGCCGTGAACGAGAAGGCGATCGGTGCGCTGTTCGGCGAGTACGGCGCGATCCCCAGCCTGATCAACCTGCTCCCGACGATCCTCGGCGGGATCGCCGGCTCGGACTGGGCGAACGCGGGACCGTTCACGCTGCCGACGGGCACCAAGGTCACCTTCACGTCCGCATCCGCGTCCACGCTCGCGGCGTCGCCGACCGCGCTGCCCGACTTCGGTGCGATCGGCGGGATCTGGACGGACACGCTGACCCGGATCGTGACGAACCTCGCCGGACCCGACGGCGTGCAGCGGATCCTCAGTACCCTGCTCACCGGCGTTCCGGCCGGCACGTGGGCCGACTCCTACGAGGTCATCCACGGCATCCTGGCCGCGCCGCTGCTCGAGCTCGGCGGCGCCGTGCTCCAGACCGGCGACATCATCAACCCGATCCTCGGCCCGCTCGGCAAGGGGCTCGACGGTGCCGCGGAGCCCCTGCTGTACCTGACCCTCGGCCTGTACAACGCCACCCGCATGGTTCCGTCGACGGCCTTCACCGGTCTCGAGAACGTCGTGAAGGCGCTCGGCACCGGCGACCCGATCGCCGCGATCAACGCCGCGGTGGCGGGGCTGGGGAGCACGCTGACCGCCGGCAACGACGCGCTGTTCTCCGACAACCCGTTCACCATCGGCCTGCTCCCGGGCCTGCTGGGCGTCGGGACCGGCTTCCTCGACGGGCTCACCGGCAAGACCGCGCCGTCGGCCGATGCCACGAGCCTCGCTGACGCGCCGGCGAAGGCCGCGGTCGAGACCTCGGTCGTGAAGACCTCGGACGGCAGCGCCTCCGGGGCGCCGACGGGTGGCGCCGCCCAGCCCTCGTCCCCGACGGTGCCCGACGCGGACGCTCCGGTGGCCGGAACGCCGACCACCGAGGCCCCGGCCGAGACTCCCGCCGAGACACCTGCAACCGGGACCCCGGCCGCCGGGACCCCGGCCGCCGAGACCCCGGCCGCCGAGACACCGGCCGCCGAGACGCCGGCCACGGAGACTCCGGCGGAGACGCCCGCCGAGGAGGCGACGGACGAAACCGCCGCGTCCGAGGGCGCCGCGGGCACCGACGCCACCGCTGGTGCGGACGCGTCGGACACCGAGGAGTCGGCCGGCGCCGACACCGGGGAGGCGGCTCCCGCCGCCGCCTGAGCCAGGGCACATCTTTCGAAGCGTTCTGCGAGGTTCCCGCGCTGGAATCTCGCAGAACGCTTCGAATGTTTCGCCGTCGGCCACGCCGCTCGCGTCCTCGCCTCGCTCTCCCGCGGAGCGCGGCGCACGAAACTGTCAGGCCTCCCGGCTACTCTGGACGGGAGATGAGTAACCCAGCACCGCAGCAGTCCGGACTCCGCCAGCGCCAGCCCTTCTCCCGCCCGAAAGCGCAGGTGGAGCGGAAGGAACGCGGCCAGGAACTGCTGGAGGGGCTGAACCCGCAGCAGCGTGCGGCGGTGCTGCACGAGGGCTCGCCGCTCCTCATCGTCGCGGGCGCGGGCTCGGGCAAGACGGCCGTGCTCACGCGCCGCATCGCCTACCTGTTGGCCGCCCGCAACATGCACCCGGGCCAGATCCTCGCGATCACCTTCACCAACAAGGCGGCCGCGGAGATGCGGGAGCGCGTCGCCGGCATCGTCGGCAACCGCGCCAAGATCATGTGGGTCTCCACGTTCCACTCCACGTGCGTGCGCATCCTCCGCGCGCAGGCCGGCCTGCTGCCGGGCATGAACTCGAACTTCTCCATCTACGACGCGGACGATTCCCGCCGCCTGCTCACCATGATCGTCAAGGACATGGGACTGGACGCGAAGAAGTTCGCGCCGCGGGCGCTTGCCACCCACATCAGCAACCTCAAGAACGAGCTGATCGATCCGGAGCAGGCCTCCGCGGACGCGGCGAAGACGGGGGAGCCGTTCGCGGTCACCGTCGCCGAGGTCTACGGCACCTACCAGTCCCGCCTGCGCGGCGCGAACGCCTTCGACTTCGACGATCTCATCGGGGAGACGGTGGCGCTGCTGCAGTCGCACCCCAACGTCGCGCAGTACTACCGCCGCCGCTTCCGCCACGTGATGGTCGACGAGTACCAGGACACCAACCACGCCCAGTACGTGCTGGTCCGCGAGCTGGTGGGCCTCGAGACCGATGCGGACGGCGTCGAGCCCAGCGAGCTGTGCGTGGTGGGTGACGCGGACCAGTCGATCTACGCCTTCCGCGGCGCGACGATCCGCAACATCGAGGAGTTCGAGCGGGACTTCCCGAACGCGGAGACCATCCTGCTGGAGCAGAACTACCGCTCCACCCAGACCATCCTCTCCGCGGCCAACGCGGTCATCTCCCGCAACGCCGGCCGCCGCGAGAAGAAGCTGTGGACCGACCAGGGCGACGGTGACCTCATCACCGGCTACGTCGCCGACAACGAGCACGACGAGGCGAGCTTTGTGGTCTCGGAGATCGACGCGCTGGCCGACAAGGGCGTCAAGTACAGCGACGTGGCGGTCTTCTACCGCACCAACACCGCCGCGCGCGTGCTGGAGGAGGTCTTCATCCGCCACGGCGTGCCCTACAAGGTGGTCGGCGGCGTCCGCTTCTACGAGCGCAAGGAGGTGCGCGACCTCGTCGCGTACCTGCGCGCCATCGACAACCCGAACGACACCGTCAGCCTGCAGCGCATCGTCAACACCCCGCGCCGCGGCATCGGCGACCGCGCGCAGGCCTGCCTCACGGTGCACGCCGAGAACCGCGGGGGAACGTTCAGCACCGCGATCGAGGACGCGGTCGACGGCACCGTCGCCATGCTGAACCCGCGCTCGCGCAACGCGATCGCCACGTTCGCGGGCCTCATGGCCGACCTGCGTCGCACCGCAGCCGACGAGGATCAGGACCTCGGCGACCTGCTCGAGGCCGTCGTCGAGAAGACGGGCTACCGGGCCGAGCTGGAGGGCTCGTCGGACCCGCAGGACGGCGCGCGCCTGGAGAACATCGAGGAGCTCATCAGCGTCGCGCGGGAGTTCTCCGCCCAGGACTTCACCGACGTCGTCGTCGACGAGGGCGCGCCCGAGCCCGGCTCGCTGGCGGCCTTCCTGGAGCGCGTCTCGCTGGTCGCGGACGCCGACCAGGTCCCCGACAGCGACGCGGGCGTCGTGACCATGATGACCCTGCACACCGCGAAGGGCCTCGAGTTCCCCGTGGTCTTCGTGACCGGCTGGGAGGACGGGCAGTTCCCGCACATGCGCGCGCTCGGCGACGAGGCGGAACTCGCCGAGGAGCGGCGCCTCGCCTACGTCGGCATCACCCGCGCCCGCGAGCGCCTCTACCTCTCCCGCGCGATGATCCGCGCCACCTGGGGCGATCCGATGCAGAACCCGGAGTCGCGGTTCCTCGCCGAGATCCCGCAGCACCTCATCGACTGGCGCCGCCTCGAACCGAAGCGCAGCCAGTTCGGCGGCTCCCGCGGCGTCTTCGGGCAGGACCGCCCGTCCTGGGGCGGCCAGAACGGGGGCGGCCAGTACGGCGGCCGGGGCCGGTCCTCGGGGTCCGACGGTGGCTGGACGCCCAAGCGGGCTCCCAAGCCCACGCGCCGCGCCAACAAGCTCTCGCTCGCGGTGGGCGACCGGGTCTCGCACGACTCGTTCGGACTCGGCACGGTCACCGCGGTCACGGGTGCGGGGCCGATGGAGCGCGCGACGTTCGACTTCGGCTCGTCGGGCACCGTCACCCTGATGACCTTCGGCGGCCTGCCGATGGAGAAGCTGTAGTCGTCCCACCCCGAACGACGCGAAAGGCGCCCCGGTGATCCGGGGCGCCTTTCAGCGTTCGTGGGGTGCGAGCTAGACGCGGATGCCGCGCTCGGCGAGCCAAGCCTGCGGATCCAGCTTCGCGCCGCCGGCGCCGTGGACCTCGAAGTGCAGGTGCGGGCCGGTGGAGTAGCCGTTGTTGCCGACCCAGCTGATGAGGTCGCCCGCCTTGACCGTCTGGCCGGCCTGGACGTTCACGTTGTACATGTGGCCGTAGACCAGCACGGTGCCGTCCGAGAGGCGGATCTTGATCCAGATGCCGAAGCCCGAGGCGGGACCGGCGTCGGTGACCACGCCGTCGGCGGCCGCGAACAGCGGGGTGCCGAGCGGGGCGGCCAGGTCGAGGCCGCCGTGCATGGCGCCCCAGCGGGTGCCGAAGTTCGAGGTGAGGGTGGCGCCGTTCACGGGGGCGGTCACCTTCGGGCGCATCGAGTCGATGATGCGCTTGTCGTCCGCGTCCTTGCGGGCCTTGCCGCCGGCGAGACCGGCGGCGAACTGCTCGGTGTCCTGCGCGGCGGGCAGGGGCGCCTGGCGGCCGGCGTTGAACTCGGGCCCGGCGGGCGGGACGATCGGCTGCTGCGAGGTCGACGGGGCGTCGCTGCCGGTGGCGTTGACCACGGCGGCACCGGCGACGCTGGCGCCCGCGGCGAGCGCGAGCAGGGCGGCGCGGCCCTTGAGGGCGTGCGGCGCGGTGGGGACCCGGTGCTTGCCGACCTTGCGGACGGGCGTGGGGAGGAGCTCGGGGGCGGCCTCCGGCGAGCCGAGGAGTGCGGTCTCCTCGAGCTCGTCCAGGTCGGGCTCGTCGAGCTCGGTGTCCCCGGTGAACAGCACCTCGGGGATCATGAGGTCCTGCGTGACCTCGGAGCTGGAGGGGCGGTAGACCAGCGCGGTGTCGTCCGGCGCGTCGGTCCAGGTCTCGGAATAGGCCTCCTCGAGACGTGTCTCGAGCTCATCCAGCGGGATGATCGCGGTGATCGACTCATCATCGAGGACCTGCGTGCCGCCTTGCCAGCGCACGTGGTTCTCGCGACTCCGTGTCATATCTCGCCTACTCCAACCGTAAAACCGCACTTCGGACCACGTGGTGATCCGACGATGTCCTCATCGTGACCGCTTCGTGATCCGCGTCCCGTCGACGATAACGAAATGATTGCGGCGAGACAACCTCTAGGGGGGCGGTTCGGATGATTGTGTGCTTGGTCACAATGCGATCACAAAGCTGTGGATCACGATGGTGTCATCGCTGGTCGAGCCGGATCCGATCGGCGTCGGCGTCGTAGTCGTAGAGCTCCGCGTACCGGCCCCAATCGATCGCCAGCCGCATCTGGCGCTCGGCGTCCTCCGGGCCGAAGCCGCGGCGGAGCAGGTCGACGAAGAAGCCGAGCCGGACCGCCCCGTCCTTCGCCGCGCGCAGGGTGCGGAGGACCGTCCGCACGAGCGGTGCGCGAGCCGCGGCCTGTCGCGCGAAGACCTCCTTCGCCTCGGTGAGCGGCACCGTCACATAGGTGCGGCCCTCGTCGGTGATGCTGATGTCGTTGCCCTCGACCACCACGAATCCCAGCATCGCCGCCGCATCCACCAGCGGCATGATGTCGTCGAGCTCGAAGTTCAGGTCCGCCGCGAGGTCCGGGAGGTCGGCGTGGTCGTCGTGCGCGTGCACGAGTTCGACGAGGCCGGCCAGCCCGCCGACGGTGGCGTCGGGCAGGGGCCGGCTCACGGGCGTCGCGTCGCTCGGGTCCGGGGCGTGCTCGATCTCCGCGCTGCGCCCCGTCAGGGCCTCGTACAGCTCGTCGACGACGGCCTCGAACTCCGGTGCGGTCCGGTCGCGGGGCCGGGCGAGCGGGATGGAGGTCTCGTGCACGATGCGGCCGGGCTTGGAGCCGAGGACCACGACGCGGTCGGCCAGCAGCACCGCCTCCTCGATGTTGTGGGTCACGATGCAGACGCTGCGCGTCGGGAAGTCGTCCTGCCCCCACAGCTCGACGATCTCGTTGCGCAGGTTCTCGGCGGTCAGCACGTCCAGCGCGGAGAAGGGCTCGTCCATGAGCAGCAGGTCGGGCTCGAGGACGAGGGCGCGCGCGAATCCGACGCGCTGGCGCATCCCGCCGGACAGTTCGCGGGGGTAGGCCGACGCGAAGCCGTCCAGGCCGATCGTGTCGATCGCCGCCAGCGCGCGGGCCCGCCGGTCGTCGTGCGCGACGTTCCGGGCGATCAGCCCCAACTCCACGTTGTCCTGCACCGTCAGCCAGGGCATGAGCGCGAAGGACTGGAAGATCATCGCGGTGCCCGGGTTGGGGCCGGACAGGGCGGCCCCGTCGGCCTCGACGGTGCCGGACGTGGCGGGGATGAGCCCGGCGATGATCCGCAGGAGGGTCGACTTGCCCGAGCCCGAGCGGCCCAGCAGGGCGACGATCTCGCCCGGGCGGATCGTGAGCTCGATGTCGTCGAGCACGGTGAGGGCCTCGCCGGTGGCGCCCTCGAAGCTCTTGGTGAGGCCGGAGAGGTGGATCAGAGGCCGGTCGCCGGGACGGGTCACGGTGGTCATGGGATGCCTCCTAGTAATAAGGGGTCGGAGAAAGAGGTCTAGAGGGAGTAGCGGCGCTCGGCCAGGCGGTACAGGCGGCGCCAGAGGGCGGCGTTGGTCCCGACCACGAACAGGCACATGACGACGATGCCCAGTAGCAGGTGTGCCGTGTGCTCGACGCCGGTCGCCGCGGTGGCCCGCGCGATGTAATCGCCGAGGCCGTACGCGTGGTACTCCCGGCCGTCGTAGGAGACGACCTCGGCGACGATCGAGGCGTTCCACGCGCCGCCGGCGGCGGTGATGCCGCCGGTCACGTAGCCGGCGAAGACGCCGGGCAGCAGCACGTACCGCCACGTCATCAGCCGCGGCAGCCGCATGTCGTCGGCGGCTTCGAGCAGGTCGCCGGGGATCGCGCTGGCGGCGGCGATGACGTTGAACAGGATGTACCACTGGGTGCCGAGCGCCATGAGCACGATGCCGCCGACGTTCAGGGGGATGCTCCACGCGACGAAGACGGCCGTGACCACGGGGAACAGGAAGTTCGCGGGAAAGCTCGCGAAGATCTGGATGAACGGCTGAAGCGCGCGGCTCAGCGCCGGGTTCAGGCCGATGATCACGCCGATCGGTACCCACACGACGGTCGCGACCAGCATCACCACCGCGACGCGCGACAGGGTCGCCAGGCCGAGCAACAGGACGTGGCCGACCTCGGCGAGGCCGGCGTCGCGCAGGATCACCTCGACGCACCGGTAGAGGCCGTAGCCGAGGAGCGCGAGCACGACGGCGGCGAACAGCAGGTCGCCGAGGCGGCGCCGGGCCGGTGCGACGACGGTCGCCGTCCCGGACCGTCCGCCGAGGGACCCGAAGACGCGGTCGCAGACCGCGACGACCGGCGCGAGCGCGCGCCCGACGACCGCGCTGACGTGCGAGCGGCGCAGCAGGGTGAGCACCGCCGACTTCGGCTCGCGCCCCGTCGCCGAGTCCTCCAGCCGGAAACGCTCGGCCCAGGCGGTGAGGGGGCTCCAGAACAGGAGGTTGACGGCGACGATCACCACGATCATCGCGAGGACGGCCCAGCCGACGCGGCCGAGGTCACCGTCGGTGGAGGCGGACGCGACGTACGCGCCGATGCCCGGGAGCGCGTACTCCTTGCCCGCCACCGACACGGCCTCGGAGGCGGTGAGGAAGAACCAGCCGCCGCCGAAGCTCATCATCGCGTTCCAGACCAGGGGGATCATGCCGCCGGGCACGTCCAGGCGCCAGAACCGCTGCCACCGGGACAGGCCGAGGTTCTCGGCCGCCTCGCCGAGCTCGCGGGGCTGGCTGATCAGGCTCTGGTAGAAGGCGAAGGTCATGTTCCACGCCTGCGAGGTGAAGATCGCGAAGATCGCGGCGCACTCGAGGCCCAGGGTGGAGCCCGGGAACAGCGCGATGAACAGCGTCACCGTGACCGACAGGAAGCCGAGGATCGGCACCGATTGCAGCACGTCGAGGAGGGGCATGAGCACGGCCCGTGCCCGGCGTGAGCGCGCGGCGAGCGTGGCGTAGACGAAGGTGAAGACGAGCGACGCCGCGAGCGCGAGGAACATCCGCAGCAGCGATCGGGCCGCGTAGTAGGGGAGCTGCGCGGGGTCGGTGTCGATGCCGGCCTGCGCGTGGGACAGGTCGACGGGGGCGTTCATGCCCTGCCCGACCCGGATCACGAGCCAGATCAGGGCGGCCGCCCCGAGGACGACGAGGACGTCGGCGGCGATGCCCGCCCCGCGCGTGCGCCCGGCGCGGCCGCGTGCCGAGAGCACGCCGCCCGCAAGGGGAGTGGTGGTCACAGGTCCGCCTCCTCGGGCTCCGTGAGGACGTTCCAGCGGACGGCGGTGACCGACGGTTCCATGCTCAGTTGGCTGATCGCGGATTCGAGGGCGCGGTCGTCCCGGCCGTCCGCGGCCAGGGTGGCGCGCACCTCGACGAGACCGTCGTCGACGTTGTTGCTGCTGATCGATTGGAGGTGGAAGACGGTGCGGCTCAAAGCCTGCACGAGCATGACGCGCACGTGCGCTTCGTTCTCGTCGCGGGTCACGGCGACGAACTCGTAGCGGCTCGGTGCCTCCTTGCCGGTGTCCGGCGCCTTGTCGACGACGTGGCCGACCGACCGCAGCGCCGTGTTGACGGCGATCACGACGGCGGTGCCGACGGCGGCGGCGAAGTACAGCCCCGATCCGGCGAGGGCGCCCACCGCGGCGGAGCACCACAGGGTGGCGGCCGTGTTGAGGCCGCGCACCGTGAGGCCGTCGCGGAGGATCACGCCGCCGCCGAGGAAGCCGATGCCCGAGACGATCTGCGCCGCGACGCGGGTGGGGTCGCCGCCCTCGAAGCCGAAGGCGGACAACACCACGAACAGCGCGGAGCCGACCGAGACCAGCGCGTTGGTGCGCAGGCCGGCCATGCGGGCGCGGTACTGCCGCTCGAGGCCGATCAGGGTGCCGAAGCCGACGCCCGCGGCGATCCGCAACAGGATGTCGAGCTGAGTGATGGTCGAGGTGGCGTGCATGGTTCTCTCCCTCGTCGGGACACGCGGGATCGCACCACGACGACGGGTCGCGGCGTGCCACTGCGTGTGATGAGCGCGGTCTGAGGGCAGCGCGCGGCCACCGGCGGGTCGTCGCCGGGGCGGTGTCGTGCTACCCGAAGGGGTTGGGGCTCAGCGGATCTCCGGAGCGATGCGGGAAACGCCGAGCGGGAGACTATGACTGTCGTCGGGCATTGCATCACCTCCGTGTCGGGAAGACCACGCGCCGATGGAGGGAGGGTGAAGACTGAGCGCCCCTCCACGTCAGACCTTCAGCACTTCGCGGCGTGAACCCGTACGAGCAGTACGGGAGCCAATCGGGGAGCACCCTTAAGCCGGATGCGCCTGTCCTGACCCGGGGCGTCTCTCGACGTTCGGGGTCGCTGGCCTGTTTCCGCGAAGGAGCCTCAGCGAACGAATGGCGCCTTACCGAACAAGCATGACACGCGTCCTGGGGCGGGGCAAGCCGAGTAGTGTGGCCCGCCATGGAGGTACCGACGACCGGCCGGGCCGGCACGGCAGGGCCCGAGGCGGGGACGGCGCGCGAGCGTGCCAAGGCGGCCCGCCGCCGCGAACTGCTCGCCGCCGCGGCGGCGCTCATGGCCGAGCGCGGCTTCGCCGGCGTGCGCCTCGAGGACATCGGCGCGGCGGCGGGCGTCTCCGGCCCCGCCATGTACCGCCATTTCGCGGGCAAGCAGGACGTGCTCGCCGCGCTCCTGGTCGAGATCTCCGAGTACCTGTACGACGGTGGCCGCCGGGTCGCGGAGGAGCGTGCCGGGGACCCGCGGCAGGCGCTGCACGACCTGGTGGACTTCCACGTGGACTTCGCGGCCTCCGAGCCCGACCTGATCCGCGTGCAGTACCGCGACATGTGGTCGCTGGCGCCGGAATCGGCGCGTCGCGTGCGACGGCTGCAGCGGCAGTACGTGGAGATCTGGACCGATGCGCTCACCGCCCTCGGCGGCGACCCCGTGGACAACCGCGCCGTCGTGCACGCCGTCTTCGGGCTGATCAACGCGGCCCCGAGCCTCCCGGCGCTGCCGCAGCCGCGGCTCCGCGCGCTGCTGCGCGACAAGGCCCTCGCGGCCCTCGGCGTCTGAGTCCGCCGACCTTCGCAAACCGCCTCGCGGAAGCTACCGCCGAGTAAGACTGGACACGGTGGCCGGGGTCACATACTCTCGTTTTCAGTTAATGGTGAATAACCCAAAGGAGCGGGCGTGACATTCCGCGAGGAACACGAGGCGAACGTCGCCGAGCTGCGTGAACGGCTCGACAGGGTGGCGCAGGGCGGCGGCGAGCGGGCGCGCGCCCGGCACGAGGGCCGCGGCAAGCTGCTGGTCCGCGAGCGGATCCGGCGGCTGCTCGACACCGGCAGCCCGTTCCTCGAGGTGGCGCCCCTGGCCGCCGAGGACATGTACGACGGCAAGGCTCCCTCCGCGGGCGCCGTCGCCGGTATCGGCACGGTCGCCGGCCGGCAGGTGATGATCGTCGCCAACGACGCGACGGTCTCGGGCGGCACGTACTACCCGGTCACCGTGAAGAAGCACCTGCGCGCGCAGGAGATCGCGATGCAGAACCGGCTGCCCTGCGTCTACCTCGTGGACTCGGGCGGCGCGATGCTGCTCAACCAGGACGAGGTCTTCCCCGACCGGGAGCACTTCGGCCGCATCTTCTACAACCAGGCGAACATGAGCGCCGCGGGCATCCCGCAGATCGCCGCCGTTCTCGGCAGCTCCACCGCGGGCGGCGCCTACGTGCCGGCCATGAGCGACGAGACGATCATCGTCCGGGATCAGGGCACCATCTTCCTCGCCGGCCCGCCCCTGGTGAAGGCCGCGACGGGCGAGGACGTCACAGCCGAGGACCTCGGCGGCGGCCTCATGCACTCCACCAAGTCGGGCGTCACCGACCACCTCGTCGACTCCGACGACGAGGCGCTGGAGAAGGTCCGGCAGATCGTCGGACGCCTCGGCCCCGTCGGCGAGGTGCAGTGGGACGTGCGCCCCGCGCTGCCGCCGGCCCGCCCGCAGACCGACCTGTACGACGTGGTGCCGACCGATCCGAAGATCGGCTACGACGTGCGCAAGGTCATCGAGATCATCGCCGACGGAGGCGAGTTCGACGAGTTCAAGGAGCTCTTCGGCACCACACTGGTCACCGCCTTCGCGCGGATCCACGGCCACCCGGTGGGCATCATCGGCAACAACGGCGTGCTCTTCGCCGAGGCCGCCCAGAAGGGCGCCCACTTCATCGAGCTGTGTGACAAGCGCCGCATCCCGCTGCTGTTCCTGCAGAACATCACCGGGTTCATGGTGGGCCGCCAGTACGAGGAGGGCGGCATCGCCAAGCACGGCGCCAAGATGGTCACGGCCGTCGCCTGCGCCCGCGTCCCCAAGTTCACCGTGATCGTGGGCGGCTCGTTCGGTGCCGGCAACTACTCGATGTGCGGCCGCGCCTACTCGCCGCGCTTCCTGTGGATGTGGCCCAATGCGCGGATCTCCGTGATGGGCGGCCCGCAGGCCGCCGACACGCTCGGCTCCGTCCGCCGCGAGCAGGAGGGCATGGAGGAGTTCAAGCAGGGCGTGCGCGACCAGTTCGAGCGGCAGTCGCAGGCCTACTACTCCACGGCCCGGCTGTGGGACGACGGCGTGATCGATCCCGCCGACACCCGCACGGTCCTCGGCCTCGCGCTGGAGGCGGCGTCCCGGACGCCGCTGGCCGAGGTCTCCTACGGCGTCTTCCGGATGTGAGGCATGTCCATGAGCAGAGGGCACGAAACAAGAGGAACCGACATGCGCACTGATGTGGCACGTGGCAGAAAAATCGAGAAGGTCCTGATCGCGAACCGCGGCGAGATCGCCTGCCGCGTCATCGACACCCTGCGCACCCTGGGCATCGCCAGCGTCGCGGTGTACTCCGACGCGGACGCCGACGCCCGGCACGTGAAGCTCGCCGACGAGGCCGTGCGCCTCGGCCCGGCGGCCGCGACCGAGAGCTACCTGCGCATCGACAAGGTCGTCGAGGCCGCCCGTGCCACCGGCGCCGACGCCGTGCACCCCGGCTACGGCTTCCTCTCCGAGAACGCCGCCTTCGCGCGGGCGCTCGCGGAGGCGGGCATCGAATTCCTCGGCCCGCCCGTCGAATCCATCGAGACGATGGGTGACAAGATCACGGCGCGCGCCGCGGTCGTCGAGCGCGACGTGCCGGTGGTCCCCGGCATCAGCCGCCCGGGCCTCACGGACGCCGACCTCATCGGCGCGGCCGAGGGCATCGGCTTCCCCGTCCTCATCAAGCCCAGCGCCGGCGGCGGTGGCAAGGGCATGCACCGGGTGGAGAACCCGGCGGACCTGCCCGCCGCGGTCGCCGCGGCCCGCCGGGAGGCCGCCGCCGCGTTCGGCGACGACACGCTCTTCATGGAGCACTTCGTCGACACGCCGCGCCACATCGAGGTGCAGGTGCTGGCGGACAAGCACGGCAACGTGATCCACCTGGGCGAGCGCGAGTGCTCGCTGCAGCGCCGCCACCAGAAGGTGATCGAGGAGGCCCCGTCGGCCCTCCTCGACGAGGCCACGCGCGCCGAGATCGGCCGCGCCGCCTGCGACGCCGCGCGTTCCGTCGGCTACACCGGCGTGGGCACCGTCGAGTTCATCGTCTCGGCCAAGCGTCCCGACGCCTTCTTCTTCATGGAGATGAACACCCGCCTGCAGGTCGAGCACCCCGTCACCGAGCTGGTGACCGGAGTCGACCTGGTGGAGCAGCAGATCCGCGTCGCCAACGGCGAGGAGCTGTCGCTCACGCAGGACGACATCGTGCTCACCGGCCACGCCGTCGAGGCCCGCGTCTACGCCGAGGATCCGGCATCGGGCTTCCTGCCCACCGGCGGCACCGTGACGGCGCTGCGGTACCCGCGCAGCGACCGCCGGGGCCCCGTCCGCGTCGACACCGGCATCGAGTCCGGCAGTGTCGTCGGCAGCGACTACGACCCCATGCTCGCCAAGGTGATCGTGCACGCCGACGACCGCGAGCAGGCCCTGCGGCGGCTCGACGAGGCGCTCGCCGGCACCCAGCTGACGGGCCTGCGCACCAACGTCGACTTCTGCCGGTTCGTCCTCGCCGACGCCGACGTCGTCTCCGGCAGGCTCGACACCGAACTCCTGGATCGCCTGGCGCCCACCTACACCCGCCCCGAGCCGACGGTCCGCGCGTACGCCGCCGCCGCGGTCTCGGCGGTCGCCGCCTCCCGCGGAGAGGGCCCGTGGGGCACGGAGACCGGCTGGCGCATCGGGGGCGCGCGGCCCACCGTCGTCCGGTTCGACGGTGTCGACGCGTCCGTCCTGGGCGACGCGGTGACGGTGCGCAGCACCGGCGACGAGCCCCGCCTGGACTGGTCGGGCACGGCCCGGATCGTCGGCGAGCGCCTGGTGGTGGACGGCTTCTCCACGCCGGTCACCGTCGCGCTCGATCGCGGAACCTACTGGGTCAGTGGGGAGGACGGCACGTACGAGCTGCCGCTCGCGAAGTCGACGTCGAAGGACCGCGACGGCGCCCACGGCGGCGACGTCGTGAGCCCCATGCCGGGCGCCGTGGTCGCGGTGCCGGTGGAGGACGGCCAGGCGGTGACCAAGGGCGAGACCCTGGTGATCATCGAGGCGATGAAGATGGAGCAACCGCTGACCGCGCCGCACGACGGTGTCGTGTCCATCGCGGTGCGCGCAGGAGACAAGGTGACCGCGGCCCAGGTGCTCGCGACCGTCACGGCCACGGAAACGGAAGAGAGCTGACATGGAACTGACTCAGGACTACGCCGACCTGCGGGACACGGTGCGCGACTTCGCGAACCAGGTGGTCGCGCCCGTCTCGGCCAAGCACGACGAGGAGCACTCCTTCCCGTACGAGGTCGTCAAGCAGATGGGGCAGATGGGCCTGTTCGGCCTGCCCTTCCCCGAGGAGTACGGCGGCATGGGTGGCGACTACTTCGCCCTCGCCCTCGCTCTGGAGGAGCTCGGTCGCGTCGACCAGTCGGTCGCCATGACGGTCGAGGCCGGCGTCGGTCTCGGTGCCATGCCGATCTACAAGTTCGGCACCGAGGAGCAGAAGCAGAAGTACCTGCCCTCCCTGGCTGCGGGCGAGAACCTGGCCGGCTTCGGCCTCACCGAGCCCGGCTGCGGCTCGGACGCCTCGGGCACGCAGACCACCGCCAAGGTCGACGGCGACGAGTGGGTCATCAACGGCTCCAAGCAGTTCATCACCAACTCGGGCACCGACATCACCAGCCTGGTGACGGTGACCGCGGTGACCGGCACCAAGCCGGACGGCCGCAAGCAGATCTCCACGATCATCGTGCCCAGCGGCACGCCCGGCTTCACCGTGGAGCCCGCGTACAACAAGGTGGGCTGGAACGCCTCCGACACGCACCCGCTGAGCTTCTCCGACGTGCGCGTGCCGAAGGAGAATCTGCTGGGCGAGGAGGGCCGCGGCTACGCGAACTTCCTCTCCATCCTCGACGAGGGGCGCATCGCCATCGCCGCCGTCGCGACCGGCGCCGCGCAGGGCTGCGTCGACGAGTCGGTGAAGTACGCCAAGGAGCGCAACGCCTTCGGCAAGCCGATCGGCGAGTTCCAGTCGATCGCGTTCGCCATCGCGCGGATGGAGGCGCGGGCGCACACCTCGCGCGTCGCCTACTACGAGGCGGCCCGCCTCATGCTGGCCGGCAAGCCCTTCAAGAAGGAGGCCGCCATCGCGAAGATGATCTCCTCGGAGGCGGCGATGGACAACGCGCGCATGGCCACCCAGATCCACGGCGGCTACGGCTTCATGAACGAGTACCCCGTCGCGCGGCACTACCGCGACTCGAAGATCCTCGAGATCGGCGAGGGCACCACCGAGGTCCAGCTCATGCTGATCGCCCGCTCGCTGGGGCTGAACTCGTGAGCGAGCAGGAGCCCGTGCGGCGGGTCACCCAGCGCGGCCTGTGGTTCGACGAGTTCGAGGACGGCGTGCTCTACGAGCACCGGCCCGGCGTTACGGTGACCGAGGCCGACAACATGCTGTTCACCAAGCTGACCATGAACACGCAGGCGCTGCACCTGGACGCCCACTGGTCGGCGCAGCAGCCCGGCTTCGGCGGTCAGCGCCTGGTGAACTCGATGTACACGCTCTCCACCCTGGTGGGCCTGTCCGTCGCGCAGCTCACCCAGGGCACGCTGGTCGCGAACCTGGGCTTCTCCGAGATCGCCTTCCCCGCACCGGTCTTCGCCGGCGACACCCTGTACGCGGAGACGCTGTGCACGGGCAAGCGGGAGTCGAAGTCCCGGCCGGGCGAGGGCATCGTCAACCTGCGGCACGTCGCGCGGAACCAGGACGGCGCCGTCGTGGCCGTGGCCGAGCGGTCCACGCTGGTGCGCCGGGCACCGTCGGGCGAGGGGGAGTAGATGTTCCACCACGACGGGCGCGACGCCCCCGCCTGGCAGCCGCCCGGCCCCGCCATCCTGTTCTGCCCCGCCGACCGGCCCGAGCGGTACGCCAAGGCGGCCGAGCGCGCCGACGCCGTGATCCTCGACCTCGAGGACGCCGTCACCGCCGACGCGCGGCCCGCGGCCCGCGAGGCGCTGATCGACAACGACCTGGACCCGGCGACGACGATCGTGCGGGTGAACGCCTTCGGCACCTACGACTTCGCCGAAGACATCGAGGCGCTGCGCCGCACGGCCTATCGTGTGGTCATGCTCGCCAAGACCGAGTCGGCGCACCAGCTGGACAAGCTGGCGCAGGTCGACGGCCTGCAGGTGATCGCGCTCATCGAGACGCCCCTCGGCGCGGTGAACGTGAACGAGATCGCGGCGCACCCGCGGTGCATCGGCCTCATGTGGGGCGCGGAGGACCTGGTCGCCGCGATGGGCGGGCGGTCCAGCCGATTCGCCGACGCGACCTACCGCGACGTCCCGCGGCACGTCCGCTCGGCGACCCGGCTCGCGGCCGCCGCGCACGGCAAGTTCGCCCTCGACGCGGTGCACATCGACATCGCCGACACCGAGGGCCTCGCCGCGGAGGCCGAGGACGCGGTGGCACTCGGCTTCGCCGCCACCGTCTGCATCCACCCCTCGCAGTCGGCCGTGATCCGGGCCGCCTACCGGCCCACGGACGACGAGATCGCCTGGGCCCGCGAGGTACTCGAGGCCGAGGCCGGCAACAACGGTGTCTACCAGGTGCGTGGTCGGATGATCGACGCGCCGCTGCTCGCCCAGGCCCGCGCGATCGTCGCCCGGGCCGACTGAAGAAAATCAGTAGGAGTGAAGAGATGACCACCCCGTCCTACGATCGCGGCGAGGCCGAGCCCGCGCTGCTGACCGCCACGATCGGTGCCCAGCTCGAGATGACGACCGACCGGTTCGGCGAGCGTACCGCGCTCGTCGACGTGCCCTCGGGCCGCCGCTGGACCTACGACGAGCTGCTCGCCGACTCCCGCGCGTTCGCGGCGGGACTGCTGCGGGGCGGGATCCGCCGCGGCGATCGCGTGGGCGTGTGGGCGCCCAACACCCCCGAGTGGGTCATCGTGCAGTTCGGCACGGCGCTCGCCGGCGTGATCCTGGTCAACCTCAACCCCTCCTACCGGCAGCGCGAGCTGGAGTACGCCCTCAACCAGTCGGGCATCGTGGCGGTGTTCACGATGACCAGCTTCAAGACCTCCGAGTACGCGGCGATGCTGGAGGCCGCGCGCCCCGAGGCGCCCGCGCTGCGGGACGTGGTGACCTTCGGCTCGCCCGAGTGGGAGGCGTACCTGGCGGCACCGTCGGACGACGAGCTCGACGCCCTCGCCGACCTCGGCGACGAGCTGCGCGCGGACGACCCGATCAACATCCAGTACACCTCGGGAACCACCGGATTCCCCAAGGGCGCCACGCTGACCCACGGGAACATCCTTAACAACGGCTACCTCGTGGGTGAGCTGCTCGACTACACGGAGCAGGACTCGATCTGCATCCCCGTGCCCTTCTACCACTGCTTCGGCATGGTGATGGGCAACCTCGCGGCCATCACCCACGGCGCCGCCATGGTGATCCCCGGTCCCGCCTTCGTGCCGGAAGACGCGCTCGCCGCCGTCGCCGCGGAGAAGTGCACCAGCCTCTACGGCGTGCCCACCATGTTCATCGCCGAGCTCGCCCTCGCGACCTTCGACACTTACGACCTGTCCAGCCTGCGCACCGGCATCATGGCCGGCTCGCCGTGCCCGGAGGAGGTCATGCGCAAGGTGGTCGACCGGATGGGCATGAGCGAGGTCTCGATCTGCTACGGCATGACGGAGACCTCGCCCGTGTCCACGCAGACCCGGGTCGACGACGCGCTCGAGCTGCGCGTCGGCACCGTCGGGCGGGTGGGACCGCACCTGGAGATCCAGGTGATCGACCCGCTCGACGGCACCGTGTTGCCGCGCGGCGAGGTCGGGGAGCTGTGCACCCGTGGCTATTCCGTGATGAAGGGCTACTGGAACAACGAGGAGAAGACCGCCGAGGCCATCGACGCCGACGGTTGGATGCACACCGGCGACCTCGCGACGATGGACGAGAACGGCTACGTGCGGGTCACCGGCCGGATCAAGGACATGGTGATCCGCGGCGGCGAGAACATCTACCCGCGGGAGATCGAGGAGTTCCTCTACACCCACCCGGACATCCTCGACGCGCAGGTGATCGGCGTGCCCGACGAGAAGTACGGCGAGGAGCTGATGGCCTGGATCCAGCTCCGCGAGGGCGTGCAGTCCTTCACCGTCGACGACCTCCGAGCCTTCGCGGACGGGAAGATCGCGCGCCACAAGATCCCGCGCTACGTGCACGTGGTATCGGCCTTCCCTATGACGGTATCGGGAAAGATCCGCAAGGTGCAGATGCGAGAAGAGTCCGTGACGCTGCTCGGTCTGGAAGGCTGACGGGGTGCATTCGATCGATCGCTTCGCAGAATCCGTCGGCCTCCCCACGGGGAACTACGACGCCGTGTACCAGTGGTCCGTGTCCGAGCCCGAGGCGTTCTGGGGAGCGGTGTGGGACTTCTTCGAGCTGGGGGAGCGGACCGGTCCGGTGCTGGCGGCGCGGGAGATGCCCGGCGCCCGCTGGTTCCCGGAGGTGGAACTGAACTACGTCGACCGCGTGCTGCGGTTCGCGTCGCTCCCGGGGAACGCGATCGTCGGCCTCTCGGACGACGGTGCGCGGGTGGAGATCCCGTGGTCGGAGTTGCCGGCGCGGGTGTCCGCGATCGCGGAGCTGCTGCGCTCGCTGGGCGTGGGAGTGGGCGACACGGTCGCGGCGTACCTGCCGGACGAGCCGTTCGCGGTGCTCGCGTTCCTCGCGACGGCGTCGATCGGCGCCGTGTGGTCGGGGTGCGGGCAGGACTACGCGCCGGAGGGCGCCGCCGGCCGAATGGCGCAGCTGGAGCCGAAGGTGCTCTTCGCCCGCGACGGCTACGCCTTCGGTGATAAGCAGGTCGACAAGCGCGCCGACACGGCCGAACTCGCCGGACTGCTGGGGGTTCCGGCCTCGCACGTCATCACGGAGCTGCCGGAGCCGGGCCCGGACACCCCCGAGCTGAAGCCCGTCCAGGTGCCGTTCGATCACCCGCTGTGGGTGTTGTTCTCGTCGGGCACCACGGGCAAGCCGAAGGGCATCGTGCAGGGCCACGGCGGCATCCTCGTCGAGCACGTGAAGGTGCTGGGCCTGCACAACGAGATCGGCCCCGGCGACGTCTTCTTCTGGCACACCGCCTTGTCGTGGATGATGTGGAACTACCAGGTCGCGGGGCTGCTGGTGGGCGCCACGATCGTCACCTTCTCCGGGCACCCGCTGGCGCCGACGGCGGACCGTCTGTGGCAGGTGTGCGAGGACGAGAAGGTCACCTTCTTCGGCACCAGCCCCGGCCAGCTGCAGGCCTCCCGCAAGGCCGACCTGAACCCGGGCACCGAGCACTCGTTGGTGCTCAAGACGATCGGCAGCACCGGCTCGCCGCTGGCGCCGGACCTGTTCACCTGGGTCGATGAGCACGTCGCCGCCGGGCTGCCGGTGAGCTCCGTCTCCGGCGGCACCGACGTGTGCAGTGCCTTCTGCGGCGGCACCGCCTCGGTGCCGCACGTGCCGGGCGAGCTGACGGTCCGCTACCTCGGCTGCGCGCTGCAGGCATGGGCCCCGGACCGGACGCCGCTGATCGACGAGGTCGGCGAAATGGTCATCACCGTGCCGATGCCGTCGATGCCCACGAACTTCTGGAACGACCCCGGCGATGCCAAGTACCGCGCCGCGTACTTCGAGCACGAGTGGACGGACGGCATCGCGCCGAACCTGTGGCGGCACGGCGACTGGGTGGA
This sequence comes from Tsukamurella tyrosinosolvens, assembly GCF_900104775.1. Taxonomy (NCBI): domain Bacteria; kingdom Bacillati; phylum Actinomycetota; class Actinomycetes; order Mycobacteriales; family Tsukamurellaceae; genus Tsukamurella; species Tsukamurella tyrosinosolvens. The sequence goes on from NZ_FNSA01000003.1 coordinate 910,692, forward strand.
GCTGACCGACCGCGGGTCGATCACCATCCACGGCCGCAGCGACGCGACCCTGAACCGCAACGGGATCCGCATGGGCTCGGCCGACATCTACGAGGTGGTCGAGGCCGTGCCGGAGGTCGCGGAGGCCATGGTCGTCGGCGTCGACGGGCCGGACGCGAAGTACTGGATGCCGATGTTCCTCACCCTCGTCCCCGGCAAGGAGCTGACGGACGAGTTGGTGCAGCGCATCCGCACCGACGTCCGCACCCGGCTCTCCCCGCGGCACGTCCCCGACGAAGTGATTCTGGCGCCGGGCATCCCGCACACCAAGACGGGGAAGAAGCTGGAGATCCCCGTGACCGGCATGCTCGCCGGCCGCGACGTGAACGTCGACCCCAAGTCGGTCGACGACCCGGACCTGCTCGGCTGGTACGAGGAGCAGGGCCGCGCCCACGCGTGGTGATCAGTTCTCGCCGACAGCCTTGTTGATCAGGTACGAGGCGGAGATGGCCTGGCGGGCGAGTTCGAGCGATACGAAACTCGCGTGCAGTGCGTACCGGCCGACGGTGGCGTAGCAGGTGTACGGCGTCTGCGCGCCGGAGTCGTAGTCGCAGCCGGCTTGGTCCGGGGACAACCCGGGCACGCTGTAGGCGAAGGTGGAGTAGGGGCCGTTGCGGATCTCGACCACGTACGACGTCGCCGCGGCCCGGTCGCGTGCCCGCAGCACACCGGTGCGGTTCGTCTTGCCGATGAGATCGACACCGCTGCGGGTGGCTGCGGTGAGCCAGCGCGGATTGCGGTTGATCAGGTACGCCGTGCGCGCGGTGAAGTATCCGTCGCCGTGCTCGAAGCCGCTGGAGAAGCCGTAGGCCGTCCGGGTCCTGTGCTGGTTGTCGTTCTGCGACTCGATCGTGCGCGACATGATCCCGTCGCGGTCCATCGGAATGGCCGGGATCGCGCGAGCCGAGAGCGCGATCGACGGGCGATACGTGCGGGCGCGCTCCAGCTGGGAGGTGAGCCCGCGGATCGCCAGGTCCTCGCTGTCGGTGCCGCGGGTGGTCGCCCACACGAGGGCGACGAGGTTGTTCACCGGCGCCGCGACGACGGTCTTGGTCACCCCGCCCCCGCCCCCGCTCGTGCTCGACACGAGGACGGCGCCGGGGATCCGCGTGAGCCGGGCGGGCGGGGGCGCGTCCGCGCGGAGCGTCGTCATCGCCGTCTCGGCCGCCGCATCGGTGGTGAAGCGGAGGAGCGCAGCCGAGAACTGCGTCTTCGGCGTGGTCGGCGCGTCGCCCGCGGTACTCATGAATCCGACGTCGAACTTGGTGTTCAGTTCCAGTTGCGCGGCCTTGGCCGGCGGGATCCCGCCGGTGGGTACACCGCGCGCGTTGTTCCGCTCGACGAGCTGGCCGATCCTCAGGAGCGGCCCGCCGGCACCCTCGAACTCGTCCGTGACCACCGCCGTCAGGGCGGCGTCGATGTCGGACGGTGCGATGACGGAGTCCGCGAGGATCATGCCCTCCTGCTGCCACGCGTCGGCCGCGGACTGCGCCGTGACGGTGCGGGGCGTCGTCGGGAAGTTCCCCGGGTCGATCTTCGACACGGTGGTCTCGGCGACCGGCGTGCCCGCCACCACGGTGGAACAGGCGGACAGCAGCGCGGCAGCGAGAGCGATGGCGGCCGGTGCGGCGCCGAGACGTGTGTTCATGGTCCCCCCGGAACTCGGACACATCGAGTATTCGGGCCGGCGACCGAGGGCGCCCGGGGAGCCGGACATTCGTGTTCGAATCGCAACAGTGCGCCTGTCAGGCCTTGGGGCACGCTGAAGTCCGGCTTGCACGCCTGGTGCCAGAGGCTCGCGGCGGAATGCCCGATCAGGGCGCAATACGGACTGTGCACCGCGCCCCACTCGTGATCGCCACGCTCGCGGCCCTGCTGCTCGCGGGGTGTGCGACCACTGTCGACGGGACCGCGACCGCCCCGGCGTCGATCTCGTCATCCTCTCCGATTCCGTCCGGATTGGACACGGGGGACTTCCCGACCGAGCCCGCGACAGTGCTCCAGGGCGACGGCGACACCGCGTGGATCACCGAGGGCAGCCGGATGCTGGCGGCCATCGTTCTGCCGTCGGACGTGGACCCGGCGCTCGTGGCGGAGGTGGCCGGGCAGGAGGCGGCGCCCGCGTTGACGACGTCCGACGTGACATCCGTGCCGGACGCTCTGCGCTCGCCGCTGACTCGGATGAAGGTCGGGGTCGCGTTGTCCAGGGCGGACCGCCCTCAGGGGGCGGAGAAGGAGCTGCGGATCGGGCTGTACCGGTTCGACGACTCCTCGATCGCGCGCCAGGTCCTCGACTCCGAGGCCTTCGAGCAGCGTCCTCTGCCCCGGGTGACCCTCGCCGGAGTGGGGGAGGGCGCCGCCGCCGAGACCACGCCGGGCACCGTCGATGCGTTCGTGGCGTTCGGCCCCCTCGTCGTGCACATCCACGCGCGGGCGAAGGACACCGCATCGGCCGCGGTGCTCGCGGAGCGGGCCGTGGCCCGGCAGATGCCCGTGCTGCGGGTGTTCACGCCGACTCCGGTGGAACGAATCGGGGCCCTCCCCGTCGACGAGCCCGGAGTGTTGCGGCGCACGGTGTGGATGACCGGCGCGCCCGACGTCGCGATTCGGTGGATCGGCGCGATGACGATGCCGATGTACGAGCGGAGGGTGGGCGATCCCGCCGGCGTGGAGAAGCTCCGCGCGGCCGGGGTGGACGCCGTCGGATGGAACATCGGCCGGCTCTACCGGGCACGGGATGAGGCGGCGGCCCGCGGTTTGCGTCCGGATCCCTCGCGGAATCCGGCGATCACCGCGGTCGGCGGAGTGCCGCAGCTCGGCGACGCGGTGGCCTGCTACTCGCAGCAGGCAGGTGACCCGTTCTGCGACGTCGTCGTCGGACGGTACTTCGCCCGGATACCGGCGGGATCGTTGACGTTCGCCAGGGAAGCCGCTGCAGCGCAATGGGTCATCTTGACCAGGAATCCGTAGGAGGACCACATCATGAGCCGACGCAGTCGCACGGCGCTCTCGATCGCGGTGGCCGCTGCCCTTGCCGCGGGCTGCAGCTCGACCGTGGCGGGCAACGCCGTGCCGGATCCGAACGATCCGGTGGTCAAGCTGGATACCGGCGGCATCTCCACCGAGCCGCGCACGGTGGAGACCTCGGAGGGACAGCAGAAGGTTCTGGCGTCGAACATCCTGGCGCAGAAGGCGCTGTACGCCTGGGACATCGATCCGACCTTCGTCGTGCTCCGGTCGTTCGGAGTGCGCGCCGTCGCCCTGGCGTCCAACCTGTCGGACACGGTGGACGAGGCGGACAGCGCCGCGCTCGACAGGCGGGGTCTGCTGTACGGCTTCGTCTCCGGCAGGACGGACGATGCCGCGGGCGAGTGGGACGGACTCGCCTCGGCAGTACTTCGAATGACCGATGACGCAGCGGCGCGCGGCGCTCTCGACGACCACCGGACGCGTGTGGGTGACGCGGCCGAGAAGATCGGCGACCGGTCCGACATCGTCGTGACCAGGGTCGCGCCGAGCGGCTCCGCCACGGCCACCCGCTACCAGGCGCAAGCCGTCGCCGGGGCGCACCTCATCGTGATCAACGCCAAGGCGAAGGACGCGGGCAAGGCGCGCGACCGGGCGGTCGCGGCAGCGGACAGGCAGCGAGATCTGCTCGCCGGGTTCGCCTCTCCCGGAGGAGATCGCATTGCGTCTCTGCCGGCCGACAAGGACGGGATCGTGAGCCGCACGGTCGCACCGGATGCGCTGGAGCAGGGCACGATGACCCTCGAATACGGATTCCGGGAGGGGCGTGCGCCGTTGCACTGGGACAGCGAGCCCATCGCCTCGGCGCGTCTGTTCGAGGACTCCGGCGTCGATTTGACCGGCGTGGGCCGCAACTACGTCTACCGGGCGAAGGATGCGTCGGCGGCCGACCGGTTCGCTGACGGAGCGATCAAGCTGGTCGGCACGGAGGAGGGCGCGACCGAGTTCTCCATCGACGGTCTGCCGACCGCGACGTGCCGCTCGTACAAGGTGAAGGTACTGCTCGACATGGAATCCCGGCACACCTGCTACGTGACCAGCGGTCGTTACGTGTCCGAGTACACGGACACGCAGATCGCTCGGGTGAAGCAGGTGACCTCCGCCGGGTACCTCATCCTGCGGCACGCGTAGGCGCGCTCAGGAGAAGGCCGCGCGCAGCGCTTCCCACGCGGGCTTCGGCCGGTAGTCGCGGTCGAGGAGGTTGGCGCTGCCGTAGCCGGAGAACGTGTCCGGGTAGTCGGTGATCCACGAGCGGCGGTCGGTGAAGCCCCACACCGTCATCCCTATGCAACGGTCCAGCTCGAGGCACAGGCCCGCCATCGTGGAGTACACGCGTGCCTGCCGCTGCAGGTCGGCGTCGGCGGCGCGGCCCTTGTCCGTGGGGATCCGGACGTCGAGCTCGGTGAACCGGATGTCGAGGCCCAGGTCGGTGAAGCGGCGCAGGTTCTTCCGCATGTCCTCGGTGCTCGGCTGCTGGTCGGCCCCGCCCAGCATGTGCGCCTGGAAGCCGACGCCGTCGAGCAGCGGGCGCCGCTCGGTCCGCCCGTCGACGGTCACCTCGACGGTCTCGTCGCGCAGCGTCCGCGCCAGCGCGAGCAGGGCGGTCGACTTGTCGCTCACCGTCTCCGCGCTGTGCTCGTTGAGGTACAGCTTCATCGACGGCGCGGCCAGCCGCGCCGCGCGGAAGGCGTCCACGATGTACCGCTCCCCGGAGGTGGTGCGCCACCACGCGTTCCGCTGCAGCACGCCGCGCTGATCGAACGGCTCGTTGACCACCGTCACAGCACTCGCGCGCCCCGCGTACCGCTGCACCACCCGCGTGACCAGATCCGTCATGAACCGGTGCCGCTGCGGATCGGACAGCGTCCGCACGTACTCGGGCACGATGCCCCAGCCCTGCTGATCGAGCGGATCCCAGATCAGGGAGTGGATCTGGAAATCCTGGCCGTGCCGCCGCGCGAGGTCCGCGACCGCGTCGGCCTCGCGGAAGTCGAACCGGCCCGCCTCCGGCGCGACCGTGTTCGTCATCGTGCCGATCTCCGTGGTCAGCGAACCGAACTCGCGCCCGGCGACCTCCTCGTAGCAGGGATCTCCCGCGGCGAAGGTGGAGCGATAGGCGGTGCCGATCGTCTTTCCGCGCGCCGCGGCGTGTTCCCGCAGGCTGGGCGAGGGGAGCGGACAGGCACCGTCGGACATCGACGGTGACGGCCCGGCGGGCTCCGGCGCACTGCCGCACCCCGCGGCCGCGAGGGCGACGACGAGCAGGCCGGGCAGCACGGTTCTGGGCGTCACTTCCGCGAGCGTACCGAGAACGGCGGGGGCGGCACCGTCGTACGACGATGCCGCCCCCGCGCTACCGGACCCGGGTCAGAGGTGGCCGGAGGTGCACTGCCACACCTTGATGTACCCGCCGCCGGCGAGCGAGGTCGCGCTGCGCTGGGCCGCGTACAGCGAGCGGCCGGTGCCGCCCTGGAAGCGGGTGCGGGTCTCCGCGACGGCGCCGCAGCCGTTCGCGAAGGAGGCCAGGACCCGGCAGCTGCCCCAGCCGCAGGAGTTGAGGGCGGCGCGCTCGGCGGCGGCGCGGGACGGGTAGTCCCAGGCCCGGCCCGACGCGCCGTTGCTCGCGACGGCGATGGCGCCGAAGTTGACCGCGGCGTTGGCGGCCGGGGCCGCGGCGGCGACCTGGATCCCGCCAGCGATGCTCGCGGTGGCGACGGCGGCGACGAACGCCTTCGGGGTGAACGTCTTCATGGTGGTGCCTTTCTCAGGACTCTCGGGGGAGAGGTGGGGACATCGTTGGTGGGTGATCAGCGCGGCAGGGACTCGCCGGCTTCGGGCTTGTCGGTGGCCTCGATCGGGGTCACGTTCGGCTTGGTGACGGTGACCTTCTCGCCCCACTTCGAGAACGTGAGCGTGATGGTGCCTTCGGTGGAGGGCTTGACCTCGATGCGGACGAGCTGCTTGTCGCCGGAGTTCTGGATCCACAGGGTGGTCGGGACCGGGACGCTCTTGTCGGGGTCGACGCGGGAGCCGGAGATCGCGGCGATCTCGGTGGCGGGCACGGTGCCGGTGATCTTGGTGGTCTCCTGGCCGTCGATCGTCTCGGTGCCCGCGGCCTTCGCGCCGGTCACCTTGGTCAGGATGTTCGGGATGCCGCGCTTCTCGTCGAAGAGCGCCGAGACGTCGTAGATCGAGGCGCCGTCGCCGTAGTCGACGTACTTGTCGCCGAGGATCGCGGCGTACATCTTCCCGTCGATGTAGGTGAACTTGCCCTCGGACGCGCCGCCGATGTCGATGGTGGCGGTGCCGGTGGCCTGCGTGACGGGCTTGACCTGGAGGTCACCGTCGACCTTGGTGACGGGGAGGTTGGGCACCTTGCCGTCCACCGCGACGGTGAAGTGGGCGCTCGTGACCTTCTTCGAGGCCTCGGCGGCGGAGGACAGCAGCGCGGGGGCGTCCGCGGTCGAGGCGGAGGCGGCGGGCGTGTCCGAGCCGGCGGTCGTGGTGCCCTTGTCGGCGCAGCCGGTGAGCACGACGCTCAGCGCGACGGCTGCCGAGGCCGCGATGAGGGCGGGACGGGAAGTGCGCTTCATGGGTGTGGTTCTCCTTCAGTGGGACTGAGGAGAGCTTCGACGGCCGGGCTTAACCCGCGCTTGCAACTGCCTGAAGCGGACTTCGGGGGTCCTTTGCCTGCGCCGATCCAAAACTTACCGACGGGTAGGTTGCCGGGACTGATAACCGCAGGTCAAGTGAGATACGTCATTGAACAAGGGTCGGCGCCCGGGCGGATTCGCGGAGGCATAGAGTCGACCCCGGACCCGTGAAGAATGCGGGTGGACCGAGTAACCAGACAGATGGTGAGCTGATGGATCTCTTCGAATACCAAGCGAAGGAACTGTTCGTCAAGCACGGCGTGCCTACCTCGGCCGGCCGCGTGACGGACAATGTCGCCGACGCCCGCGCGATCGCCGAGGAAATCGGCAAGCCGGTGATGGTCAAGGCGCAGGTCAAGGTGGGTGGCCGCGGCAAGGCCGGCGGCGTGAAGTACTCCGCCGACGCCGATGCGGCGCAGGCCAACGCCGAGGCCATCCTGGGCCTGGACATCAAGGGTCACGTCGTCAAGAAGCTGCTCGTGGCCGAGGCGAGCGACATCGCCGAGGAGTACTACATCTCCTTCCTGCTCGACCGCGCGAACCGCACCTACCTGGCCATGTGCTCGGTCGAGGGCGGCGTGGAGATCGAGGTCACCGCCGAGGAGAACCCGGACGCGCTGGCGAAGATCGCCGTGGACGCGACCAAGGGCGTCGACCTCGCCGCCGCCCGCGCGATCGCCGAGGCCGGCAAGCTGCCCGCCGAGGTGCTCGACGCCGCGGCCGTGACCATCCAGAAGCTGTGGGAGGTCTTCGTCGCCGAGGACGCCACCCTGGTCGAGGTCAACCCGCTCGTCCGCACCCCGGACGACCAGATCCTCGCGCTGGACGGCAAGGTCTCGCTCGACGAGAACGCCGACTTCCGCCACCCCGATCACGCGGCCTTCGCCGACGCCGGCTCCACCGACCCGCTCGAGCTCAAGGCCAAGGAGAACGACCTCAACTACGTCAAGCTCGACGGTCAGGTCGGCGTCATCGGTAACGGTGCGGGCCTGGTCATGTCGACCCTCGACGTGGTCGCCTACGCCGGTGAGAACCACGGCGGCGTCAAGCCCGCCAACTTCCTCGACATCGGCGGCGGCGCCTCGGCCGAGGTCATGGCCGCCGGCCTCGACGTCATCCTCGGCGACGAGCAGGTCAAGAGCGTGTTCGTCAACGTCTTCGGCGGCATCACCGCGTGCGACGCGGTCGCCAACGGCATCGTCGGCGCCCTGAACACGCTGGGCGACACGGCCTCCAAGCCGCTCGTCGTGCGTCTCGACGGCAACAAGGTCGAGGAGGGCCGGGCGATCCTGGCCGCTGCGAACCACCCGCTGGTGACCCTCGCGCAGACCATGGACGAAGGCGCCGACAAGGCCGCCGAGCTGGCGAACAAGTAAGGGAGACAACAGAAAAATGGCTATCTTCCTGACCAAGGACAACAAGGTCATCGTCCAGGGCATCACCGGCGGCGAGGGCACCAAGCACACCGCGCTGATGCTCAAGGCCGGGACGAACGTCGTGGGCGGCGTGAACGCGCGCAAGGCGGGCACCACCGTCAAGCACGTCGACAAGGACGGCAACGACATCGAGCTCCCCGTCTTCGGCTCCGTCGCCGAGGCCATGGAGAAGACCGGCGCCGACACGTCGATCGCCTTCGTGCCGCCGGCGTTCTCCAAGGACGCCATCGTCGAGGCCATCGACGCCGAGATCCCGCTCCTGGTGGTCATCACCGAGGGCATCCCCGTGCAGGACTCGGCGTACGCCTGGGCCTACAACGTGGAGAAGGGCCAGAAGACCCGCATCATCGGCCCGAACTGCCCCGGCATCATCACCCCGGGCGAGGCCCTCGTCGGCATCACCCCGGCCAACATCACCGGCACCGGCCCCGTCGGCCTCGTGTCGAAGTCGGGCACGCTGACCTACCAGATGATGTACGAGCTGCGCGATTTCGGCTTCTCGACCGCCATCGGCATCGGCGGCGACCCGGTCATCGGCACCACGCACATCGACGCCATCGAGGCCTTCGAGAAGGACCCCGAGACCAAGGTCATCGTCATGATCGGCGAGATCGGCGGCGACGCCGAGGAGCGCGCCGCGGCGTACATCCAGGCCAACGTCACCAAGCCCGTCGTGGGCTACGTGGCCGGCTTCACCGCTCCCGAGGGCAAGACCATGGGCCACGCCGGCGCCATCGTCTCCGGCTCCTCTGGCACGGCCGCCGCGAAGAAGGAGGCCCTCGAGGCCGCCGGCGTCAAGGTGGGCAAGACCCCGTCCGAGACCGCCGCTCTCGCTCGCGAGATCCTGCAGTCGCTGTAACCGCAGCGCATTCGGTCCACGACCCCGTCTCCCGTCAGGGAGGCGGGGTCGTCCCGTTTCTCGGGCCCGACGGTGCCCGGGGCCTAGGCCGACGGTGCGCGCTCGACGCCCCGGAACACCAGGTACAGCACGAGGGCCGCGGCGGCGAGGCCCGCGCCCAGTAGGCACGCGCCGGTCCAGCCCGCGAGCGGCCACAGCGCGGCCGTCGCCGCGGACCCCAGTGTGCCGCCGAGGAAGAACGTGCCCATGAAGACCGCGTTGATGCGTCCGCGCGCCTCCGGCCGGAGCGAGTAGATCACCGCCTGCGACGAATTGAGCACCGCCTGCTGGCCGATGCCGAGCACCACGAGGCCGACGATCAGTGCGGGAAGGCCGACGGGACCGTCCGCGAGGAGCATCGCCGTCCACGCGATCGGCTGAGCGATCAACCCCCCGAGGGTGAGGAGCGGACCGTGCCCGCGGTCGACGATCCGGCCGATCGTCGGGCCCGAGAGGGCGCCCACGGCGCCGAGTAGTCCGATGGTGCCGATCGCCGTCGGGGTCCAGCCGAAGCGCGGGCCCGCGAGGAGGAAGGTGACCGCGGCGCCCTGGACGACGAACGAGGCGAGCGTGAGGGCCGCGAGCACGGACCGCAGGCGCAGCGCCGGGAACTCGCGGATCAGCGCGACCATCGAGACGAGCAGGCCGCGGTACCTCTCGGCGGTGAGCCCGGGGCGCCCCGGATCGTGCCGTGGCATGGTGCGCGCCAGGCCGGCCGCGGCGAGGACGAGCGCGCCCGCCAGCACGAAGTACGGAGTCCGCCAGCCGAACGCGTCGGTCAGGACACCGGAGAGGAACCGGCTCAGCAGGCCGCCCAGGATCACGCCGCTCATGACGACGCCGACCGCGTGGGCCTGCTCCCGGGGGCCCGCCAGCTCGGCAGCGTAGGGCACGATCACCTGCGCGCCGACGGCGGTGATCGCGGCGAGCGCGGAGGCGGCGAGGAGCACCGACCCCGACGGTGCCGCGCCCGCGACGACGAGCGCCGCGGCGGTGAGTGCGAGCAGCGTGAGCGCGAGCGGGCGGCGGCGCACGACGTCGGACACCGGCACCAGGAAGACGAGCCCGGCGGCGTAGCCCGCCTGCGCCACCGTCACGAGGAGGCCCGCGGTGGTGTCGGACATCCCGAAGTGGTCCCGCAGCAGGTCCAGGATCGGGTACGCGACGTACAGGCTCGCCGCCGACAGTCCGGTGGCGACCGCCATGAGGCGGAGGAGTCCGCTGCCGGCTGTCGTGGGGCGGGGTGACGTGGTGGTCATGTCTCTACTGTCGTCGCCCGCGCATCATGCGTCCAACGTATGATTTCGATCGAATGATCTGTCAGGGAGATGGTCGATGGAGCTGCAGCAGCTGCGGTACGTGATCGCGGTGTCCGAGACGCTGAACTTCACGCGCGCCGCCGAGCGCTGCCACGTCGTGCAGTCCGCGCTCAGCCACCGCGTCGCGGCGCTGGAGAAGGAGCTCGGTGCGCGGCTGTTCGACCGCACCAACCGGTCCGTCCGGCTCACGAGGGCGGGGGAGGCCTTCCTGCCGCAGGCCCGCGCCGCGCTCGCCGCCACCGAACGCGCCGCCGACGAGGTGGCCGCCACGCTCGGCGGCGTCCGCGGCACCGTCACCGTCGGGATGATCCCCACCTTCACCGCCTTCGACGTGGTCGACGTCCTGCGCACGTACCGCGCCGCTTACCCCGACGCGACCGTCCGGCTGCGGAGCGGCGCCAGCGAGACCCTCATCGAGGACGTGCGTACCGGCACCGTCGACCTGGCTCTTCTCGGCGTCCCGGACGGCTTCTCCACCGCCGGCGTCGTCGCCCGGCGGCTCGCCGTCGACCACCTCGTCCTCGTCGTGCCCGAGGCCGAGCGGGTCGACGGTCCCCTCACCCTCGCCGCGACCGCCGACCGCCCGTTCGCCGACTACCCCGCGGGCGGCGCCGGCCGCGCGGAATCCGACCAGGCCTTCGAGCGCGCCGGCGTGCGGCGCACCGTCGCCTTCGAGGTGGACCGGTCCGAGACCATGCTCGAGTTGATCGCCGCGGGGCTGTGCGTCGGGACGGCCGCGCGGGAGACGGTGCCCGACGGTGCCGGGCTCGCCGTCGTGCCGCTCGTCGACGGCCCCACCCGCTCCCAGCTGCTGGTGCACTCGAAGCTGCTGAGCCCGGCGGCGCGCGCCTTGCTCACCGTCGTGGACCAGCACACTCGATGAGCTGAATCCCGTTGACGTCGGAGTCCGTGTATAGGGTGGTGGCGTACTGGCTCCGTGCGGAGCCGCGTCGACCTTCGGGGAGAAGAACATGACCTACTCAGGTGGAGGGTACGGGCAGCAGCCGGGCCAGGGGGGCTACGGGCAGCCGGATTACTCGCAGCAGGGCTACGGCCAGCAAGGATTCGGTCAGCCGGGCCAGCAGGGCTACGGCCAGCCGGCGCAGCAGCCCGCCCAGCAGGGCGGCTACGGTCAGCAGCCCGCGCAGCAGGGCTACGGCCAGCAGCCCGATTATTCGCAGCAGGGCTACGGCCAGCAGGGGTACGGGCAGGGCTACCCGCAGCAGCAGGGCTACGGCCAGCAGTACGGCGGCTTCCCGCAGGCCCCGGCCGCGCCGTCGAAGCCGCTGGACCTTGCGCTGGTGCTGTCCATCGCCACCGCCGCGCTGGGTGTCATCACCTTCCTCCTCGGCTTCCTGACGTTCGCCGAGCGCGAGATCGGCCTCGGCTCGACCACGATCAGCGTCAACGGCTTCGAGCACAGCGCGCTGATCGGTCTCACCCTGGCGCTCGTCGCTGGCATCTCGGCGGGGCTGAGTCTCATCGCCCGCGGCAACACCGGCCGCACGCCGGCCGCGGCGCTGGCGCTCGGTGCCTTCGTTTCGCTGCTCTTCGGCCTCTTCACCTGGACCGATCTCGCTTACGGATTCTGGATCGCCTTCGCGTTCTCCCTGTTCACCGCGGCCGCCGCGGTGGTGCTGGTGCTCGTTGACGCGGGCATCGTGAAGAACCCGGCCGCCGCGGAGACCGCGACGGCTGACGCCGCCGCGACCCCCGCCGCGACCGCTGCTCCGGCCACCGACGCGCCGTCGGCCCCGTCGAACCCGGCCGTCCCGACCGCGGCCCCGGTTCAGCAGGAGCAGCAGGCCCCGCAGGCGCAGGGCCAGTCGCAGTGGCCCTCCTACGGCGGCTACCAGGCGCCGGCCTCGTCGGGCTACCAGGCTCCCGCCTCGACCCCGTCGACCCCCGCGGCCCCGGCCACGACGGGCTTCCCGTCGAGCGCACCGTCCAACCCGGGCGCCTCGGCCTCCGGCGACGAGGTGACCACCGCCTTCGGCCAGGCCTCCACCGCCAGCACGCAGGCGTTCGGCAGCCCGTCGACGCCGCAGTACGGCTCGCACTCGTCCGAGGACGAGAACAAGCCGCAGGGTCAGTAGTCCCCGCCAGCGGCGCGCCTGAGCCACCATCGGCCACTGCGATGTCACAGTGGTGAAGATGATCGACTCAGCGCGCGCCGCCGGGCCGGGCCCGAGCGAGACCCGGCCGCTGTTCGTGATGGCCTTCGGGCCGTCGCTCGTGACCCTCGCGTCCACCCTGCTGGTGGGCGTGGTGGTCCTGCTCACCACGTCGACGGGGCTCGGGGCCATCGCCCCGACCGTCGCCGGACTGTGGCTGGCCGTGCACCAGGTGCCGGTCACCATCAGCGACATCACCCTCGGGGTGCTGCCCCTGATCCCCACGATCGCGCTGGTCGCGGGCGTCGCCCGGGCCGCGCGCCGCGCCGGCGGCGAGGGCCGCCCGCTCGCGGACCTGCGCTCCGTGCTGCTGTGCGCGATCGCCGGACCCGCTCTCTTCACCGCCATCGCGCTGGCCGTCGTCAACGACGCCGCGGGGCGGTTCACGATCGGCACACCGCCGCCGCTCACCGCCTTCGTCGCGACCGTCGCGGTGCACCTCGGCGCCGCTCTGATCGGCCTCGCACCCGCCTACTGGCGCGACGTCGCGCGCTTCCTCCACGTCCCCACATGGGTCGACGACTGCGCCCGCCTCGCCGGCCGCGCGCTGCTCACCTTCGGCGCCGTGGGGCTGGCCATCGTCGTGGTCCGCCTCGTGATCCGCTGGGAGACCGTGTTCGAGCTCGTCCGCTCCGGCAACGACGGCGTCGGCATGGTCTCGCTGGTCCTGCTCTCGCTGCTGTACCTGCCCAACGCGGTCATCAGCGCCGCCGCGCTGCCGCTCGGCGCGACCGTGGACCTCGGCCCGATCTCGATGAGCGTCTTCTCCGCCGTCCCCGGCCGCGCGCCCGGCATCCCGATCCTCGCGGTGCTGCCCCAGGGCCCGTCGCCCTGGTACCTGCTGCCCCTGCTCGCCGTGCCCGCCTTCGTGGCGGTCCGGGTGGGCCGACGGTGCGCCGCCCGCTCCCTCGACCTCGGGCCGACGGTGACCGCCGTCGCCGCGACCGCGGCGCTCTCGGCGGCCGGGTTCGCCGTGGCCGCGTTCCTCGCCGGCGGCGAACTCGGCGGCTTCGGCTACGCCGGTGCCGACCTGCTGCAGGTCTTCGGCTTCACCCTCGGCTGGATCGGCCTCGTCGGCGTGCTGGCGGCGCTGGTACTGCAGCAGGCGGGCGAGTCCCGCGCCGTGCGCGCCGCGCGCCGCGCCGAGGAGGAGGCACCGTCGGGCTACACCACCTACGCCGACGAGGCGGACGTGATCGACGACGGCGTGACCGTGGAGATCGAGCCCGCGGAGCGCGACGAGCACGACGACGACCGGCCCGAATCCGACGACGACGCGGCCGACACCGGCGACTTCGACGCCCTCGCCGACCAGCCCACCGAGGAGGTGCGGCCGGTCTCCCGGCAGCCCGTCGGGCCCGCCGCCACGAAGCGCGAGCGCGACATAGCAGACATCGAGGAACTCGACAGCTACACCTTCGGGCAGTAGTACCCGGGCGCGGCGCTAGGCTGTTGCCGAATCGTCCCTCTGCGATGGAGTGCATCCTGACCACGCCCAGCCCCACGGTCGTGCCGCCGTGCGCGCCCGCCCGGATCGTCGTGCTGGCGTCCGGCACCGGTTCGCTGCTCGAGGCGTTGCTCGCCGCGGCGGCGGCACCCGGGTACCCCGGATCCGTGGTCGGCGTCGTCGCGGACCGGTCGTGCCGCGCCCTGGAGATCGCCGCGGCCGCCGGCATCGAGTCGGCCGAGGTGCCCGTGCGCGCCTACGACGACCGGGCCGCATGGGACGAGGCGCTGACCGCCGCCGTCGGCGAGCTGGAGCCGCACCTGGTGGTCGCGGCCGGCTTCATGAAGATCCTCGGCCCCGCCTTCCTCGCCGCGTTCGGAGGCCGCGTCATCAACGCGCACCCCGCGCTGCTGCCCGCCTTCCCGGGCGCCCACGCCGTTCCCGCCGCCCTCGAGCACGGAGTCAAGCTCACCGGCTCCACCGTGCATCTCGTCGACGCGGGGCTCGACACCGGACCGATCCTCGCGCAGGAGGCGGTCGCGGTGCAGCCGGGGGACACAGAGGAGACCCTGCACGAACGGATCAAGGTCGTTGAGCGCCGGCTTCTGACAGAGGTCGTCGCCGCAGTCGCCCGCCAGGGCTACAGCACGGATGGACGAAAGGTCACCATTCCATGAGCAGCAACATCCCGATCAAGCGCGCGCTCATCAGCGTGTACGACAAGTCGGGCCTGGTGGAGCTGGCCACCGGCCTGGCCCAGGCGGGCGTCGAGATCGTCTCGACCGGCTCGACCGCGCGCACCATCGCCGACGCCGGCGTCGCCGTGACCCGCGTCGAGGACGTCACCGGGTTCCCCGAGTGCCTCGACGGCCGCGTGAAGACCCTGCACCCGAAGATCCACGCCGGCATCCTCGCCGACACCCGCCTGCCCGAGCACGTCGAGCAGCTGCGCGAGCTGGACGTGAAGAAGTTCGAGCTGGTCGTGGTGAACCTCTACCCGTTCACCGACACCGTCGCCTCCGG
This sequence comes from Tsukamurella tyrosinosolvens, assembly GCF_900104775.1. Lineage (NCBI taxonomy): Bacteria > Bacillati > Actinomycetota > Actinomycetes > Mycobacteriales > Tsukamurellaceae > Tsukamurella > Tsukamurella tyrosinosolvens. Next base: position 925,708 of record NZ_FNSA01000003.1, read on the forward strand.
CGCCTCGGAGGACGAGTGCATCGAGCAGATCGACATCGGCGGACCGTCGATGGTGCGCGCCGCCGCCAAGAACCACCCGTCGGTGGCGGTCGTGGTGTCGCCCGACGACTACGGCTCCGTGATCGACAGCGCGCGCCTCGGCTTCTCGCTGGAGCAGCGCAAGGCGTTCGCCGCGAAGGCCTTCCGGCACACCGCCGACTACGACGTGGCCGTCGCCTCGTACATGACGAGCGTCGTGGCGCCCGAACCCGACCAGAAGTTCCCGTCGTGGATGGGCGGCACCTGGACCCGCGAGGCCGTGCTCCGCTACGGCGAGAACCCGCACCAGGGTGCGGCGCTCTACGTGGGCGGCGCGAAGTCCGGGCTGGCGCAGGCGCAGCAGCTGCACGGCAAGGAGATGAGCTACAACAACTACACCGACGGTGACGCCGCCTGGCGCGCCGCGTACGACTTCAACGAGCCGGCCGTCGCGATCATCAAGCACGCCAACCCGTGCGGCATCGCGATCGGCAAGGACGTCGCGCAGGCGCACCGCAAGGCGCACGCGTGCGACCCCGTCTCCGCCTACGGCGGCGTGATCGCCGCCAACCGCGAGGTCAGCCTGGAGATGGCCGAGCAGGTCTCGGAGATCTTCACCGAGGTCATCATCGCGCCCGCGTACGCCGACGGTGCGGTCGCGGTACTGCAGCGCAAGAAGAACATCCGCGTCCTGCTCGCGGAGCCGCCGGTGCTGAGCACCGAGATCAAGCAGATCACGGGCGGCCTGCTGGTGCAGCAGTCCGACGCGATCGACGCCGCGGGCGATGCGTCGGAGGAGTGGACGCTGGCCGCGGGCGAGCCCGCCGACGAGGCCACCCTCGCCGACCTCGAATTCGCCTGGCGCGCCTGCCGCGCCGTGAAGTCGAACGCGATCCTGCTGGCGTCGCGCGGTGCTTCCGTGGGCGTGGGCATGGGGCAGGTCAACCGCGTCGATTCGGCGCAGCTCGCCGTGACCCGCGCGGGCGACCGGGTGCTGGGCTCGGTCGCCGCGTCCGACGCCTTCTTCCCGTTCCCCGACGGTCCGCAGATCCTCATCGACGCGGGCGTGAAGGCCATCGTGCAGCCGGGTGGCTCCATCCGCGACAAGGAGGTCATCGAGGCGGCCGCCGAGGCCGGCGTGACGATGTACTTCACCGGGACGCGCCACTTCTTCCACTGATCCGCGCGTAGCGAACGCCTCCGGGGTGAATCATGACCCCGGGGGCGTTCGCCGTTTCCGCTCCCTCGGCGCGCGCCGCGCCGGACCGCCGGAGGAGATGTCGATGCAGGTGCCCGCCGAATACCTACCGCTGCTCGAGGCCGCCGTCGGGCCGATGCCCGAGAACGCCGAGTTGCCGCTGCCGCCCATGGGGTTGTCGGTGGCGGAGGAGCGCGAGCAGCGCAAGCGCGACCTCGCCGTGGCCTTCCGCGTCTTCGGGCGATTGGGCTTCTCCGAGGGCGTCGCCGGGCACATCACCGCCCGCGACCCCGAGGATCCGGGGCTGTTCTGGGTGAACCCGTTCGGCATGAGCTTCAACCAGATCCGCGTCTCCGACCTGATCTGCGTGGATCACAACGGTGTCGTCGTGCACGGGCGGCGGCCGGTGAACCGGGCCGCGTTCGTCATCCACGCGCAGGTGCACGACGCGCGGCCCGACGCCGTGGCCGCGGCGCACGCGCACTCGGTGCACGGCAAGGCGTTCTCGTCGCTGGGCATCCCGCTGGCGCCGCTCACGCAGGACGCCTGCGCCTTCTACGAGGACCACGGCATCTACGACGACTACGCGGGCGTGGTCAACGAGACCGTCGAGGGCAAGCGGGTCGCGGCGGCGATCGGCGACTACAAGGCCGCGATCCTCAAGAATCACGGGCTCATCACCGTCGGCGGCTCGGTGTCGTCCGCGGCCTGGTGGTTCGTGACGATGGAGCGCTCCTGCCAGGCCCAGCTGCTCGCCATGGCCGCCGGGACGCCGCACGAGATCGATCCCGCGACCGCGCGGCTCACCCACTCGCAGGTCGGCGGCGACATCGCCGGCTGGTTCCAGTTCCGCCCGCTGTGGGAGCAGACGGTCGCCTCCTCTCCGG